>JBFLVU010000065.1:0-12939 GCA_040758175.1 Acidobacteriota bacterium | reverse complement strand
GTCTGGCGCCCCGATCGGGCAGGGTCAAGGTCCTTGCCAACCACCTCGTGGCCAAGTGCGCCAAACTGGCAGGCGCGCCCCTGGATCTGGGCGCGGGCCTGGACCTCCTCAAGAAGGTGGGAGACGGGGTCCGGGAGGGGGAGCCGCTTTTCAGGATTCACGCCGAGCAAGAGGCGGACCTCGGCTTCGCCTGGGAATACTGGGAGCGCCACCCGGAGATGCTCGTGGTGGAGTGAAGGGAAAAACCGTCCGGGGGGTTCCATGGAAGGCGTGAAGGAGACGGCGGCGCGAATCCGCTCCCTGGAGATCCAGGGGGCCAACGCCATCGCCAAGGCGGCTTTGGAGGCCTTGGCGCAGGACCTCGAGCGGGACCCGACCGCGGACCGGCGCGAAGCGTCGTCCCTGCTGATTTCCGCCCGCCCCAACGAGCCCATGCTCCGAAACCTCCTGGCGGCGTTTCTGGAGACCCTCGGCGACTCCGCCTCTCCCATCGAATGGGCCGCGGGCCTTCTCGACCGCGTGCGGAGCGACGAGGCGGCGCTTGCGGCCGCGGGCGCAGACCTCATCCTCGAAGGGATGACGGTGTTCACCCACTGCCATTCCTCCTCCGCCGTCTCCATCCTGCGGGAAGCGCACCGGCGCGGGAGGCGCTTCAAGGTCCTGAACACGGAGACGCGCCCCCGGTACCAGGGGCGCATCACGGCAACGGAACTCGCGGCGGATGGCGTGGAAGTCGTGCACATGGTGGACTCCGCCGCCAAGTACGCGCTGGACGGCGCGGACCTCTTTCTCTTCGGAGCGGACGCGATCCTGCCCTCCGGGTATCTCATCAACAAGGTGGGCACGGGAATCTTCTGCGTGGTCGCCAGCCGGTACGACGTGCCCACCTACTGCGCCGCCCTCACCCTGAAGGTGGTCAGGGATCGCGTGGACGAGAGGGTGGAGGAGCGGGCAGCCCGGGAGGTTTGGCCGGATGCGCCGCCGGGAGTTCGGGTCTTCAATCCGGCCTTCGATAAGGTACACTTGAAGTACATCACCGCCTTCGTCACCGAGAAGGGGCTCGTCAAGGACGTCCTCGCCCAGGAATGGGACCCCGCCCGGGATCGGAGGCCATAGAGGAGCGCGCATGTCCTGTGAGCACCCTTACTTGGACCTGGGGGCCAGCCCGAGAGAGGACGACCTGCTTTGCCTGTTCGACGTGGTTCCCGCCGGGGGCATCTCCATGGAGAAGGCCTGCAACGCGCTCGCCGCCGAGTCATCCATAGGAACCTGGACGGACGTGGGCACCCTTTCCCCCGAGCTACGCGAACGGCTCCGGGCGAGGGTCCTCTCCATCGAAGGGTCCAGGGCCTGCGTGGCCTACGGCGCCGCCTTGTTCGAGCCCGGCAACATGGCCCAGGTTTACTCCTCCGTGGCGGGGAACATCTTCGGGATGAAGGACGTGAAGCGGCTGAGGGTGGCGGCGATCTCGTTCCCCAAGGCGCTGACGGGCTCCTTCCCCGGCCCGGGAATGGGCATCCGCGGGATTCGGGAAGCCCTCCGGGTCCCCGACCGCCCCCTGGTGGGGACCATCGTCAAGCCGAAGATCGGCCTCTCCCCGAAGGAACAGGCCCAAGTCGTCTTCGAGGCCATGGCGTCAGGATGCGACGTGGTCAAGGACGACGAGAACCTCACCTCCCAGGCCTTCTGCCCCTTCGAGGAGCGCCTCCGGGCCTGCCTGGACGCCGCCCGTCACGCCGAGGACGTGACGGGGCAGGCCAAGGCCTACATCCCCAACGTCACGGCCTCCACCGAGGTCATGCTTAAGCGCGCGGGCCAGGTGTCGCACCTCGGAGGAAAGGTCGCCATGGTGGATCTCGTGACGGCCGGGTGGGCGGGTGTTCAGAGCCTTCGGGGCGTCGGTTTTCCCCTCATCCTCCACGGGCACCGGGCCATGCACGCCGCCTTCACCCGGTTGTCCGACCACGGAATCGCCATGGCCGTCCTCTCCCGGTCGGCCCGCCTGGCCGGCATCGACCAGCTTCACGTGGGTACGGCCGTGGGCAAGATGGCCGGCGGTAGGGAGGAAGTCCTCGCCTCGATCCGGGCCCTCACGTCGGCAGGGATGGATGCCGGGCCCGACACGGTCCCGCAGGACTGGGCGGGGGTGGCGGACTGCATGCCCATCGCTTCGGGGGGGCTCCATCCCGGGCACATCCCGGAGGTCCTGGCGATCTTCGGCCGGGACGTCATCCTCCAGTTCGGGGGGGGGATCCACGGTCATCCCGGTGGAACGGCGGCGGGAACCCGGGCCGTGCGCCAGGCCTTGGACGCGAGTCTCCTCGGATTTTCCCTCGAGGAGGCCGCGGGGTCGGCCCCTGAGCTCAGGGCGGCGCTGGACGCCTGGAAAGGGGGGGCATGAGCGTTCTACTCCTAGTGTCCAAGGACGCAGAGTTGAAAGGCCTGGTGGAGGGTGTCGCCTCCCAGGGGTGGAAGCTGATCGAGGCAACCTCCCCCGCCATGGTGATCCAGATCCTCCAAGGAGCCACGCCGTCCGTCATGGTGGCCGACATGCACCTGGTCGGCGTGGAGGGGCTCAATTTTCTGGACGCCGTTTGCCGCCGGACGGACCCCCCGCTCCCCCTCGTTCTCGTGGCCCCGGCCGCGGCGGATGCGTCCGTCCGGCGCAAGGCAAACTCCCTGAAGGTCCTGGCCCTGCTCGATCGCCCCGTGTCCCAGGAAGACCTGGAGAGCCTCCTCGCGCCCTTCGCGCCCGCGGAGGTCCCGATCCGCATGTCGCTTCTGGAGTGCCTGGGGGCCGGCTTCACGGATCTCACCGCCCGGGAGATCACCATGGGGGGGGAGTTCGGAACCCTCTCCCTTCTCTTCGGGAAGGGCAGCCTGTGGACCATCCGCCACTTCCTCTATCCCGAGCGGTACGTGCAGGTGCTCAGGGAGCGCGGGCTGGAGGTCGGCCTCGAGGAGGGGGACCCCTACCTTTCCCTGGCGGGAGAGGAAGAGCGCCTCGGTCCCTCGCCCGCTTTGCTCGCGGCCAAGCAATCGGTCCTTCTCTCCACGCTGGCCGGATGTTCGCCCCACCAAGCCCTGGAGATACGCGCCGCGGACGCAGTGATCCCCGAGGGGCTGGTTCCCGTGGACATCCCCTCCCTCCTGGTCCCGCTGATGGAGCACGCGCCGGAGGAGTCCCTGGAGGTACTTTGGTCCGAGGGGTTTCGGGTTCGGGTCTCCGGAAGCACCATACCGGAGGACCTGGCCATCCGTCCCGAGCACGGGTTCATTCTTTCCCAGTGCGGTGAATTCAAAAGCCTGAAGGATCTCTCCGTCACCGGAATCCTAACGCGCAAGCAGGTCGGTTCAGGGGTCTATCTTCTGTGCATGTTGGGGCTTCTCTCTCCCGAGCCGGCGGTGGAGGCCCCGTTCAGGCTCGAAGCCCTGCGCCTTTCCCTGGAGGAGGCGGAAGGCAAGATCCGCCGCCAGTCCGAGGCCATCCTCTCCCTCCTCAGGAGCCTTCAGGTCCCGGGCCAAAACCCCTACCAGATCCTGGGCGTACCCCCCGATGCCTCGCCCGCGGAGGCGCAGAGGGCTTCGGAGGCACTGCTGAGGCGCCTCAGCCCCGAGATGCTGCATCCGGAGGTGTTCCGAAGACACCAAAGGGATCTCCTTCTCATCAAGGCCAAGGCAAACGAGGCGCAACTCCTGATCCAGACGGCCTACTTCCAGTCGCGGAAGGGGGGAACGGAGGCCCCGGCCGAAGCCAGGGCGCCCTCCTCGGCGGAGGGGAGCGCCTCCGTCGAGGGCAGAAAGGCGGAGGCCTTGAAGATGCTAGGGTTAGCCCGGGACTACTTGGAGCAGGACCAGGCCTACGAGGCCTCCCAATACCTCAAGGTGGCCCTCTTCCACGATCCCGCCTCGGCCCCCGCCCACTTTCTGATGGCCAAGATCTACGACAGGAACCCGTCGCAAAGGGCGAGGCACATGGCCGAGCGGGAATATCTCCAGGCCGTTCAGTTGGATCCGAAGAACATCGACTATTTGCTGGACCTCGCCGAGTTCTACAAGGACAACGGGCTCCTGGCCCGGTGCAGGGCCTTCCTCGACAAGGCCCAGGCCATCGAACTGCGGCACCCCAGGGCCCTGTCTATCCGCAAGGCGATCAAGGGGATGTGAGCGAATCGTACACGTTTCAAGGGGGGCTGCAAGGTTCCCGAAACCCGAGCAAAAAACTTCACCCATTAGATTGGATATGACCCCGAAAACTTGACTTTTCAAAGGGCGTTCGATAGACTTTAACGGAGAACAGGTCTCGCGTGAGAGGGGAGAGAACGATGCGAATTCGGTTGCGGTACCTCTTGCTCCTCGCGCTGTGTGGGGTGCTCGCGCTCGGCGCCACGGTGAGCGCTTCCGCCCAGAGCGCGGAGGAGCCGAAATCATCCGAGGGCGTTGCCCCGCAATCCGTTCCCCCGGAGGTCCAGGAGAAGGCCAAGACGTACAAGGGCTCACCCGCTCCCCCGCGGGATCTGAAGCGTGAGGCGGACGGCCATTGGACCCCCTACGTCATGCCCGAGAAGCCGCCGGAGGGTGCGGAAGCGTACACGATCCAGCCCGGAGACACGCTTTCGGGCCTCGCCCAACAGAAGTTGGGGACGTGGCTTCTGTGGCCCCAGATCTGGGATCTCAACCCCTACATCCGGGACGCGCATTGGATCTATCCCGGCGACCCCCTGTTCATCCAGAAACCCCAGGTGATTCAGGAGGAAATACCCCTGACCGACCAGGGGGGAGGCCCTGCGGAGACGGCCCCGGGCGAAACGCCGTCCGAGGAGGCTCTCCAGCTTGAGGAGGAAGCACCGGTTCCTCCCGTCAGCGAATACGATGTTTACTGCTCGGGCTTCATCCAGAGGGACTTCCAGCGGCCTCACCTCTCCGTCGCAGGCGGCCCCATCCCCAGCCGGGAGTCGCTCTCCAAGGGGGACGTGATCTACCTCAATGAAGGCAAGGCCGAGGGGCTCGAGAACGGCCAGCAGTTCTTCGTCATCCAAGAAGGCGCCAGAGTGGTCCACCCGGATAGCGGCAAGGGCCTTGGCCGCATTCTCAGGCGGACGGCCCAGGTTCGCGTGGTGGCCGCCCAGGAGCACGCCTCCATCGCCGAGGTGGTCCAATCTTGCGACGTCGTCCGGCCGGGAGATTCGCTCGTCCCGTACCGCCCCATCCCCATCCCCTGGAACATCCAAAGGAGCCCCCAGATCCCCCTCGAGCTGCCTCCCTCCGACAAACCCGCGGGAAGGGTCGTTTGGACCGAGGACCGGATGGAGAGCACCGGCCAGCACAACACGCTTTACATCGACATGGGATCGGAGCGGCAGCTCCTGCCCGGAGACAAGGTCTGGTTCTTCCGTTTTCCGGCGAGCCAGGGCAGTCTGACCAGCGCCTGGAAGGACCTCTACCGGCAGCAGAGCGTGGAGGTGAGCGAGAAGGACCTCTTCCGCCCCAAGAAGCGCGCCAAGTCGGGAGAGGTCGCGGAAGCCCGTGACACCGAAGGCAAGGACCTGGGCGGCGAAGTCCTCGACCTCAGCGCAGGGGACATCGGCACGATCCGGCACGTCCTGGGCGAGGGAGTGGTGCTCACGACGGAGCGGGAGACGGCTTGTGTCAAGGTGTTAAGCTCGCTTGGGGAGATCGGGATCGGCGACAGAGTCCTTCCCCAGTAAATCAAGGGCTTAGGATCGGAAGCACGGGAGGGCGGCGAGAGCCGCCCTCCTCGTATCTTGTGGCGGCGGGTGCCCCGCCGGGGAAGTCTCGGGGAGGCTGGGTTCCTCTCAGAGTTCGGTGCGGAGCGCCTCCAGGCCGGGAAGGGCTTCCCCTGCCAGGAGTTCCAAGGTGGCTCCGCCGCCGGTGGAAATGTGGGAGATGCGTCCGGCTACTCCCGCCCGGTGGACCGCGGCCACCGAATCCCCTCCGCCAACCACGGTGATGCCCCGGGAGCCCGCCAGGGCCCGCGCCACGGAAACGGTCCCCGCGTCGAAGGGGGGGCGCTCGAAAACGCCCATGGGACCGTTCCAGAAGATGGTGCCGGCGGTGGCGGCCGCGGCGGCGAACTCCGACGATGTCCTCGGGCCGATGTCAAACGCGGAGAGGTGGTCAGGCACCGACGAGCCCTCGACGGCCACGGCGGCCCCGGCTTCCTCCAGGGAAGGAGCGGCCACGTGGTCCAGAGGAAGGAGGACACGGATGCCTCGGCCTTCGGCCTCGTCGAGGATCCTCTGGCATTCCTCCTGGAGCTCGGGCTCGCAGCGGCTTTGCCCGATGGAGATCCCGCGGGCCAGGAGAAACGTGTAGGCCATGGCCCCTCCGATTCCCAGGATGTCCACTTTGTCGAGCAGTTTGCGAAGGACCGGGATCTTGTCGGCGGCCTTGGCGCCGCCCAAAAAGGCGACGTAGGGGCGGACCGGATCCAAAAGACGGTCCGAGAGGTATTCAAGCTCCCTCTCCATCAAGAATCCGATGGCCGGCGTCGGGAAGGCCCTTGGAAGGGCGCACACGGAGACGTGGGACCGGTGGGCGGCGCCGAAGGCATCGTTGACGTAGAGATCCGCCAGGTTGCGCAGGGCCTCCGCGAGCGAAGGGTCGCCCACGGTCTCGCCGGGCTCGTACCGTATGTTTTCGAGGAGAAGGACCTCTCCGGGTGCCAGCCCCTCCGCGCCCCTGCGGGCGGAAGGGCCGACAACGTCTTCGCTCAAGGTGACGCGGACCCCCGGGAGGCTTTCGCGGAGACGGCGGGCCACGGGCCCCAGGGACAGCTCGGCGACGCGCTTTCCCTTGGGACGGCCCAGGTGCGAACAGGCCACCACGGAGGCCCCCCGTTCCAACAAGTGCCTCACCGTGGGAAGGGCGGCCTGGATCCGGGTGTCGTCGGCGATGGTGCCGGCCTTTAGGGGGACGTTGAAATCGGCCCTCAGGAAGACCCGTCTGCCCTCGACGCGAAGATCACGGACGGAGCGGTAGACTTTCATGGGGCCCCTCCCTCGAGGAAGGTCAGCAGGTCCAAGAGGCGATGAATGTAACCGGATTCGTTGTCGTACCAGGCCACGACCCGGGCCATCCGGCCCTTGGTCTGGGTGAGTCCCGTATCCACGATGGAGGAGGCGGGGTGCCCCAGGAAATCCTGGGAGACGAGTTCATCGCGGGACAGGGCCAGGACCCCGCGGAGGGGGCCATCCGCGGCCTCCTCCAGACACTCCACCACCGCTTCGGGCGTGGTCGGTCGATCGATGCACAGCGTGATTTCCGTCAGGGACACGGCAGGGGCCGGGACGCGAACGGCCATCCCGCGGACCTTGCCCGCGAGGCTCGGGAGCACCGATTCCACGGCGAGGGAGGCGCTCGTAGTCGTGGGGATCAGGTTCAAACCCGCGGCCCGGGCGCGCCGAAGGTCCTTTTGAGGAGCGTCCACGAGCGTTTGACTGACGTTGTAACAATGCACCGTGTTGAAAAGCACGGAGTCCATGGAAAAGCGGGACGCGAGGGCCCAAAGGGGCGGGACGACGCAGTGGGTCGTGCAGGAGGTGGCGGAGAGGATCGTCTCCTGCGGTCTGATTTCGCGATGGTTGACGCCGAAGACAACCTGCCGGTCAACCGTGGGGCTCGATGCGGTGAGCAGGGTGGGTCTGCGGTGGGAGAGGAGGCTCCCCCTGTCCTTGAACCGCCCCGTCGCTTCCACGACCCAGTCCACGCCGGCCTTCTCCCAGGGGATCCCCTCGGGGTGCGGGAAGCGGAACATGGGGATGGAGGAACCGGCGACGGACAGCGTTTCGCCGTCGGCGGCCGCCGCGAGGTTCGTGGCCCCGTAGTAGGAATCGTGATTCAGAAGGTGGGCCAGAACGCGCCCCTCGGCCACGTCGTTGACGGCGGCCACTTGGTGGTGACCGTCCCGCAGGAGGGCCCTCAGGAGCCCCCGGCCGATGCGGCCGAGCCCGTTGATGCCGATTCGCACGCTCACCTCCAGTGGACCAGGCGGCGACCCTCACCTCGGCGCGAATGGGCAGGACGGTTCGGAGGGCCGCCCTTCCCACCCCCGTCAGCGGACGATGACCCGGATCGTATTCTTGGCGGGGCCCGCGTGGACGGTCACGGTGGCCGTACCCCTGGAGAGGCCCGATGCGATGCCATCCGGGCCCACCGCGAGCGTCTTTTCAGGGACCACGTCAAACCGGACGTCGGCCCGCATGGGACGGCCCTGGTCCGAGATCACCGTGAACCTCAGCGGCGCCGCCTCTCCGAGGGGCACGGTCTGGCTCGCCTCGTCCACCTTGACGGCCACAGGGGATTCCACGATCACGTCGGTCTCCGCCTCGGCGCGGGTTCTTCCGGAAACGGCCGTGATTTTCACGCGGCCGGCTCCCATGACGGTGAGGCGGCCCGATCCGTCCACGGGGGCGATCTGGGGGTTTGAGGATGAAAACGTCACGTCCGCAAGATCGCCTGGGTCGCCCCGGTCGGTGGTGGCGGTCACGGTCAAGGGCACGACGGAGCCCGACGGCCCGACGACTCCCGTCTCGGGCGCCTTGATTTCGAGCTTGGAGAGGATCCTCACCCGAACGGTCGCTTGAGCCGCGGCCTCTCCTGCCCGCACCGTGATCACCGCCTCACCGGATCCACGGGCCGTCACCTTTCCCTCCCCGTCCACCTCCGCCACGTCCGGCGCGCCGCTGACAAAGTGGAGTTCGGCCTTTTCGATGGGGTTGCCCTTCTTGTCGAGGACGGTCACGTTCAAGGACTTGGAGGCGCCCGGGTCCCTCAAGACAAGCTCGCTGGGAGAAATCTCGATCTGGGCGGGCTTGGCGCAGGAAAGTCCCGCGGAAAGAACCAGCGCCGCAATGCATGCGATCAGTCGGCTGCGGAATCCCATGTCCACTTCCCCCTTCGTTCCCTGTCGGCGGTCCGTCTCTCGCGTTCGGCCGCCCTCTCCGTGGCGGCCCATTGTATGTCCGCCCCGGGAGGGTTTCAAGACTCGCCCGCCCCCTGCTACACTAATGGCGCGCCCCTCAGCGGAGGACTTGATGCGCGCTTTGGCCGTGATTCCCGCCCGCTTCGCGTCCACCCGGTTCCCGGGAAAGCCCCTCGCCCTCCTCCTGGGCAAACCGATGATTCAGTGGGTCGTCGAGCGGTCCCTAAGAATCCGCGGAATCGAGGGGGTCCTCGTGGCTACGGACGACGAAGGCATCCGCCAGGCCGTCCTGGACTTCGGCGGACAGGCCGTCCTGACCTCCTCGGCCTGTCCCTCCGGCACGGACCGGGTCTGGGAGGCTGTCCGGGGGTGGGACGGAGACGTCATCGTGAACCTCCAGGGCGACGAACCGGCCCTGGAGCCCCGAGCCGTGGAAACCCTCCTGGACCTCATGGCGTCGGATCCGGAGCTGTCCATGGGAACCCTGGCCGCACCGCTCGACCGGGTCGAAGACTACGAGAACCCCGACGTGGTAAAGGTCGTCCTCGGCGAGAGGGCCCGGTGCCTCTACTTCTCTCGAAGCCCCGTGCCCCATTTGAGGGATGCACCCTTTGCGGGATCCCGGCTTTACCGCCACGTGGGCGTTTACGCCTACCGCCGGGCCTTTATGGAGGTCTTTACGAGCTGGCCCGAGGGAGTCCTGGAGGGCATGGAGCGGCTCGAGCAATTGCGAGCGCTCGAAAGGGGAGTGGAAATCCGCGCGGCCGTCGTCCCGTGGCCCGGATGCGGGGTGGACCGCCCCGAGGATGTGGCCCGGGCCGAGGCGGTGCTCCGGGCTCTGCCTGTGTGAGTATGGGAGGCGCCCAATCGGGCCGCGGGCGCATAGGATCTTGTTCATCTGAAGGAGGAACCCGTGGCCCTGACCCTCTCGGAACTGGTTGCCCACCTGGACTCCTTCTTGGAGGTTTCCCGATTTCAGGACGATGCCCTCAACGGGCTTCAAGTGGAGGGCAGGGCCGAGCCCCATCGCATCGCCCTGGCCGTTTCAGCCTGCCGGGAGGCCTTCGGTAAAGCCGCGGCTCTGGGAGCGGATGCCCTTGTCGTTCACCACGGACTCTTCTGGAAGGGCGACTGGCCCCGGCCCGTGACGGGAATCCACAGGCAAAGGCTCCAGTCGCTCCTGGACTCGGGCTTGAGCCTTCTCGCCTACCATTTGCCCCTGGACGCGCACCCCCTGGTCGGCAACAACGCGCGGGCCGCTCGGGACCTCGGACTGAAGGACCTGGAACCCTTCGCCGTGTACCACGGAACGCCCATCGGCTTCCGGGGCCGCTTTCCTTCTCCCCTGCCGAGATCCGAGTTCGTCCAGCGGCTCGAATCTTATTTCGGCCACCCCGCCTTCTTGGAGGCCGCCGGCCCCGAGGCCGTCTCCACGGTCGGCATCTGTTCCGGAGGCGCCGCCCGGGAGGCTTCCGAGGCCGTCGCCCTCGGCCTGGACGCCTACGTGACGGGGGAGCCGGGAGAGCCGGAGGTGTTTCTTTGCCGGGAGGCCGCCGTGACATTTGCGGCCCTGGGCCACCACGCCACGGAGAAGGTGGGGGTACGCGCGCTCGGGGACCACCTGCGCGAGGCCCTCGGGCTGGAGACGGTATTCCTGGACATTCACAACGAAGCCTAAAATCGCGGGCGGAACCTGCGGGAGTCAATCCATGCGAAGACCGGAATCCCTGGAATCTCTGAAGCGCCGGATTCTCGTTGCCCGGGGGGAGGAGCCAGCGGACTTGGTCTTCGTGAACGGCCAGGTCGCGTGCACCTTCACGGGAGAACTCCTCGACGCTCCGGTGGCTGTGGCCGAGGGCCGCGTTTGTTCTCTGGGGCCTGCGGCGGCGGGTTCGGCGGAGGTCGTGGATCTCCAGGGGAGGATCCTTGCCCCGGCCTTCACGGATGCGCACATCCATGTGGAGTCCTCCATGCTCACCCCCGAGGGCTTCGCGGAGGCCGTGGTCCCCCATGGAACGGGAGCGACGGTGAGCGATCCGCACGAGATCGTAAACGTCCTCGGGATCGCCGGATACGACTACATGCGAAGGTCCTCACGGGATCTCCCGATGGACATCTTTTGGAGCGTTCCCTCCTGCGTGCCGGCGACCCACATGGAAACGGCAGGCGCGTCCCTCGGGCCGGAGGATGTGGTCCAAGTCCTGGACCGCTATCCCGAGGCCCCCGCCCTCTCCGAGATGATGAACTTCCCCGGCGTTCTTTTCGGTATGGAGGAGGTCCTTGCAAAGGTCCGGGCCGCCGCCCTACGGGGGAAACCCGTGGACGGCCACTCCCCCGGCCTTTCCGGATCGGGGCTTGACGCGTACGCGGGGGCGGGCATCCTCACGGACCACGAATGCCTGACGGCGGCAGAGGCTACCGAGAAGCTCCGCCGGGGGATGTGGGTCTTCCTGCGGGAAGGCTCGGCCGCGCGCAACCTTCGGCACCTCCTGCCGGCCGTGACTTCCGGGACGGCCACGAGGATCTGCCTCGTCTCCGACGACCGCCACCCCGAGGACCTCCTGCGCGAGGGTCACCTGGACGCGACCCTCCGGAAGGCCGTTTCCTGGGGCCTCGACCCGATGGCTGCCCTGCGGGCCGTGACCCTCAATCCGGCGCTGGTCTACGGCTTCGGGGACCGGGGCGGAGTGGCGCCCGGGTTTCTCGCCGACCTCGTCGTCCTGAAAGACTTGAGGTCCTTCGAGGTGGCGGCCGTGTACCACCGGGGAAAGAAGGTGGCCGAGGCGGGAAGCCTCCTGGAGCCCGTCGAGAGAGGCGCCGCGGGGGAAGCGCTTTCGACGGTCCGGCTTCCACCCGACCTGCGGAGGCTTCTGGGAAAGTTCCCCGAGTCGGGGGAGGTCCGCGTCATCGGGGTCGAACCCGACCAGATCGTCACCCGATCCGATACGGGCCTCGCGCAGGAAGCGGGAGCCGGTTTCGGCATGCAGTACGCGGCCGTTGTGGAGCGCCACCGGGGAACGGGCCGCGTTGGGCTTGGATACGTCCGGGGTTTCGACCTTCAAGCGGGCGCGCTGGCCTCCACGGTGAGCCACGACAGCCACAACCTCGTGATCGTCGGGACGTCCCCCGAAGAAATGGCTGGGGCGGCCCGGGTGGTGGAGGAGATGGGAGGAGGGCTTGCCGCCGTCCGGGGTGGTGAGGCGCTTGCGACCCTGCCCCTGGAGGTGGCCGGTCTCATGAGCCTTGGGAGCGCCGCACAGGTGTCCGCCGCTATGGAGGCCCTCCACACGGCCGCCCGCGGTCTCGGATGCACCCTTCCGGCGCCGTTCATGACCCTCTCCTTCCTCGCTCTTCCCGTCATTCCCTCCCTCAAGCTCACGGACCGGGGACTCGTGGACGTGGATCGGTTCCAGTTCGTCCCGCTGCGGGCCCCTTGACGCGCCCAGGGCGGCCAAAAGGCCGCCCTGGGTGTGTTGGCTCGAGAAACCTTCCTACCGAATCACAGGAGCGTCAGCGTCACCGCCTGGGGCGTTGCGGGGGCGCCCGAGGGGTCCACGGCGTCGATAGTAATGGTCACGCTCCCCGCTCCCGCCTTGTCCGCCGAGTAGGTCACCGTCACCAGGGTGCCCGAAGGTACCGTGGCCGAAGTGGCATTCAGGGAGCCGAGTTCCCCGGTGGAGGTGGAGCCCGAGAGGGAGGCGCTCCATGTTACGGCGTCGCCGTCGGGGTCTACTGCGGTAAAGGTGATCGTCGAGGAGCCCGTGCCCGAAGGGATCACGTCGGGGCTGGCCACGAGGCCCGAGATAGCGGGCGGGGAGTTGTCGGGAGCGAAGGAGGCGGCGATGGTGTGGTCGGCCTGGACGTTGGTGAAGGTGTAGGAGGCGGCGGCGCCCACGGAGGATCCGTCCACGAGGACGTCGGCGACGTGGAAGCCCGTATCGGGGGTGATGGTGAAGGCCTGGTCGCCGCCCTGGGGCACGGAGACGGCGCCCGAG
>JBFLVU010000064.1:0-13033 GCA_040758175.1 Acidobacteriota bacterium | reverse complement strand
GGCCTTCCGTCGTCCGTGTCACGGAATCCCATGCCCCCGGATCGGCCCTGGGCCTTCCGGCCCTTGCATCCCCCCTTTTTGTTCCGATTTCGGACTGGGACTACAATGCCACGGTGGAGGCAACGATGCGGAAAGCGATGCTCCTTTCGGCCGCCGCGCTTCTTTCTGCGGCGTGGCTCCTGACCACGGCCTGCGCTCTTCTTCCCACGCGAATCGGCGACATCGTCCGAGAGCCTGGGCGCTATGAGAACCAAACGGTGACCGTGAGGGGGGAGGTGCTGTCGGCCACGAAGCTTCCCTTCATGGAACAGGGGTTTTACGTGATCCGGGACGCCACCGGCGAAATCACGGTAGTGACCCGGGGCGCCCTTCCGGCCGAGGGCCAGAAAAAGCAGGTGAGAGGCAAAGTCCAGAGTACATTCAAGGTGATGGGAAAGTCCCTGGGAGTGGTCCTCCACGAGATGAACTGACCCCATCCCGCCCCGCCCCTCCAACTCGCCCGGTTACTTCCGCCCGCCCGTCGCATCTTCCTGGCCTTGGGCGGCGACGCAGCGCCCGTGGGAGGACCGCATGGCCACGAAAGAGACCTACGGAATGTACGTTCGCTCCTCCAAGACCTTCGAGGAAGCCCTGGAATCCCTGCGAGGGGCCCTTCAAGCGAACGGCTTCGGCGTCCTTTGGGAAATCGACGTGAGAGCCACCATGAAGCAGAAGCTGGGCGTCGATTTCCCCGAGTACGTGATCCTCGGGGCCTGCAATGCACCGGTGGCCCACCAGGCGCTCACCGCTGAGCCGAACATCGGTCTGCTCCTGCCCTGCAACGTGATCGTCCGCAGGGATGGAGACGGAGTTCTCATGGGGGCCATCTCCCCTCACGAACTCATGGGACTCACGAGACGCGAGGGCCTGGAGCCCTTCGCCGACCACGTGGCCTCGGTACTCGAAAGGGTGCTTGAAGCCGCCGCTTGACCCTCCTCCAGACGGGACTGAGACTACCTGCGGCGGACGTACACCTGGGAGGCGAGGTCCCTGTCCACGGCGAACTGAGACTCGCCGCTCCGGAAGACGACGGAGGGAGTCTTCCGGACGAGCTGGATGTCGTCTCCCGGGTGGATGCCCATGGACAGGAACTTCTGCAGGTCCTCCCCGTGCGGGGTGGCCAGGTAGGCGATGACTCCCGTTTCGCCGGCCTTCAAGGCGTGCAGGGGCGCCACGACGGGATCCACGCTGGACCGCGCGGCCCGGCAACAGGGGCCCTCCGGGATGGGGTTCCCGTGGGGGCACACGCGCGGATGGCCCAAGAACGTACAGACCTTCTCGGCGAGCCCTTCCACCAGAGAATGCTCCAGGCGGCAGGCATCCTCTTCTGCGTTTTCCTGCCTCTCCCCCATGAGGTCCGCCAGAAGGCGCTCCGCCAAGCGATGCCTCCGAATGGCCCTTCGCGCAAGGTCCAGCCCAACCGGCGTGAGGGTCTCCCCATCCGAATTCACCCACCCGCGCTCGGCGAAACCGAGGTCTCTCACCTGGGAGCAGGCCGAGGACCCGAGGGCCGTGCCTTCCTCCTGGTGCTGCCACAACTGCTCCAGGACTTCCTGTTCCGCTTCGCTAATGTCGGTTTGATGAACCATGGGTCAAACCCCTCCACCGCTCCCGGAGAGCGCTCCAGGCGTCCCGGAGGGGACGCTGGTTTTCGTATCCGCAGTGCGGGCACCGCGCCTTGCCGCACCCGGCGGAGACGAGGGCGCACGCCCGGCAGGCCTCCTGTCCCTCGTCCGGCTCGAAGTCCCGCCCGCACAGGGCGCACCGCATCACAGGACCCCCCCCCACAAGTCCAGGCCTATCTTGAGAATCCAACCCACGGAGAAGGCCACTGCGAGGATGGTGCCGGACATGGCCAGGGTAGCGGGCCAACCCCGTTCCTTCCGCATCACGAGGAACTGGGCGATGCAGGGTAGGAAGAGGGTGAGGACCACCGTCGCGACGAGGAGCTGCGCCCCCGTCAACGCGCCCGCGGACTGGAGGTCGTAGAGGCCCGCCGCTCCGTAGTCCCTGCGGAAGAACCCGAAGAGGAACGCGGTGGCTGCCTGAGGGGGCAGCCCGATAAACCCGACGACGGGCTCCAGCGCACCGACGAGGAGGGGGAAGAATCCCGTCACCGTACCCAGCCAGATAAGCAGCGAGGCCACCAGGAAGAGGGGGACGATCTCCAGGAAATACCAACCCATCCGGCTCGCCGTCTTCGTCCAGACGTTCGTAAAGGAGGGCCAACGAAGGGGGGGGAGTTCCATGAAGAAAGACGGCCTCTCCCCCGGCAGGAGGCGCGCCATGAGGGAGCCCGCGGCGAGAAACACGGAGAGGACGATGACCGCCCACAGGAGCAATGCCCTCGGGTGGGCGGACAGGAGGCCGAGGAGAACCCCGATCTGTGCCGAACAGGGGATGGATAGGGCCAGGAGGAAGGTCGCGATGACCCGCTCGCGCCGGGTCTCCAGGATCCGCGTCACCATGGTGGCCATGGTGTCGCACCCGAAGCCGAGGACCAGCGGAATGACCGCGCGTCCGTTCAGGCCGATCCCCTTGAAGACCCGGTCCAGCATCATGGCCAGCCTTGGGAGGTAGCCCGTGTCTTCCAGGACCGAGAAGGCGAGGAAGAAGGTCCCAACCACCGGAAGGATGATGGCCGCCGCGTACCGGAGCCCCAGGGTGAAGAGCCCGAACTCCCCTACGAAAAGGGAACGGAGCCAATCCGCGGGCACGAGTGCGGCGAACACCCTTTCCAGGAAGGGGTTGATCCATTCGCCGAAGACCGTTCCCTCGAGGAACCCCACGAGGGTTCCTCCCCCAAAGACGCCCACGAACTGGTAAAGACCCAGGTACAGAACCACGCAGAGGACGGGAAAGCCCGTCCACGGATTCAGGAGGAGCCCGTCCAGCCGGTCCTGAAGGACTGAATTTCCAGGGCCTTCCTTTCGGTACGATCCTTCCAGGATCGTTCTCGCGGCCACCGAAAAGCCCCCGGCGATCTGCGCCTCCAGGGACCTGCGGGACGTGTGCCCCTCCAGGCGGCGGAGCGCCTCCTCGACCTTTGCGGACGGAACGGGCGCCGCTTCCGCCGCCGCTGGATCCCCCTCCAGGTGGCGGAGGGCCCAGAACCGGCCGCAGTAAGGCTCGAGCGCCGCCAGGGCCGCCTCCACGCGCTTGGGGAAGGAGACCACCGGGGCGGCAGGCGGGTCGGGCGGATGGGATACGACGCGCCGGAGGGCGTCCAGGCCCTCGCCCCGGGTGGCCACCATCTCCACCACGGGCACGCGGAGGGCTTCCGAGAGCCGCGCCGAGTCCACCCGGATGCCCCTCTGCCTGGCCTCGTCCATGAGGTTGAGGACCAGCACGAGGGGCCTGCCGAGCCAGGCGAGTTCCAGCGTCAAGGGAAGCATCCTGGGCAAGTTTTTGGCGTCTACGACGTGAACGATGAGCCCGTCGGACTGGAGAAGGATGTCCCGGGCCACGCGCTCTTCCTCGGTGATGGGCCGCAGGGAGTACATGCCGGGGGTATCCACAACCTCGCAACGCCGACCCTCAAGATTCACTGTCCCCCGGGAAACCTCCACGGTCGTGCCGGGATAGTTGGAGACGACCGCATAGGATCCCGTCAGCGCCCCGAACAAGACGCTCTTGCCCACATTGGGGCTTCCCACCAAGAAAAGCGTGGGAGAAACCGACGGCCGATCCGCCTCCGGCCGGCCGTCGCCTTCCAAGATCGGTTCCCTCAGAGCCATTCCCGCCTCTTCCGCCCTTCCTGCACGAAGTCGTTGACGTGCTCGAAGGCCTCTTGAAAGAGGATGGCCACGTGCGGATCGTCCAGGGCGTAGATGGCCTGCTGGGCGTCTCTTCGGAAGCGGACGAGGCCAAGCTGCCGGAGCATCCGAAGTTGGTGGGAGACGGCCGAGGGGCTCACCGAAAGGTGTTCGGCGATCTCGTTGACCGAGAGTTCGCCCGAGGAGAGGATGTGCACGATGCGCGTGCGGGTGGGGTCGGCCAGGGCACGGAAGGTCTCCGCCATGGCGTTGTACGTCCTGTCGCTGTAAGCCTGGTGCCTGGTTCGGACCGCCGTCCTCTTCTCCGCTACCGCCGCCATTCTCGCCCCCTAACATATGAGCAACTGCTCAGATAAGCAGTGTATGCCCTCACTCGTCGGGTGTCAAGGGCCGGGCTCGGCCCGGCGGCCCGAACTCCTCCCCCCAAGCCTCTTGCGCGCGGCCCGCAAGGTTTTTTCTGCAGCCTGCTCGTGTGGCGAGTTAGAAGTTCGATAAGGAATGGACCCTCGCCCCACGGCGGGTGGGGGTCCGGGGAAGGCGCCGCCGCGCCTTCCCCGGTAGGGCGCGCGGGGAGGGCGGGCGGATGGCCCGGCCCGAGGCCGCCCTCCGCAAGCCGTATGGCCTTCCCCGCGAAGTGTCCCGAGGCGGACAAATCGTTCGCGAATTTCCGATTCGGGGCACTAGGGCTCCACCTGAGACAAGATCTTCCGCAGGAGTTCGGGATCCTTCGGCAGGAGGCCCGCGGCGGGAAGCCGCGGGGTGAGGTCCGCCCACTGGGGCTCCTTGGCGAAGACGTCCCGAAAAATGGGCAGGGCCTCCTCCAACCGGCCGTTGGAGGCGAGGGCCACGGCCTCCCAATAGGGGAGTTCCAGCACCTCCGGGGCCAGGCGCGCGGCCTCCCCATACTCCCGGAGGGCCTGGTCCATCTTGCCCGCGGCGGCGTGCTCGTCCCCCGCCGAGGCGTGGTTGTAGGCCCGCTGGAGCCTCACGAGCCGCCTCAGCTCCGACAGGGGCTCGGGCGAATCCTCGACGCGGAGGTTGAAAACCGTATCGGCCCAAGGACGTCCCGTGGACGTTCCTCTGACCACGAGGATGGCCGCCGACTGCATTCCGCGGATGTCTCCCCCCGCCGCCTGGGCCGCCTGGAGTGCCGCGAGCATTCTCTCGGCGAGGTCCCCCTTGGACTCTTCGAAGGCCTTGGCCATGGCGGGCCACACCTGGGGGCTCTCCATGAGGTTGGCCTGGACGGAATACTGGGGCCCCGTCGAATGCCCCGCCGCCGGAATGCAATTTTCGCCCGTGTGGGCGGCCACCCCGCCCCGCGCGTCCACCATGGCCACCTGCCGAACGGCCGCCCCCGGGTCTCCGGCCAGCAAAGATCTGAGCGCTTCCGGGGCGGTCTTCCCCGTCTTCATCAGGGCGAGGCCCAAGGGGCCGTAGGAGGGCTCCACGAAGGATTGGGTGGCCACGGCGCCCACGCCCGCCTCCGCCCACGGGACCACCGATCCCACCGAAAACCAGTGGGACTGCACGGCCACGCCCATTTCGCCCGTGACGGGGTCCCGGGCCACGACCGAGTACGTGAAGGCCCGGGGGGCCCCGGCGGCCATCGCGTGAAGGGACCCGAGCACAAGGACCGAGGCCAACAGGGTGTTTCGAATCACGGCGGACTCCTACGCGACAGGTTGGGGTTCTTCGAGGTGCCCGCCCGCGGCTCGGGCTCCTCCGGGCTTCCTTCCACCCTCGCGCCCGAACCAGTGCGAGGGCCTCAACGATCGCCTGGCGCCCCGCCTTGCCGGAGGCGGCGCACGTGGGCCACCTTCTCCTCCATGGAGGGCTGCCGGTCGGCGCGGGCGCTGACCTTGATGGACGTGGTCACCCTGGGTGCCCCCATCTCAAAGAGGCGGTCCTGGCAAGCCTTGACCACCGCCATGACCTCTTCCCAGCCGCCCTCCAGGTTGGTCCCCATGCTATGCAGCTCGTGCTTGAGCCCGCTCCCCTCGATGATCTTGAGGCACTCGGCCACGTAGGGGGAAAGCGACAGGCCGACGCCCAGCGGGACGAACGACACTTCGACGATCACGCGCAAGGCCGCCTCCCGTGTGGCGCGCCCCGGGCCTCAACCCGGACCCGGCGCACCTTCTTCACCCGGCGATGCGGGCGTCCGAGACACCTTCACCTTGTGGATCCGGCGCCGGTCGGCGGAGAGAATCTCCACGTCGAGCCCGTCGAAGGCGAGCCGCTGGCCGGTGTGGGGGATGGCGCCGAGGCGCGTGCTGATCCATCCCGCAACCGAGTCGTAGTCACCCTCCGGAAGGTCCGCGTCGAGCCGGGCCGCCAGGTCGTAGACGGAGGCGCGTCCAAGGGCGACGAATGTCCCGGGGGCCGCCTCGTGGAAGGGCTCCTCCTCCGATTCCGCCGATTCCTGGATCTCCCCGACGATCTCCTCGATGAGGTCCTCGGTGGTCACCAGACCGTCCACACCGCCGTACTCGTCCACCACGATGGCCAGCTGGAGTTTCCCGGCCTGGAACTCGCGGAGCAGATCCGAGATGGGCTTGTTCTCGGGCACGAAGGGCACCGGGCGGGCGTAGGCCGACACCGGGCGGTCGCCGTCCCCCGCCAGGAGCGGAGCCAGGAAGTCCTTGAGGTACGCCGCCCCCACCACGTTGTCGATCTGGCCCTCGTACAGCGGAAGGCGCGTGTGGCGGGCCCTGGCCAGGATTTCGGCGGCGAGGCGCAGGGGGGTGTCCGACGGGGCGCACACCATGTCCGTCCGAGGCGTCATCACCTCCCTCGCCACGGTGTCCCCGAACTGCAGGACCCCCCGGATGAGTTCCGAATCGTCGCTCTCGAGGATCCCCTCGCTCTGGCCCACCTGGATGAGGGCCGAGATCTCCTCCTCCTTGTCGTCTTCGCCCTCCCCCAGGCGCTCCTTCGCGGCGTCGATCCGCCGCGACAGGACGGCGTCCAGTGGAAGGGTCAGAACCCCGAAGAGGAGGAGAGCGCCGCGCACCAGCGGGAGCGTGTAAAGCAGGACCTTGTGGGGGCTCAGGGACGCGACCACCTGGGCCACCACCGCCAGCGCGGGAAGGCCCGCCGCGCACCACGCAAAGCCCCACAGGAGGGGGTGGGGGGAGCCGAGGCGCGCCAGCAGCGCCGCCGCGAGAAGGGTGAGGGCCACGCCCGACGTCAGGATTCCGAACTGGAGGGTGAGGAGGTAGGCCAGCCGGCGCCGAAGGTAGTGCCGCACCCCCTCGACGAGGGGCAGGTCTTCCTCCTCGGCGAGCCGGCTCACCGCCATGAGGGAGAGCGCGTTGAGGGCGGAGCGGACCAGCAGGAAGGAGAAGAGCGCCAGCCCCGCGGCGGCCATCCCGGCCAGGATTCCGGTCACGCGATCCCCCACTGCCGTCGGAGGCGCCTCTCCTTGCGCTCCATGGCTCCTTCGTCGGTCTCGTGGTCGTAGCCCAAGAGGTGGAGTAGGCCGTGGAGAAGGAGGCGCCGCAGCTCCGTATCGAGGGGTTGTCCCGCGGCACGGGCCGCCCGGGCCGCCACGGGGACGGCGATGAGGATGTCCCCCAAGTAGATCCCGCCGTCCTCCGCCGGCCCCCCCGAGGGGAAGGAGAGGACGTCCGTGGCTCCCCTCTTCCCCCGGTACCGGCGGTTGGCTTCGGCCATGGACCGCTCGGAACAAAGACGGACGCCCACCTCACCCGTAGCTCCCAGGCAACTCATGGCGTCCAGGGCGAAGGCGACCAGGGCTTCCTTAGCCAGCGGGGGCTTTCGGAGCCGGCTGTGGAGCCGAACTTCGCGGCGCTCCATCTGCTTTCTCCTTGTCGAAACTGTACCCGGGATAGGAGATCCGGCGGCTGAAGACGCCCATGAGCGTCTTCAGGAAGGCCTCCTGGAGAACGGCCAGATCCCGGAACGTAAGGTCGCACTCCTCCAGCTGGGCCTCCTCCTGCACCCGCTTTACGATCTCCTGCACGAGGGCCTTGAGCCGGTGGTGCGTGGGCTCCTTGAGCACCCGCGAGCCCGCCTCGATGCCGTCGGCCATCATGATGATGGCCGCCTCGCGGGTCTGCGGCTTGGGGCCGGGATACCGGAAGTCGGCCTCGTTGATCGTGTCCTTCTCGGGGTCCAGCATGGTCAGGGCCTTGTCGAAGAAGTACCCGATCCGGCGCGTCCCGTGGTGCTGGGGGATGATGTCGAGGACCGCCTCGGGGAGGCCGTGCTGTCGGCCCAGGCCCAGGCCGTCCTTGATGTGGGCCGCCACGATGAGGGAGGACATCCGAGGGGCCAGGCGATCGTGGGGATTCTGCGGAGGGGCTTGGTTCTCCACGAAGTAGGGGACGTTGAGGAGCTTGCCGATGTCGTGGTAGTAGCAGGCCACCCTGCAGAATAGCCCGTTCGCCCCGATGGCGTTCGCGGCGGCCTCGGAGAGGGCGGCCATCATGAGGGAGTGGTTGTAGGTCCCCGGGGCCTCGAAGGCCAGCTGCTTCAGGAGCGGGTGGTTGAGGCTCGAGAGTTCGAGGAGGCGGACGTCGGTCAGGATTCGAAAGAAGCTTTCGAAGGGCGGCAGGAGGGCCGAGACGAGCATGACCGTTAAGGGGAGGCCGGCGAGAAACGCTAGGCTCAGGGGAAGGCCCACGTCCCGGACCGGGTGGTCCGCCCACCAAGGGTCCGTCAGGAGGACCCCTAGGGCGAGCGGGACGTTGACCGCCCCGATGAGAAGCGCCCCCTTCCACTGGGCCGTCCTCTGACGGAGCTTGGCCCCCGCGTAGATACCCGTGCAGGAGGATAGGAGGGCGAAGAGGAGCATTCCGAAGCTGAAGTCCGCCAGGACGCCGAAGAGGACCGAGAAGAGGAGCGTGTACACCACCGCGATGTGGCGGTTCACCAGGAGCGTCATGAGCATGCTCCCGGCCGCCACCGGGGCCACGAAGAGGAAGAAGGCGGGGCGGTCCAGCAGGGCCGATTTCCCGCCCTCCGCCAGGAGCTTCACCAGGAGGCCCATCACATGGGAGAGAGCGACGAACACCGTCGCCATGATCAGCGTCAGCACGAAGAGGCTCAGGTCCGGGCAGTTCTCCTTGCGGTACGTCTTCAGGTACATGAAGGTGAAGGCCATGAGCAGCAGGAGGAAGGCCAGGAGCGCCCCGAGGAGCGGCAGATTCACGACCCCCTTCTTGGACTCCCGGTAGGCCGCGATCTTTTGGAGGGCCGCCGCGTCCACCATCTCGCCCGCTTTCAGGAGCACCTGGCCCTTCCGCAGGAAGATCACCAGGGGCTCGACTTGGGCCCCGGCGCGCTCTCTCCTGAGGTTGGTCTCATTGCTCGAGTACGTGAGCGAGGGCTGGAGCTGGGAGCGCACGAGCTCCTCCACGGCCCCCCGGAGGGCGGGCGGAACGCCGGGCTCCTGCTCCACCATGTTCCCCACGAGGCGTCGGGCCTGCTGAAGGGTCACGACGTCCGCCGCGAGCGGGTCCCTCTGGTCCCACTCGAAGCCCGTCCGCCGTATGTCGCGGATTCGGATGACGGGGGCCCCTTGGAAGAGATCTCCCGTCGGCACGATCTTTCGCTTCTGGACCTCCGCAAGGACCGATGCAACGGCTTCCTGGAGGTTCTCGCTGAAGCCCTCGGCGAGGAGCTGTTTGATCGTGAAACGGGAGAGGGATCCTCCAAACACCTCCGAGATCCGACCGAGGAGTTTCTCCTCCTCCTCGGAGCGGGCGTTGGAAGGGACCTCCCCCGACCGCACCCGCTCACGGAACTCCCCGGCTTCCGTACGGACCGTCGCGAAGGCCTCTCGAAGGCGCGCCGTCCCCGCCGCCGCCCGTCCCGAGTCCCAATCGTATACGGGATTGACCTTCCCCCGCGCCTCGTCCCGCTTCTGTCCCGTGGCCACCGCATCGACGATCTGGAGGTCGAACGGGGCACGGATGTCTCGGGTGGTGACCGCCCCGACGGGAAGATCCGGCGGCGGCTGCACCTGATACCGCTGGGCGTAGATCCCGAAGACGACGGCCAGGAAGACGGCCGCCCAGAGCCAGGGGTTTTCCCTCAAGAAGTCCGCCGCGCGCTGGGCGGGGCGCTCCCGGAGGCGGGCGCGGAGTTCCATCCGGCTGGGCGGCGGCTCCGAACCGTTGGTCTGGGTGGGTGGCATCTTCGCGTCCCGCACGGCTGTTGGGATTCTATCAGAGGACGCCTGCGGCGTCACCGTCCCGCGGCGCGATCGTAGGCACGGATGATCTCCTGGACCAGCGGATGGCGCACCACGTCCTTCTCCGTGAACGACACGAAGCCCAGCCCGGGAATGGAACGGAGCACTTCGGCGGCGTCCACGAGGCCCGACTTGCGGGAAGGATCGATGTCGATCTGGGTGACGTCCCCCGTCACAACGGTCTTGGAATTGAATCCGAGCCGGGTGAGGAACATCTTCATCTGGTCGATGGTCGTATTCTGGGCCTCGTCGAGGATCACGAAGGAGTCGTTCAGGGTCCGGCCCCGCATGAAGGCGATGGGGGCGATCTCGAGGATTCCCGTCTCCATGTACTTGGACACCCGGTCGCCCTCCATGAGATCGAAGAGGGCGTCGTACAGGGGCCTCAAGTACGGATTCACCTTCTCGGCGATGTCCCCGGGGAGGAATCCGAGCTTCTCGCCCGCCTCCACGGCCGGACGGGCCAGGATGATACGCTTGACCCGCTTCTCCTTGAGGGCGGCCACCGCCATGGCCACGGCCAGGTACGTCTTGCCCGTGCCGGCGGGGCCGATGCCGAAGACCACGTCCTTTTCGCGTATGGCCCGGAGGTAGCGGCCCTGGTTGAGGCTCTTGGGGAAGACGACGCGCCCGTGGGAGCACTGGATCTTGGCGTCCCGGTAGAAGTCCAGCAACTCTCCTCGAAAGCCCTCGGCGCGAAGGGAGTAGGCCGTCTTCAGGTCACCCGAGCCCAACCGGATGCCCGCGGCGTGGAGCCGCTGAAGCTGGTCCAGCACGGCCAGGCATTCGGCCACCGCCCGAGGTTCGCCGTCCAACAGGAGGGCGTCGCCCCTCGGGGCCATCCGGACTCCCGACTCCTTCTCCATAAACGCCGCGTTTCTCGGATCGCCGCCCAGGAGGTCCTGGAGAAACTCGGAGGGAAACGGATGGGAGGAGGGACCCGCCCCGGAGTCGGGCGAGGGCGCCTGGGGGGATTCGGGAGGATCGGGGTCGGGGACCATGGCGGGCGGGGAGGAGAAGTGGGGGGGGGGGGGGGGGCCCCCCCCCCCCCCGGGAGTTTCTAGTTGCCCTGGGGGGCGGGCGTCTCGGCGGGCGCCGTCGTGATGGATTCGGGGGCCGCCGGGGCGGCGGGCTCCCACCGGTGGTAGCGGGCCGTCTTCTCGGCCTTCTTGGCCTCCTCGCTGGTGAAGGCCCTGTTGATGTTGAACTTCCAATCCGGGTAGATGAGGTCCGGGTGATCCTTCACGAGCGCCCGGTTGGCGTCCCAGATGAGGGGCCACAGGAAGGGATTGTTGTAGATGAACTCCTTGGCGGCGATACGCCAGAGGGAGTCCCCCTTCTGGACCACGTAGGTGCAGGGCTTGGACTTCATGGCCTGCTCGACGGCCGCCGTCTTGCGCTCGCGCTCGGCCTGGATGCGGGCCACCTCGGCCTCCGCCTCGGCCTTCGCCTTTTTGGCCAGAGCGAGGGCCTCGTCCGCCGCCGCCTTGACCTTGTAGTAGTTGCAGGCGGATTCCGTCAGGAACTTCTCGGCCTCCGCAAGGCGGCCCTTCGCGTTCTGGTGCGCGGCGGGAGCCATCTGGGCCACCGTGATCTCCTGGCCGATCACCTTGAGCTCGGCCTGGATGCACTCGCCCTCGGGCTGGCTCACCATGGCCACGAGGGCCTCGTTGGCCGATTTCCCGGCCGAGGCCTGGGCCATCACGCCCTCCTCGGCGGCGCGGACGGCGGCGCGGGCGGCCTGGAGAGAGGCCTCGGCCTCCCCCTTGGCGCGGGCCTGCTCGACGGCCGTGGCCTCGTTGGCGGCCTTCACCTTGGCCATCGCCGCGGGAGCCTCCTTCTTGGCGGCGCGGCACTTCCGGTTGGCCACCAGGTCGTTCAGGTGGTCGACGGCGCCCTTGGCGTCCTGGACCTGGGCGGAGGCATACGCCGGGGCGCAGGTCTTCATGGTGTCGTTCAGGGCCGCGTTCGCGTCCACCACTTGCTGTGGAGCCTTGCGGCAGCACGCGACCGTCGCCGCTGCCATGAATCCGACCGCGGCCACCTTCCACAGGTTCTTCATCGTCGCTCCCCCTTTCTGATCGGATACGGCCCGCTCAGGGCCCGACTTCCACCTGGAGCACCTCGCCCGCTTCCGGCGGCAGAGGCACCTGCGATTCGCTCTGTGTCCAGGTCACTTGGCCCGCCTGGACCTCCCTCATGGCCACGTGGGCCGGCTTTTTGCAGACGGTCTCCACGCGAGGTTCGGCGCCTTCCAGGAGTTGGCGCGTCCTCTGGGCGCAGAGGATCACGAAGCGGTATTTGCTGCCGATCTTGTCGTCAACCTTGAACATGTCTTTCCCTCAGCCATTCGGCGATGTGGCGCTTGAGATTTCCGGCGTGATCCTCCGGCCCGTCAGGGCGGAGGCGCGCCGCGTCCAGGATGCAACGGACCTGCCCGACGGCCCTGTCCAGGTCCTCATTTACGACATTATATTCGTAAACTCCGCTGAATTCAAGCTCTTTCTCCGCTGACCTCAGCCGTCGCGCCAGGTCGAAGCCCGGCTCCCCTTCCCGTCCGGCCAGCCGGTCGAGAAGGACCTCGAGGGACGGGGGAAGGATGAAGACCGTCAGGGCCTTGGGCCGCGCCCGCTTCACCTGGAGCCCGCCCTGCACGTCGATGTCCAGGACGAGGTCGAGTCCCTCCGCGCCGGCCCGGAGGACCTCGTCCGCATGGGTCCCGTAGAGGTGGCCGTGGACTTCCGCCCACTCCAGAAACTCCCCTGCCGCCGCCATGGACTCAAACCGGGGCCGGTCCACGAAATGGTAGTCCAGCCCATCCCTCTCGCCGGGCCGCGCGGCCCGTGTCGTGTGCGAAACGGAAAAGCGAACGAGGCCGTCCTCGACCACCACGCGCCGGCCGATGGTGGTCTTGCCGCCCCCCGTTGGGGCCGAAAGCACCAGGATCACGCTGTCCCGCACCGTCCGCTCTCCTTGATCGCCCGCCTACGCCACG
>JBFLVU010000063.1:5455-13098 GCA_040758175.1 Acidobacteriota bacterium | reverse complement strand
GTCCCGCGAGGATCGTGGGGCGTCTGGCCGGGGACCGGCTGGTGCCGTACTACTCCCGGGGGGACATCGACGGCGGCGGCGCCCTGAGGGGAAGGGGGCTGGAGATCGCCTACCTGGCCGATCCCGTGGAAGTGTTTTTTCTTCAAGTGCAGGGGTCGGGCCGTCTCCAGCTGGAGGACGGGACCACGGTGCGGGTGCAGTTCGACGGGAAGAACGGCCACCCGTACGTCAGCCTGGGCCGCCACCTCATTGAGGAGGGCCTCCTGACGGAGGACCAGGCCTCCATGCAGGAGATCCGGATGCTCCTCGCGGCGATGGGCGAAACGGAGAGGCAGGAACGGCTGAACGTCAACCCGAGCTACACCTTCTTCCGTTTCGAGACGGGCGGACCCTACGGAAGCCTGAACGTCCCCCTGACTCCGGGACGGTCCGTCGCCCTGGACCCGGCGGTCTTTCCGAAGGGGGCTCCGGCCCTGCTCCTTTCACGAAAGCCAGACCTGGCAAAAGACGGGACGGTGCGCGGTTGGAGCCCCTTCTGCCGAATCGTCCTCTGCCAGGACGCCGGGGGTGCGATCCAGGGGCCCGGAAGGGTGGATCTCTTCTGCGGAGCGGGCGCGCCGGCGGAGGCCGTGGCGGGTCGGATGAAGGAGCCGGGCCGCCTGTTTTTTCTCCTGAAACGGAAGGTCTGAGGGTCGGTCCGGCCGGCCGGTGCCGCCCCCCGAAGGTCACCCGTCCTTCGGGTGGGACGAGGAGGCGACGTCGAAGTACCTCAACCGGTCTCCTGTGGGAATGTGGACGATTTGGGCCCCGATTCCGAACACCCCGTCCCCTTCCGGTTCGCAGCGCACCACCCGAACCCGGCAGGAGATTCCTGAAGCCCCCGGGCCTTGGCCGATGTCCAGATCCAGATCGAGGACCTGTCCAAGGGGCACGTCTATGGGAAGCTGAAAATAGAGGCCCGAACAGCTGAGGTTCTTCCCTGAGAGGGGGAGGGCCGCGCGGCCGTTTCCCGCCGCGGTCCCTGTGAAGTCCCTCGGGATCCGCAAGTAGCCCCTCCGCTCGTAGGAGTATGGGAGGGCGCGGTTCTTTCCAAGGGCCTTGGCCTGGTACATGGCGGCGTCGGCGTGGCGCACAAGTTCCTCGCCGTCGGCGGCGTCGCTGGGGAAGGAGGCGACTCCTCCGCTGATGGTCAGGACGCCGAAGGGTGACGGCGCGGCCAGGCGGAGGCGCTCCACGGACTGGACGATGCGGGAGGCGACCGCGAGCCCCCCCAGCTTGTCCGTGGCCGGTAGCAGGACCGTGAACTCCTCCCCGCCGAAGCGACAGGGCAGGTCCATGTCCCGGACCGAGTCACGGATCACGCCCGCGACGGCCTGGAGGGCCACGTTCCCAGCCTCGTGGCCGAGACGGTCGTTGTAGGACTTGAAGTGATCCACGTCCAAGAAGATCAGCGTGAGGGGTGTCCCGCTCCGCCGTGAGATGCCAATCTCTCGTGGCATGACTTCTTCGAGATACCGCAGATTGTAGAGCGAGGTGAGAGGATCTTTGAGGACGCCCTGCTCCGTCTGTTGGTAAATGCGGATGTCGATGACGGCGGGGTAGGGGATGCAGGGGGTCTCACGGATGAAATAGTCGGCCGCCCCCACACGGTAGTCAACGGAACGCCTCAGGCCATCGGCCATGGCCCGCGTGTGGCCGAGTATGGCTTTCCAGTGGCTCCGGGCTTCTTCGGGGGAAACATCCACGTGACAAATAAGGTGGAGGTACCGGGCGTACACATCCGGCCCGAAACGGTCCGCCAGCTCCCGAAGCCGGGCGTCCACGACTCCCGGGTCCGGCGCCGACTCCATCGCCAGGGCCAGCAACTCGTCTTCCTGGGACTTCCAGGCGGCTAACTCTTCCACGGCCACCCCCTCCAGAGGACCCCCGTCCGGGCGGTCCTATCCGCCTTCCCCGCGCGTCCGATTCCCCTGGGCGGCATTTGATCGGGAGTCTACTGAAAGGTTCGGGCAGAGGAAAAGGGGGGCGTGAAGGGGCTGGGGCATTTAACGCAGGGGCGAGGCCGGACCAGACCGAGGCCTGCTCCGGTGTGGGTCCGATGCGAGGCGCCCTCGACGAGGGGTCCGGATCGAACCGCAAGGGGAGGGTCAAGCGGGGGAGGCGGTGTCCCGCGTGACGAGGCCGTCCCGGATCTCCACGATTCGGGCCGCACGGTGCGCCAAAGCTGGGTCGTGGGTCACCACGATCAGCGTGCATCCCTGGTCCCAGAGTTCGCTGAACAGAGCCATGATGTCGCCCCCCGACGTGGTGTCGAGGTTGCCCGTCGGCTCGTCGGCCAGGAGGATGTCCGGTCCCATGGCCAGGGCGCGGGCGATGGCCACCCTTTGCATTTGCCCCCCCGAGAGTTCGGTGGGCTTGTGGTCCTGGCGGTCCCTCAGCCCCACTCGCTCCAGGAGGGATTCTGCCTTGGCCCTCCGTTCGGCCTTGGGCAGGCCGCCGAAAAGCATGGGCATCTCCACGTTCTCGAGCGCCGAGATCTGGGGCAGGAGGTTGAAGTTCTGGAAGATGAATCCCACCCGGCGGTTCCGGACGTCCGCGAGGCGGTCCCGATCCAGTCCGGCGACGGGTTCCCCGGCGAGGTAGTACTCCCCGTCCGAAGGGGTGTCGAGGCACCCCACCAGGTTCATCAGGGTGGACTTGCCCGACCCCGAAGGCCCCACCACCGCGACGAACTCGCCCTTGGCCACCCTCAGATCGATGCCCTTCAGGGCCTCCACCTGAACCTTGCCCGTGTCGTAGACCTTGCGGATGGCCTTCATTTCGATGATGGCATCGTGGGAACCCCCGTAGCCGTTCCCGTTCCTTCCGTTCTTCTTGAGAGGCCAGTTCATTCTCGTCTCCAGGAGCCGCTGCCGGTTCGGGGGCCCTCAGGCGCCCTCCCGGGGTTCGTCCGAACGGCTATTCATACCGAAGAGTCTGGGCCGGGTCTACGGCGGCCGCCCGCCGGGCGGGAAAATACCCTGCCAGGAGCCCGATCAGCCCAAGGATCGCCGCGGTGGCGATTCCGATGGGCAGGGACAGGGTGGGCTTCCCCAGGAATTCCAGCGCGCGGTTCCCCTCCGTGGGCGCAAGGCTCAGGAGAATGACCAGGAAGAGGGCCGCGAGGAGTCCGAAGGCCCCGCCGAGGAACGTGTAGAGGAGGCCCTGAAGCAGGAAGGGGCCGGTGATCCAGGAGGACCTGGCCCCCAGGGCCATCTGGATGCCGATCTCCCGCGTCTTTTCCTTGACCACGGCGTACATGATGTTGGCCACGCCGATGCCGCCGATCAGCAGCGTCAACCCCCCGATGATTCCCAGGAAGATCTGGATGCCCACGGTGACGTTGGCCATGATCTTCGAACTGCGGACCGTGTCCCAGATTCCGAAGACCTTGGCGTCCGTCGGATCGAAGCGGTACCGGGAGGCGAGGGCTTCCATGAACCGCTCGAGCATGCCGGCCATCTGCTCGGGCCGGCGCACCTTGATGACGAGGTTGTTGAGCCTCTGCCGGCTGTACTGGCCGACGAAGGTCGTAATCGGGATCACGGCGTGGGCGTCCTCGGGGCCGGCGTAGTTTCCCATCTGCAGTTTGGGCTTCATCACGCCGATCACGAGGTAGGAGGCGTCGTTGACGAGTAGGGTCTTCCCTACGGGGTCCTCCTTGCCGAAGATGTCCTCGGCCATCTGGTTGCCGAGGAAGATGACCCGCCGCTTTTCCCGCTCGTCGTTCGGGTTGAAGAACCTCCCCCCGGGCTGGGGGACGTGGTTTCGGATCTCTCCGTACTCCCAGTTGGTCCCGATGACGTGTCCGGTCACGGTCTTCTTGCCGTAGGTGAGGGTGGTGCCCCAGTTGTGGATTTCTCCGATGACGGCCTCCGCGTCCGGCAGGCGGCTCCTGATGTAGGCGACATCGTCCGCGATGGGACGGATGGGCCGGCCGGCCGGGAGGCCCTTCCACGGCTGGGACGTCTCGCCGGGCCAGATGACGGCCAAGTTCTCGCCCATGCCCCTCCGCCCGCGCATCATCTGCTCCTTCAGCCCCTGGCCAAAGGCAAGGAGGAGAAGGATGGCGACGGTTCCCCAGGCGATGGCGGCCACGGTTAGAGCGGCGCGCTTCTTCTCCAGTTGGGAGGCCCGAAGGAAAAGCTGGAAGATGAGCTTCATCTGCATGGACGGGCCTCTCCCTACAGCTTCATGGCGATCACCGGATCGAGGCGAGCGGCGTCCCGGGCGGGAAAGTAGCCGGCCAGGACGCCCACGGCGCCCAAGGCGAGGGCCGTGAGGGCCGCCACCATGGGGGAGATCTCGGGGACGCCCACGTACTCCGTGAGCCCGAACTTGGGGAAGAGCGAGCAGATCCCCGCCGAGAGCAGGAGGCCCAGCGCCCCGCCGAGGCCCGTGATGACGAGGGTCTCCAGAAGAAACTGGCGAAGAATGAAGCCGCTCTTGGCTCCGAGGGCCATCTTGATGCCGATTTCGCGGGTCCTTTCCTCCACGACGACGTTCATGATGTTGGACACCCCGATGCCGCCGACGACGAGGGTCAGGGACCCCACGATGCCCAGGAACAGCTGGAAGCCCAACATGAAGGCGTCCATGAACTCGAACATCTCCGTGGTGTCCCAGATGGCGAGGGCCTCCTTGTCCTCCGGAGAGAATCGCAGGCGCTTGGCAAGAAGGGTCCGCACCTCCTCGGAGAGGGCCTTGTTCTGTGAGGGCGCGTGGGCCTTGAAAATGATGTTGTCCACGTACTTCGCACCCGTCACGGCCCGAAAGGTCGTGGAGGGGATGAACATCTTGTCCTTGTCCCGCCCGCTGTAGGAGGAGTCCTGCTCCTTGGTCTGCAGGACCCCCACGACCGTAAACGGGGAGTCTCCGACCATGAAGACCCTGCCCACCGGGTCGGGGGCGCCGAAGAAGTCCTTTGCGAACTCGTCTCCCACGAATGCCACCCGCCGGCGCTCCGCCATGTCCCGCGGGTTCAAGAAGCGCCCCCCCGGCCGCGGGATGAGGTTCCGCATGGTGCCGAACTCTGGGTAGACGCCCGAAACGTCCACCATCATGGTCTTGTCGCCCTGGTGGACCTTAAAGGAGTCGGCGTACTCCGCCGAGAGGGCCTCCAATCGCGTGGAGTCCCTTCGTACGGCCTCCAGGTCTTCGTCGCTCACGTTGATGCGCCGGCCCTTCCCCAGCCCCTCGTAGGGGATGGAGGTTCTCGAGGGCCAGGCGATGACGATCCGGTCCCCGAGGCCCGCCGCGCTCCTGATGAGTTGTTTGTGAAGGCCCTGTCCGAAGGCGAGGAGGAGGCTCACCGCAACGGTTCCCCACACGATGCCGAAGGTGGTCAGCGTCGTGCGGAGCTTCTGCGTCCTCAGGTCCCTCCAAAGTTGACTCAGGGCGTTCGTGAAGAGGAGCATGGGTCCTCCCGGAGGCTACTGGATTTCCTTGGGCGGACGCTGGACCACCTTGTCGCCCTTCTTCAGGCCGGAAACGACCTCCACGTTCAACCCGTCCGAGAGACCGAGGGCGACTTCCACCTTACGGGGCTCCTCGCCGGTCTTGTCGGCGGGAACTTCGACGGTGGTCTTCTTTCCCCCGTCCTCGAAGGCGACGAGCCGTTCGGGGATGACGAGCACGTCCTTCTTCTCCCGGATGATCACGTCGGCGTTGGCCGAGTAGCCCGCGCGAAGAACGACATCCGTGCCGGGGTCGAGTTCGATTTCCACGTCGAAGAGAGTGGCCCCCTCCTTCTTCTGGGCCTGGGGAGCGATGCGGGAGACCCGGCCCGTCACCACGTCCGTGGGCAGCGCGCCCACCTTGATGCGCACGGGAAGCTCGACCTTCATCTTCCCTACGTCAATCTCGTCCACGGTGCCCTTGAAGATGAGGTCCGACATCTCGGCGATGGCCGCCAGCTCCGTGCCCGCCTGGTAGGAAGTGAGGGGGACAACCGGATCCCCCGGATTCACGGCGCGGGAGAGGAGCGTCCCCTCGGCGGGGGCTCGGATGATGGTCTCCATGGCGGCGCCGCCGCCGGAGACCCGTCCGCGCGTCGTGAGCTCCCTGTTTTCTCGGGCCCTGGTGAGAGCGACCGTGGCGAGCTCGTACCTCTCTCTTTGGGCGTCCAGGTCTCCCCGGGAAATGACGCCCTGGTCGAAGAGCTGTTGATAGCGCGCCAGGTCCGCCTTGGCTCGTTCGTACGATGCGGCGGCGGATTCGGCGTCGCGGCCCACGTCGATCAACTCCTGAGGTGTGGGATCGGGGGCGATCTCGAAAAGGGGATCCCCCCGCTTCACCGTGTCTCCTACCTCCACGTAGCAGGTGCGCACGATCCCGGAGACTTTTGACTTCACCTGGAACTTAAGGCGGGGCTCGATCTGGCCCACGGCCAGGGCCTTTTCCGTGATGGAGCCCGACTCCACGTCCACCAGGGTGATGCCTGCGCCCTTCCCGTTGCGGGAACGGACCCAGCCATACAAGGCGGCCCCTACAATGCCTATGGCGACCAGAACGACGAGGAACTTGACCAGCTTGCCCATGGGCCTGACCTCCTCCTGAGCGAGCCTCCGGGCGAAGACTCCAACCCGGAATACGCAGGAGGAGAACGGATTGTTTTCGACGAGAAGGGGAGGGACGGGGGGGCGCGGTCAGCGGGAGGACTGGAGCCTCATGCGGTGCATCCGGACGGCCATCGCGGCGAGACCCAGCGCGAGAAAGCCGAGATCCCTCAGCAGCGCCAGGAGCACCGAAGCACCGTTTCGGGAATGGCCGAAGCACCCGCAATCGATGTCGAGACCCCGAATCCAGGCCTGGCCCAGGGCCACGAGAAACAGGAGCAGGAGGCCGTTCACCGTGAGGAGGGCGCCCTCTGCCGCAAACCCCGTGAGGAGCGCGAGGGCCGCCACGGCCTCGATCCACGGAAGCACCACGGCCAGAGTGTTCACGGCGGCATCGGGCACAAGGGCGTAGTGTCCGATGTCTTCGGCGAATCCCAAGGGGTCCAGGATCTTCGGAATGGCCGCGTACAGAAAGATCCCTGCAAGGGCCCAGCGGCCCATCCGGTCGAGCCACGCCGCCGCTCTTCCCTTCATGTCACTCCTGGGAGCCGTTGCGCAACGGGAGTTTGGCGCGCATCCAGCCGGGGAGGCCGTCCGCGAAGACGGCCAGGGAGGCGTCCTTGTAGCCTCGCTCGATGAGCTTTTCGGCGACCTCTTCGGACGTGCCGCAGGAGCCGCCGCCGCAGTAGACGATGATCAGGGCGGCGCCCTTCAACTTCGGGGCCACCTTGGGGTAAACGGGTTCGAAGTTGTCGGCCGGGAGGTTGAGGGCTCCTGGGATATGGCCAAGCTCGTACTCCTCGGGAGAGCGAGCATCGAGCAGGACGGTGTCCCCCTGATCGAGGTAGAACCGAACCTCCTCCAGGCTTACCATCCTCAGCCCTTTTTGCTCCAGGCGAACCTCCTTGCCGCCCCGCAGGGGAAGCCCCATGGGGGAGAGGGCGTTAAACAGGAGTCCCGCAAGGGTGCCCGCCGTCACCAGCCCGATAGTCTGAAAGATTCCGCGGCGCATGTGAAACCTCACCTTCAAAGAAAACAGCATACCCT
>JBFLVU010000063.1:0-5355 GCA_040758175.1 Acidobacteriota bacterium | reverse complement strand
AAAGAAAACAGCATACCCTCGGACCCGAACCAAGGCAAGCCGGCCGGCGTCTCGCGGGCGGCGTGCAGCTGGATCACCGTCTTGCGGAACGCGCCCGGAGCGGATCGCCCCGCCGATGGGAGCGCCCTGCGCCGGCGCTGCCGAACGGGGAACCAAAAGATGTAACGCCGAAGCGGAGCGTTTCATTCTTGTTTCTCGATTGTGACAAAGAGAGGCGTGGGTGGTCCGCCCTGGTGGCATTGGCCTTGCTGTAACGGGCTAAGCACGGCTTCCGCCGCGCTCGGGCTCTATCGAAGGAGGGGCCGTTGGACCTCGAACATGGACTGGAGAGGGTGGAGGAAATCCGCCAAAGGCTGGAGACGGTGCTGGATGGGTTCCTCTCCGGAACCGGCGAAACGGTTCCCGCACCCTGCCCAGCCACCTTCCGGTTCCTATCCAAATACGCCATCGGCCTGTCGCATCCGGAATTGCAGCAGAAGCTGGGGGCGACCCTGCGAATCCTCGCCGAATCGTCCCGGTACGACTCGGTGGAGGGGGGCTTCTTCGAATCCGGCCCCGGTTCGCGCAAGACGCTCGCCACCAATTCGGGCTGGCTGATTGTGGCCCTCCGCTTGAGGCGGCCCGGTCAGGGCGAAATCGCAGGAACCCTGGCACGGAGTCTTCTTCGCTACGTGCAAACCCGCCTCCTCCTTTCCGACGGTACTCTTGCAGCGGAACAACAGGCGGATGAGGCCTATTACGCACTCGACATCCACCAGAGGAGGTTGCTGTCTCCTCCCCCCGCTCTTCATCCCGCGTCTCCCCTGGCGTGCGCCGCTGCCGCGCAGGCCTTTTCCAAGGCCTACCAGTCCTTCGGGGAGCCCTCCTACCGCGGGGTTGCGCTCCGCGCCCTTCGGGCTTCCGTCGAGCCCGCTCCCGGGACCGCCGGCGGCGAGGGCGCCTCGCCGATCCTTGCCTGCGAACTGGGGTTGGCCTGCCTGTCCCTTTACAACGCCACACTCGATTCGACCTTCTTGGAAAGGGCTCGAAGCCTGGCCCGAGAGCTGATGCGGGACCGGGGGATGGATCTGCCTCCGGAAGCCCTTTCGCGGGGTGCGTCGTTCCTCCTTCTCGCCTCGGCCCAGCTGCAGGACGACACCCTCGCCCGAGGGGTGCGGGACCTCGTGGATCCGCTTCTGGTGCGACGCCCGGATTCGGAGGAGGAATGGGCCCTCGCCGGCAATGCTCTCCTGTCCATGCTTCTTCCCTTGGCCCTGTTCACGGCGGTCACCGACGGTTCGCAGGCCCAGAAGGAGAAGGTCCTGGTCCGGATCCGGTCCTTTCAGGCGCCGTACGCGACCGTCCTCCACCGGTCGCCCAGCGCCGGCGAGGCCATGCAGTCGCTCCCCAGACTCTTTCTGCAGTGCGGGGGACAGAGCCGGGAGATCCCGCTTCCTCCCATCCCGGTATGAACGGGAGCATTGCACCTGCCGTTGCGCGGTATGCTCAATATGTGATAAACGGAACCGTCCGGGGGAGCCCGCCGACGTGCGCCCGTAGCTCAGCCGGATAGAGCGTCGGCCTTCGAAGCCGCAGGTCCCCCGTTCGAGTCGGGGCGGGCGCGCCACTCCGATCTTTCTGATGGGTTTCTCGCAGGGCCGGCCCTTGCGGACAGGGATTTCCGGCCACACAATCGGCGGCTGGCCGTTCAGGGGAGAATCCGGGCGAAAGTGGCGGAATTGGCAGACGCGCAGGACTTAGGATCCTGTGGGGAAACCCGTGGGGGTTCGAGTCCCCCCTTTCGCACCAAACGCGGGGGCGGTGGAAGTCGGGAAGCGGAGGGAGAAACCCGCCCCGGGAACCTCAGGAGGACTTGGGATGAGGCGGCCGCTCGCCGTGCGGGTCCCAGGCCCCTCTGGCTCGAGTTCCCCCGTTCACGGACATCCAGGGCGGTTTTTTCGCCCCCAGCCCATCCAAGACATCATTCTGGAGCCTGCATGGACATCACGTTCAAGAATCAGGAAGGTTGCCGAAAGACATACTCGATCCATGCCCCTTGGGACGAGGTGGAGCCGAAATTCCGCGAGGTCGTCCGGGCGGTCAGGGGGCAGGCCCAACTGCACGGATTCCGTCCCGGAAAGGCCCCGGAAAGCCTCGTCAAGGGCCGCTTCCAGAAGGAGATCCGTGAGGAAGTGTTGGAGAGGGTCCTTCCGGAGGCGGCCCGGGAGACACTGGGAAAGTTCTCCCTGGACCCCGTCGTGGAGCCGTATGTGGAAGCGGTCCAGTTGGAGGAGGGCCACCCCTTCGTCTGTGACCTGCACGTGGAGGTCGCCCCGGAGGTGCCCGACGTGAGCGCCCAGGGGATCGTCGTGGAGTGCCCCCGGGCTGAAGTGAAGGAGGCCCAGGTAGACCGGGTCCTCGAGGGGCTTCGGGAGCGCGCCGCGGTGATGAAACCCCAGGAGGAAGCATCCGAAGGGGACTACCTGTCCGTGACCATGAGGCGGAAGGGCCAGGCGAAGGGCCAGGATCTCTTCCTCCGTGCGCTCGCCGACAGCCACCATCCGGCGGAACGGGCGCTTTCCGGAAGAAGGACCGCCGAGGTCTTCGCACTCACGGTGGAGCAGGAGGCCGAAAGTCACGACCACGGTCACGAGAATCCCAACTCCCACCTTGCCCCAGGGGACTACGAATTCACCGTGAACAAGATCGTCCGGCGCGAGGTCCCGCCACTGGGCGATGACCTGGCAAAGGACCTGGGGGCGGAGAGCCTGGAAGCCCTTCGAGACCGCGTGAGAAGGGACGTGGAGGCTCGCCTGCAGGCGGAAATGCGCTCCCTTCAGGAGGATCGGCTCATCGAGGCCCTCCTGGACAAGTATCCCGTCCCGGCGCCCCCGACGCTGGCCGACCGACAATTGCGGGAGGACCTCCAAACTATGGCGGAGGAGTGGGCACGGCAGGGGCTGGATCCGGCCAAGTCGGGCGTGAACTGGGAGGAGATCGCCCGCTCCCGCAGGGCCATCTCCGAGAGGAAGGTCTCTGCGTACTACCTCCTCAAGTCGGCGGCGGAGCGCAACGGCCTGACGGCCGCCGAGGAGGATTTGACGGCGTATTTCCAAAGCATGGCCGAGGGATCGCGGATGCCCGCGGATAGGCTTCGGGCCCGGTACGAAAAAGAAGGACGCCTCGACGATGTCCGGGACCTCATCGCCCGCAAGAAGGCGCTGGGCTTGCTTCTTTCCCAGGCTTCCGTTACATTGATCGAAGCTGAGCCCGTCCCGGCGGAGGAAGGCTGATGCCCCTCATTCCCTTCGTGGTGGAGCAGACGAACCGGGGGGAGCGGTCCTACGACATCTACTCCCGGCTGCTCAAGGACAACATCATTTTCATCGGCGAGGAAATCGACGACCACCTCGCCAACTTGGTGATCGCCCAACTTCTGTTCCTGGAGGCGGAGGACCCCTCGCGCGACATCTGGCTGTACATCAACAGCCCTGGAGGCCACGTCACGGCAGGCTTGGCGATTTACGACACGATGCAGTTCGTGAAGCCTGACATCAACACCGTGTGCATCGGCCAGGCCGCGTCCATGGCCGCCCTTCTGGTGGCCTCGGGCGCGAAAGGGAAGCGCTTCGTCCTGCCCAACTCGACGCTGATGATTCACCAACCTTGGGGGGGGATGAAGGGACAGGTGACGGATATCGAAATCCACGCACGTGAACTCGTCAGGACCCGGGAACGCCTCTACGACATCCTCGTCCGCCACACGGGACGGGGTCTCGAGGACGTCCGCAGGGACTGCGAGCGCGACAACTTCATGGCGGCGGAGCAGGCGGTGGAGTACGGCCTCGTGGACAAGATCCTCGTCCAGCACGGGTCCGAGAAATAAATGGCGCGGTTGTTGCATTCCTGCCGGGGAAGGGGTCGGACCCCGGAGGCCATGAGATGAGCCGAGCATACGGCGACAACGAACTCCGGTGCAGTTTCTGCAACAAGCCCCAGCGCGATGTGAAGAAGCTCATCGCGGGGCCCAACGTCTACATCTGCAACGAGTGTGTGGACACCTGCAACGAAATCCTGGCGGAGGACGTGGAGAAGGAGGAGCGCGGCAAGAGCCCCCTTCCCAAGCCCCGGGAAATCAAGTCTTTCCTCGACGAATACGTGATCGGCCAGGAATCCGCCAAGAAGCGGATCTCGGTGGCCGTCTACAACCATTACAGGCGAACCCAGCCCTCGGTGCGCCGGGGCGAGGTGGAGATCCAGAAGTCGAACATCCTGCTCATGGGCCCCACGGGCACGGGCAAGACCCTCCTGGCCCAGACCCTGGCCCGACTCCTCAAGGTGCCCTTCGCCATCGCAGACGCGACCACCCTTACGGAGGCCGGCTACGTGGGGGAGGACGTGGAGAACATCCTCCTCAAGCTGCTTCAGAACGCCGATGGAGACCGGGCGAGGGCCGAGAGGGGCATCGTCTACATCGACGAGATCGACAAGATCGCCCGCAAGGGGGAAAACCCCTCCATCACGAGGGACGTATCCGGAGAGGGCGTCCAGCAGGCCCTCCTCAAGATCCTGGAGGGCACGGTGGCCAACGTCCCCCCCCAGGGAGGACGGAAGCACCCCCACCAGGAGTTCATCCAGATCGACACCACGAACGTCCTCTTCATTTGCGGCGGAGCCTTCGTGGGTCTCGACAAGATCGTGGAGCGCCGCATGCACCGCTCCAGCATCGGCTACGGAGGGGTTCCCCAGTCCAGGGAACAGCAGGGTGTGGATGCGTTGCTGGCGCAGGCCCAGCCGCAAGACCTGATCAAGTACGGCATGATTCCCGAATTCGTGGGACGGGTTCCCGTTGTAGCGAGCCTCGGGGACCTGGACCTGACGGCCCTCACGACGATCCTCACCGAGCCCAAGAACGCCCTGGTCAAGCAGTACGAGAAGATCTTCGAGATGGAGGGGGTGAAGCTCACCTTCACCCAGGAGGCCATCGAGGAGATCGCCCGGCAGTCCATTTCGCGGGGCGTAGGGGCCAGGGGGCTTCGAATCATCATGGAAGACCTGATGCTCGAGCTCATGTACGACATCCCCTCCCAGAGCAACGTCAAGGAAGTCGTCATCACCAAGGACGTGGTTCTCTCCAGCGCCAAGCCCATCATGCTCATGGAAAACGCGGGCTGACGGTCCGCCCCGTTTAGAAGGAAACCCATGACCCTACCGCAGACCCCCTCGAGGGCGGGAGACCCCCCGGCGGTCCACCCGTTGATCACCCTGAGGGACATGATCGTCTTCCCCCACGCCATCCGGCCCTTCGTGGTCGGGCGACGGGCCTCCATTTCCGCCGTGGAGTCGGCCCTGGCCGGAGACGGCCCCGAGTTCCTC
>JBFLVU010000062.1:0-13169 GCA_040758175.1 Acidobacteriota bacterium | reverse complement strand
GGGACCGCGGAGCCGCCGCCCAGGGAGGGGCGGGCTCGGGCCGGCGCCTTCCCTTTCCTTCCCCGCCCCGCTATCATGGCGGCCATGGGCCTTCAGGGCGATTTCACCACCATGCCCCTCCCGGACCTCCTGCAGTGGCTGGCGCTCAGCCGCAAGACGGGCATCCTCATCCTGCAGCGCGGCGAAATCGTCAAGGAGATCTACTTCCGGGAGGGCAAGATCGTCGCCTCCGCCAGCAACGACCCGCGCGAGTACTTCGGCCAGTTCCTCCTCTCCTACGAAAAGATCACCGAGGAGGATCTCATGCGGGCCTTCTCCCGCCAGGGCGAGACGGGGATCAAGCTGGGGCGGCTCCTCGTCATGGAGGGTCTGCTTTCCGAGGACGAGGTCCAGCGGTTCCTGCGGATCAAGGCCGAAGAGACCATCTACGACCTCTTTCTCTGGGGGGAAGGGACCTTCAAGTTCTACAACGACGCCCCGGCCCAGGATGGCCACGTGGCCATCGAGATGGAGGTCACCTCCATCCTGATGGAGGGCTCCCGGAGGGCGGACGAGTGGACGCGCATCCGGAAGATCTTCCCGTCCAACGAGACCGTCCTCACGATCCTGCCCGAGAACCTGACCCGGCAGGTTCTGCAGGATCCCGTCTACAACCGCATGGTCCAGATCCTGGAGTCCCCCTGGCGCATCGGGGACCTCTGCCTCATGTTCCACGCCTCCGATTTCGCCGTGTGCAGCGTCCTTTTCGACCTGTACCGGATGGGCCTCGTGGAGATCGTGGAATCGCCCGAGCCGCCGAAGGGATCGGAGGTGCGGGCCGAGGAGACCGTGCGGACCCTCTGCAACCAGGGGCTCAAGCAGTTCAACGCGGGACAATTCGAGGCGGCCATCGAGACCTTCAAACAGGTTCTCATCCTCTCGCCCTCCCACTCCCTCGCCCGGGCCATGGTTCCCAAGGCCTACAAGGAGATCAAGGCCAGCCTCGTCTCCGACGAGTTCTCCATCGAGCACCTGCCCTACCTCAAGCGGGCCCTCGCGGACCTCAACGAGCTGGAGTTCACGCCCCAGGAGAACTACATCCTGAGCCGCGTGAACGGGAGCAGCTCGGTGCAGTCCATCATCCGGATCTCTCCCATCCAGGAGATCCACGCCCTGATGATCTTCAAGAAGCTCGCCCGGGACGGCCTCGTCGGGTTCCTGCCCCCGACGGAGACGTGAGCGTTCGCTCACGGATGGGGCGTGGTAGGCCCTCCTGTCGTAGAGGCAGAACACCTTTATAAATAATTGTGTTTGAGACCGCTGTGCCTCCCTGGGCGCCACCGTGATAAGTATTCAACCACATTGACAAGGCGCAGGTCAGGCCCTATCCTTGCGGGTAGTTGCGCCGGGGGCGTGACCCGAGGATGGAGGAGGTGGACGCATGCATCCCGTAGAGACCGGGCTGTTCTGGGCATTCGTATTGGGCTCCCTGGCGCTCTTCGCCAACACCGCCCAGAGGCGCATCGGGGCCCTGATGAAGGGCCTTCCCGACAACCGGTTCGACCGCCACTGGGAGCGGCTCAAGGGCCTCGTCCTCCACGCCTTCGCCCAGAAGCGGATGGTCCGGGACCCCTACGCGGGGATCTACCACCTCCTCATCTTCTGGGGCTTCTGCGTCCTGGGGCTGAGGTCCCTCATGCTCATCGTGGAGGGGCTCTTCCCCAAGTTCCACCTCACCGAGGCCCTGGGCGTCTTCGGCTACGGATACCAGACCACGAAGGACGTGTTCGAGGTCCTGGTCGTGGTCGGCATCCTCATGGCCATGGGCCGGAGGGTCTTCGCGCGGCCCGCCCGCCTCGAAAACTCCTGGGACGCCTGGGCCACCTTGAGCCTCATTGGCGGCCTCATGGTGACCGACCTCATCGCCGACGGCGCCTACATCGCCCTCCACAACCCCGAATGGAAAGCCTGGTCCCCGGCGGGCCTGGCCGTGGCGTCCCTCTTCGGAGGGGTGGCGGAAGGGGCCCTCACGGTCTGGTACAAGGTGAACTGGTGGCTTCACCTGGCCATCCTCTTCGCCTTCATGAACTTCCTGCCCTACTCCAAGCACTTCCACGTGTTCACCTCCCTCTTCAACGTCTACTTCCGCGACCTGGAGCCGACCCGGAACATCAAGAAGATGGACCTGGAGGCCGAGCACTTCGGCGTCAACAAGATCCAGGATTTCACCTGGAAGCAGATGCTGGATTTCTACACGTGCACCGAGTGCGGCCGGTGCACCGAAGTCTGTCCCACCACCAACACGGGGAAGCCCCTCCGTCCCAAGAATTACGGGAACGACCTGAGGGACTACCTCTACGCGACCCCCCTCGACCAGATGGACCAGGAAAAGCCGGTGCCCGAGGACAGGCTGCTCATCGGCGGCCCGGTGCCCGAGGGCGCGACCTGGAAGCGCCACGACGAAACGCCTCCCTGGAGCCTCAAGGACCTCGGGGGCGCCATCAGCTCGGACACGATCTGGGCGTGCACCACCTGCGGCTACTGCGAATGGGCCTGCCCCCTCCACATCACCTTCGTGGACAAGCTCGTGGGCATGCGGCGCTACCTCACCCTCGAGGAAAGCAACTTCCCCGCGGAGGCGCAGGCGGCCTTCAAGGGAATGGAGCGCCAGGGCAATCCCTGGAACATGCCCCAGGCCGACCGGGCCAAGTGGGCCGAGGGGCTGGACGTGCCCCACATCTCCGAGAAGACCGACGCCGAGTACCTCTTCTGGGTGGGGTGCGCGGGCGCGTACGACGCCGCGGGCCAAAAGGTCTCCCAGGCCCTGGTGCGCCTGATGAACGCCGCGGGCGTCTCCTTCGCCACCCTGGGCGAGGAGGAAACCTGCACGGGCGACGCGGCGCGCCGGCTGGGGAACGAGTACCTCTTCGCCACGCTGGCCGAGGCCAACGTGGAGACCCTCAACGGGTACAAGGTCAAGAAAATCGTCACGAACTGCCCCCACTGCCTCAACACGCTGAAGAACGAGTACAAGGACTTCGGCGGCCACTTTGAAGTCCTCCACGGAACGGAGCTGGTGGCCTCCCTTCTCAAGGAGGGCCGCCTGAAGCTGACGGGAGAGGTCCGCCAGACCCTCACCTTCCACGACCCCTGCTACCTCGGCCGCTACAACGGCCAGGTGGTAGCCCCGCGGGCCATCCTCCGCGCCATCCCGGGCGTGGGCCTCAAGGAGATGGAGCACCACGGGGAGCGGGCCATGTGCTGCGGCGCGGGCGGGGGACGGTTCTGGCTCGAGGAAAAGCTCGGAAAGCGCGTCAACCACGAGCGCTTCGAGCAGGCCACGGCCACCGGCGCCGGGGGCGTCGCCGTCGCCTGTCCCTTCTGCAACGTCATGCTCAATAACGCCGCCGGTGAGACGGGCAAGGAAGGCTTCGCCACGACGGACGTTCTGGAACTCGCCGCGAAGGCATTGCCGCAGACGTAACCCGGCGGCGGGTCGAGGGGGCGCGGGGGAACGGGGAGGTTCCCCCGCTCGGAGGGCATCCCGCGTGAGGGCGGGGGGGTGACCGCCCGCCGAAGGCGGGCCCCAGAGGGGGGCGGCCGAGCCCCTCGACGGAGAGCGCCAGCAGGCGCGATGCCGCCGGCGAGACGGCCAAGGAAGGCTTCGCCACGACGGACGTTCTGGAGCTCGCCGCGAAGGCCTTGACGCACTGAGCCGGGAAGGACCGATTTCGGAATTGGGATTTGGAATTTCGGATTTCGAACGGAAGACCCAAAACGGCGCCTCCCGCCCGGAGCCCTTCTTGTGAGGCTCGTCTTGAGAAGTTGTGCAGCCCCCGAGCTGGAGCGCCGCGCGCCGCGGGCGGAAGGCGGCGTCCCGGCGCCGACCCGCCAGATGAGCGAAGGGTGAGCGGCCGGGAGAAGATGTCCGACCGGGCCCGTCGCCGTTCTGCCTTGAAGAAGCAAGGCGAATGCCTTACACTGTCACCATGAATCCGCTGGAACCGGTCACGGGCGCGGTCCTCGCAGGGGGTCGCTCCAAGAGAATGGGCACGGACAAGCGCCTCCTCGTCCTGGAGGGAAGGACCCTTCTGGAGCGCGCCGTGGACCTCCTGGCGCCCCTTTGCGACGAGGTCCTCGTGGTGGCGCCGAACCCGCCTCCGATCCGGGTGGGGGCGCGGTTCGTGGCCGATCGGTTCCCGGGCCGGGGGCTTCTTTCGGGGATCCACGCGGCCCTTGAGGAGTCCCGGGGGCCGACGGTCCTCTGCATCCCGGTGGACACGCCCTTCCTGGATCTCCCCTGGCTCAAGCTCCTCCTGGGCCTCGGGCGTTCGGCTGGGACCCCGGTGGTGCCCCTGGTGGGCGGCCGGGTCCATCCCATCCCCGGCTGCTACCCCAAGTCTGCGGCGCCGGCCATCGCCCAAACCCTGGACCGGGGGGAGTCCTCGGCGAGCCAGATTCTCCCCCGCCTGGGGACGGTTTACGTGGGGGAGGAGGCCGCGGCGGGCGCGGGATGCGATCCGTCGGCCCTCCTCAACATCAACTCGCCCGAGGAGTGGCGGGCCGTGGCCGCGGCGGCGAAGTCCGGGAGATAACGCTCCCGTCGGATGGGATCTTCTCTTCCGTCCCGGATTCCTCTTCCGCTCATTCCTCCGGGTTCGCCCTCAGCCCGCCCGGTACGGGTAGTACTGGGGGGTCCACTGGGCCTTTCGAATGAGGTGGGCCAGCGGCTCCTCCTCCAGGCGGCGTCCAAGACCCGCTTCGCTGGCCACCCGGGCCACCGAAAGGGCCACGCGGAAGGCCACCTCGCGGATGTCCGTCATCTCCGGGAGAAGCAGGCCTCGGGCCTCCTGCTCGGGCGTCACCATCCCGCTGATGGACTTGCTGGCAGCCAGGAACATGGCCTGCGTGACCCGAGTGGACTGTGCCACCAGCGCCCCCAGGCCCACGCCCGGAAAGACGTAGAGGTTGTTGCACTGGGACGACTCGAAGGTCCGGCCCTCGAAGGTGAAGGGGTCGAAGGGGCTTCCCGTGGCCATGAGGCCCCGCCCGCCGGTGGCCCGGGCCACCTCCTCGGGCGTGCATTCGGACTTGGCCGTGGGGTTGGAGAGCGAGAGGACAACGGGACGCTCGGAGAAGGAGGCCATGGCACGGAGGACCTCCTCGCTGAAAAGGCCGCGCTTCGCCGTCACGCCCACGATCACCGTGGGCCGGGCGTTCCGGATCACATCCATGAGGCCGATCCTGGAGGGGGAATCGAGCCTCCACCCCTCCACCGAGTCCCGTCGCTGGGCGAAGGGGACCTGGGGCTCCTCGAGGTTCGGCGTGTCTTCAAGGAGCAGGCCTTCCACGTCCACGGCGAAGACCCGCCGCCGCACCTCCTCGTCGGAGAGCCCGTGCTCCCGCAGGACGTCCCGGATCCGGCGGGCGGTCCCGGTACCGGCCTGGCCCATTCCCACGATGAGAAACCGCTGGTCCTCCATGCGCTCCTTCTTGATGCGCATGGCCGTCATGAGGGCCGCGAGGGAGACGGCGCCGGTCCCCTGGATGTCGTCGTTGAAGGAGAGGAGCCGCTCCCGGTACCGGTCCAGGAGGAGAAAGGCCTTGTCCTTCGCGAAATCCTCCCACTGGAGGAGGGCGTTGGGGAAGTTCCGCCGGACGCCCAGGACGAAGCGCTCCACGAAGTCCTCGTAGGCCTGGCCCGTGAGCCTCGGCTTCTGGTATCCGAGGTACAAGGGGTCCTTCAGGAGGCGCTCGTTGTTCGTGCCCACGTCGAGGCAGACGGGGAGGCATCCCGCCGGGTGGAGCCCCCCGGCGGCCACGTAGAGGGAGATCTTCCCCACGGGGATGGGCATGCCGTCTGAGCCCAGGTCCCCCAGCCCCAGGATGCGTTCTCCGTCGGTGACCACGATGAGGTAGATCTCGGGGCGGGAAACGCTCTGGAGGATGGCGTCGATGTTGCCGATGTTCTCGGGCGTGATGTACATGCCCCGGTAGCGGCGCTGGATGTGGCTGGCCATGAGGCAGGCCTGGCCCACCGTCGGGGTGTAGACGATGGGGACCATCTCCTGCAGGTGGTCCACCACCACCTTGTAGAAGAGGGTCTCGTTCCGGTCCAGGAGTCCCTGGAGGAAGATGTAGCGCTCGATGTCGCTGGGCTTCCGGGCGTAGTTCTCCATGACCCGCTGGGCCTGCTGGTCCAGGGTCTGCACGGCGGAGCGCAGGTGGCCCTCGAGGGCGAGGCACTTCCTCTCCTCCCGGTCGAAGGCCGAAGCCTTGTTCAGAAAAGCGTTGTTGATGAGCTGGCTGCCGCGGATCCGGACCTCGTAGTATTCCTCGCCCGTGAGGGCGTCCACCTTGATCGCGAAGTTCTTCACGAAACCCTCCCATCACCGAGGGGCGGAGTATACTCCCCATTTCCAGGGACACGAAATCCAGTCGGGGTCCGAATGCCCCGAGTGGCTCAACCGGCGCACCGGGAGCCGGAACCCGCCGGCCAACGCGGAAGCGGCCGATCCGGGCCTACCGGGCCGCGCCGGTGGTGCGGCGCCCGTCTCGCGTGCCTCGGGAGGCCTCTCGTTCGGCCGGATCGCGCAGGCGTGACCGGGGGTCAGCCGCGCGGGGCCGCCCTTCCGAGGACCAGGAGGACCCCCGCCGCAACGAGGGCCGCGCCGAAGTAGAACCTGGGGCCGGGGATCTCGGCGAAGAGCAGGGCCGCGAGGAGCGTCGAGACCACCGGCTCCACGAGGATGGAAAGGTTCACCCGGTAGGACTCCATGTGGCGGATGGCGTAGTTCACGAGGGAGTGGCCGAGGGCCGAGGGGAAGAGCGCCAGGAGCCCGAACATGAGCCAGGTTCGCCCGTCGAAGCCCGAAAAGGGCGTCCCCGCCGCCGCCCCCGCGACCCCCAGGAAGAGCGCGCAGGTCCCGTAGACCGACACGAGGTAGGAGGGAAGAGGGAGGCTCTCCCTCAAATGGCGTCCCACCGTGAAGTAGGCCGCCGCCGCCATGCCCGACAGGAGGGCGAGGAGGTCGCCCGCGAGCCGCGTCCCCCCGTGACCCAGGTCCCCCCAGGCGATGAGGGCGATACCCGCCAGCGAAAGGGCGATGGCCCCGGCGTCGCGGCGGGGCACGCGCTCCTTCAGGAAAAAGGCCCCGAGGAGGGCGGCCCACACGGGCTGGGCCGACATGACCAGGAGTGAGGAGGCGACGGTGGTGAGCTGGATGGAGCCGATCCAGCAGGTGAAGTGGACCGCCAGGATGAGCCCCGCCCCCGCCGTATAGGGCCACAGGCGTCCCTTGGGCCCCGCCGCCGCCGAAGGGGCTTCCCGGCCCGAAAGGGCCATGACCGGCGTCAGGAGGAGGGTCGCGAGGGCCATGCGCCAGAAGGCGATGGACAGGGCGGGGGCGTCGCAGTAGCGGACCAGGATGGCGGCGAAGGAGAGGCACGCGAGACCGAGGGCGAGGACGAGCCGGGTGCGGGCGCGGGGGGCGGTCACCGGCGGCCCCTACGGACAGAGAAGCGCGGGCGTGGGGGAGTAGTAGACGCGCTCCTGGACCGGAATGGACTCGCACTCCTTCCACTCCGGGTAGAGGCGGCCGTACTCCCAGAGGTTCAAGAGGATCCGGCGGACGTAGGAGCGCGTCTCCCGGAAGGGGATCGATTCGATCCAGAGGTCCGCCTCCAGGGGGGCACCCGGGCGCGAGGTCCACTCGTCGGCGCGTCTCGGCCCCGCGTTGTAGGCGGCCAGCGCCACGTGGGGACGGCCCCTGTACCGCTTGAGCATGGAGGCGAGGTAGAAGGAACCGGCGCGGACGTTCCACTCGGGATCGCAGGCGCGCTCCGGAGTGAAGGCCTGGAGCCCGGCCGAAGCGGCCACGGAGCGGGCCGTCGGGGGCATCAACTGCATCAGTCCCAGGGCCCCCGAGCGCGAGACGGCGGAGGGGGCCCACAGGCTCTCCTGGCGGACCACCGAGCAGACGAAGAGGGGAGGGAGCCCCGATTCCCGGCAGGCCGCCCGGATGGCTTCGGGGTGGGCGATGGGGTATATGGCTCTCCAGACGGCCTCGGGGGCCCGGAGCCCCGCCACCGAATAGGCCAGCGGATAAGCCCTTCTCGCCTCGAGGATCGCGCCCGAGATATCCCCCGCTTCCGTTCGCGCCCGCGCCAGGGCGCAGGCGACGAAGGGGGAGGGGTCGCCCGGCCCGGCGCGCCACTCGGCGGAGGCCTCTTCGTAAAGGCCCGCGTCGAAGAGGAGCCGGCCTTTTCCCTCGTGGGTCGCGGGGGAGGGTTCGGGAAGCGGAAGGGCGGGATCGGGGACGGCGGCGGGGGGGAACCCCTGCCGGAGGCGGTACCCGAAATAACCGAAGGCGTCGTGGCGCTCGATCTCCTGCCGGAAGCCGGCGATCTGGTCCGGGTCCGTCACCCTCCCGAGGCGGAGCAGGCAGTACACCGCGGCGAGGCGGTCGTCGGACCTCGCCGGGAGGCCGCCCGCCATGGCCCGCCAAAGGGACTCGGCCTCGCGGCGGCGCCCCGACGTCCACCGCTCCCACGCGGCGTCGTAGAGGACTTCGGCCAAGTCCGGGCTCGAATGGTCCGGGCAGAGCCCCTTGGCGGCGAGGTCCAGGGCCCGCGTCTCGGCCCTCCGGGCCAGGCGCAGCTTCACCAGGGCGTACACGGCCCGGTCCCTCCAGAGGGCGTCGCAGGGCAGGGCGAGGACGGAGGCCTCCAGGTCCCGAAGGGCCTTCTCCGAAAGGGCGCAGCGGGAGGCCACGAGGGCCATCCGGACCACGGCGGCCTGGGCCGTCTCGGGCGCCTCAGAGGCCCGCCTGTAGTGAGAGAGGGCCTCTCCGGGCCGCCCCCTCAACTCCTCCCAGCGGCCCGTCAGGAGCGTGCGTTCGGCCTCCTGGGCGGGGGTTTCGGGACGGACAAGGGGAAGGTCCCGGGCCATCACGGAGGCCATCTTGGCCGCGGCGGCCTCGCGGAGCCGGCGCAGGAGGGCGTCGGGCGGGGCGGAAGCGGCGGCGGGCGCGAGATCGGGCCGAGAGGCAAGGAAATCGGCGGCGGGCCCCGGGCCGGGAAACCGCGTCCAAAGGTCCAGGGCCACCTCGCGGGCCTCCTCCGCGCGCCCCGCGCCGGAAAGGGCCTGGGCCAGGGTGGCCCCGTTCTCCGGGACGTCGGGGGAGGACCGCCACAACGCCTTGGCATAGGGGACCGCCTCCTCGGGAGGCCCCCCTCGGGCCGCCTCCAGGAGCGCGGCGGCGGCCTCGTGGCGGAAGGAGGGCTCGGGGAGGACGTCGAAGAGGCGCTTCCAGAGGGGAATCGCCTCGGCGGCGCGGCCGGCTTCGCTCAGGGCGCGCGCGCGCCATCCCGCCGCGAACTCCCAGAGCGGATGGCCTTCGAATACGGGGTCCGCGAGAAGGGCGACGGCCTCCTCCCGCTTGCCCTCGAGAAGGAGCTTCCGGCCCTCGTGGAGCATTCGGACCGCCCCCTCCCCCGGAGCGGGTTCCGCGGCCTGGGCCGCCGGGGCGCCCGGAGGCGCCGCGGCCTCCTGTCCGGAGGCCCTCGCGGCGGGGATCAGGAGGAGGAAAAGGACGAGGCTACTGGCCCAGGAGCGAAGGGTCGCCGTTCGCAAGGTACTTGACCAGGGCCTTCCCAAAGTAGTCCCGGCTGCGGATCGAAGGCTTCTGGAACCGGTTGTGGAAGGCCTCGCGGCTCCGCTCGATGTCGTCCCTCAGGAGGGCGTGCAAGTTCGACTGCCGCCGGCCCTGGTCCATCTCCTTGGGATGGTAGAGGGCGATCTCCTGGACGAGGAGTTTGGCGAAGCGCTCGGCGTCCGAGTGGAGGCGCTCCTCCCCCGGCGGGATGGGCTCTTCGGCGGGCGGCGCGGGCTCCGGGGCCGTTGCCTCGGCCTCCTCGGGCTCGACGGGCCTCACGTAGTCGCCCGACTCCAGCTCCACGGGCGTGGCCTCGTGGGAGCGGGGTGGCGGAGGGGCCAGGGCCTCCGGAGGGATCTCGGTCATCACCGTCTGGGCCGTGGGCAACTCCTCGGGCTCCCGGACGGAGGTGGAGAGCGTCCCCGTGTCCTCGAAGAGCAGGCTCGCGTCCTCCTGCTGGGCCGGAAGGGGCGCCGATTCGGGGAGGATGATGTCCTGGTTTTCAAGCACGGGGGGCAAAGGGTCCCGCTTGGGGCGCAGGGGGAAGATGTCGATGGCCAGGGAAGCCACCCTCATCAGGAGGTCGATGCTGTAGTGGTCGAGCTTTCCGTCGGCCCCCGAGTCGGCGTAGAGAAAGGCCAAAACCTTCCCCTTGAGCAGGAGGGGGGAGATGAGGCTCCTCCGGACGGGGCTGTCGTCCGGGATGAAGCCGGGACGGGCGTTGTCCAGGAGCATGCGGGAGCGGGAGTTCACAACCGTGGTCAGGAGGGGATCCTTGTCCATCCCGGCCCGCCAGCGTTTGGCCTCGTCGGGCTTGTCGAAGCCGAAGGCGTTCCACGCCTGGGCCGCCTCGTTCCGCACGACGAAAAGGACGCCCCGATGGGCGTAGTTCTCCACGCCCTTGAGGAGCGCGTTGAGGACCTCGGCCTGTCCGGCGGCGTACTCGATGCAGGCCGCGTGGTACAGGAGGAGGTTGTTCAGGGCGGGGGCGGGCGGGACCGCGGGGGCTACGGGGGGCGGGTTCGGGCTCGAGGACCGGCTCCGGGACGGGGGCGGCCTCGGGTTCCGGAAGGGTGGCCAGGACCGCGCGCGCCAGCTTGTCCGCGTCGGGCATCTGGGGAACCGCGAGCACCAGGTCCTGCAGCATGCTCTTGAGGTTGTCCAGGTTGTTCCGCACTTTGGCGAACTGGTCCGCAAGCACCTTGGCGACGAGTTCTTCCTGGCTCATGATGCCCCCTTGTCCGTTGCGCGTTTCGGCTTCCCAGCCAGTGTAGTTTCGAGGTCGGACCCTGTCAAGGCGACGGGGGAAACAGGTCTCCCTGGCCGGCGCCCCGGATCCACGGGCGCCCCAGGTGGTCGCAGGCCCTCTGGGTGACCGTGCGCCCGCGCGGCGTCCGGTCCAGGAACCCGATCTGGAGCAGGTAGGGTTCGTAGATCTCCTCGATGGTGTCCTTCTCCTCCCCGAGGGAGGCGGCGATGGTGTTGAGCCCCACGGGCCCGCCCGCGTACTTGTCGAGGATCGTCAACAGGATGCGCCGGTCCAGGTCGTCCAGCCCGAAGCGGTCCACCTCGAGGCGCTCCAGGCTGTCGGAGGCCAGCGCCTTCGTCACGGCCCCGTCGGCGAGGATCTCCGCGAAATCCCGCACGCGCCGCAGGAGCCGGTTGGCCACACGGGGTGTTCCCCGGGAGCGCCGGGCGATCTCCTCCGCCGCGTCCGTCTCCGTGTGGACGGCCAGCAGGCGCGCCGAGCGCTCCACGATGCGGCGCAGGTCCGCCACCTCGTAGAAGTCCATGTGGAAGGTGATCCCGAAGCGGTTCCTGAGGGGCGCCGTGAGCAGGCCGATGCGCGTCGTTGCGCCCACCAGGGTGAAGGGCTGGAGGGCGAGGGAGAGGGTCCGGGCGGAGGGGCCCTGGCCCACCAGGATGTCGAGCTTGAAGTCCTCCATGGCCGGGTAGAGGATCTCCTCCACGGCCGCGGGCAGGCGGTGGATCTCGTCGATGAACAGGATGTCCCGGGGCTCGAGGTTGGTGAGGAGGGCCGCCAGGTCCCCCGCCTTCTCGATGAGGGGCCCCGCGGTGGCCCGCACGTTCACGCCCAGCTCGGAGCCGACGATGTGGGCGAGCGTCGTCTTGCCCAGCCCCGGCGGGCCGTAGAGCAGGACGTGGTCCAGGGCCTCCCCGCGGCGGCGGGCCGCCTCCAGGAAGACCGTGAGGTTCTCCGTCACCTTGGGCTGGCCCACGTACTCGGCCAGCTTTCGGGGCCTCAGGGCCTGTTCCCACTGCCGCTCCAGAGGATCCGAGATGCCCTGGACCAGCCTCTCGTCGGTCATGCGCGCTCTCCCAGGACTTCCACGAGGCGCCTGAAGTCACCGGGCCCATTGTACACGTGCGGGCTCAGGCGCACCCGCCCCATCCGGAAGGACGTGGAGATCCCGGCGGCGGCCAGCCGCGCGTGGTCCTCCTGCGGGCGGGGCGTTTCAAGCAGGAGGATGGAGGAGGGCCGGAGCGCGTCGTCGGGACAAAGGACGGGGACGCCGGCGCGGGACAGCTCCTCGCGGAGGAGGCCGGTCACGTGGGCCATCCTCGCCGAGATCCCGGCGATGCCCGCGGGCCGCAGGAGATCGAGCCACGCCTGGAGCCCCACGAGGTTGATCCAGGGAGGCGTCCCCCCGTCGAAGCGGCGCGCGTCCGAAAAGGGCTCCAGGTCCGGACGCGTCAGGAGGGAGTAATCTTCACAGCAGGGCACCGAGTACCACGAGACGGCGCTGTCCGCCAGCCGGCCCACGAGGTCCGGCCGGATGTACAGGGCCCCGATCCCGTTGGGCCCGGCCAGCCACTTCACCGCCTGGAAGGCGAAGAAATCCACCTCCGTTCGCCGCAGGTCCGGGTCCCAGACCCCCGCCCCCTGCATGCCGTCCACGAGGACGAACTCCACCCCGGCGGCCTTGAGGTCCCGGGCCAGGCCCAGGAGATCCATGCGGTACCCGGTGCTGAAGGAGACCCACGAGAAGGCGGCCGCCCGGGTCGCGGGCGTCACCGCGGCGAGCAACTCCTCCTCGCGCACGGGCCTCCCCGGCTCCCCCGCCATCCGGATCCGCACCCCCCGGTCCCTCGCCATGCGGAGGGGGTAGGTCACCGAGGGAAACTCGTTGTGGGGGAGGACGATCTCGTCCCCCTCCCTCCAGGGCACGGCGTGTACGGCCTTGATGAGCCCGTCGGAGGTGGAGCTCGCCAGGGCCAGGTCGCCCGCCTCGCACCCGAGCCAGGCGGCCAGGTCGGCGCGGAGCCGTCTCGGGGCGGCGGCGTCGTAGAGGACCTCCGGGTCCTCCTCCGAAGCCCGCCGGGCGAACTCGGCCACGGCGCGCGCCACGGGCCTCGGCAGGGGCTGGATGGAGGCGTTGTTGAGGTAGGTCCGCCGGGAGAGGAGGGGATACTGCTCCCGAAGGCGGTCCCAGAAGGGGTCCTGGGGGTCGAGGACCGGGACGGGCGCCGTCCCGCTCATTGAAACAGCAATCCCAGGAGTCCCTTCTCCTG
>JBFLVU010000061.1:0-13242 GCA_040758175.1 Acidobacteriota bacterium | reverse complement strand
CGGGCGGAAGGCGGTGTCCCGGCGCCGCGCGAAGGGTCCGGACCTCTCTGTTCGGGCCGCCTACCAGTCCAGGCGCACGGCGACCCCGGCGGAACCCCCGTCCCCGTCATAGAATGAATCGTTGGTCGAGCGGGAGAATCCGGCGGCAAAAAACTCCAGGACGAGGGTAGAGGTACGCCCGCCGAAGCGTGGGGAGAAGGTCTTCTCCAGGGAGAGGTCGAGCCACCGGATGCGGTCCCTTCGATCCTCCCCCGTGGGCCGATAGGTGGTTAGATCGAGAACGGGGCGGTCGCGGTATGCGCGGCGCTCGTAGCTCAGGCGAAGCCGGGACCGCCAGCCGCCGGACCAGAAGCCGTTCCAATAGGCCGTGGCCGTCTCCCCCGAGAATCCGAAGGTGTCGTCCAGCAGTTCCGAACGGCCCGAGGCGGTCCCCGTCGAATAGGTCAGGAAGCGAAAGCCGCCCGAGGGACGTCCCAGCCATTCCGCCTGGAGGCCGGTGAAATGCGATGGGCTGGCTTGGGCCTGCAGACTCGCCCGGGCGTACAAGTGGTTCACCGAGGAGGACGTTCCGACACGTCCCACCTGACCCACGTTCCCCGAGCCCCTGCCGTAGGCCGGCGGTCCGCCGGACCCCCATCCGCGTCCGCCTCCGGGGCCTCCCGGCCCCAATGAGGCAATGTGCGGCCCGCCACCCCCGCCGCCTCCTCCCCCTCCTCCCCCGCCAGGCCCGCCCCCGCCGGGTCCGCCTCCGCCTCCCCAGGGGCCACCCGGGGTGAAGGAGCCCGCGTCGGTGACCACCCGCCAGCCCTGGAAGTCGTTCAGGTAGAGCCGCCTTTCGGCCCCTGCCGCGGCGGACACCAGGAGGGCCCGGGTCTCCCAGGAACCCGAGGCCTCGAGGGAGAATGTGTCTGAGTCGAAGTCGTCCAAGTCCGGATAGAGGCGCCGTTGGGCTCCGGCGCGCACTTCGAAGACCCTCGGCGAGGGACTCCCCTCGGGGGCCGCCTCCCTCCAGCGCCAGCCTCCCCAGATGCCCCCCTCGCGGTTGCGGTAGGGGGAGTAGGCCCCCCGGTACTCCTGAAGGGCCAGCCGTCCCGAAGCGAAGAGGGCTCCGTCGCGGCTTGCGGGGAACTCTTTTTGGGCGGTCAGGGAGGAGGAGGCCACTCCCCGGTCGGCATCCTGGAAGGCGTGGCGGAGGGAGGCGTCGAAGTCGAAGCGGGCCCCGCCGCCGGCGAGGTACCGAAGGCCCGCCCCGGCCTCGGCGAAGGTGTCCGACGCGTCCCTCGCGACCCGGTCGGGGTTGGAATCGCTCCAGAAGGCCATCCGCCCCGCGACCTGGACCTGGGCGCCGGCGGGGAGGCTCAGGGCGAGAAGCAGAAGGACGGTGGCAGGCGGAACTCGTCGCCGGACATGCGCGTTTTGGACCATGGTCTTCCCCCTTCTCGGATCCCCTGCGGACTCGGCGCTATGATAGCAAGGTGCGACCGTGGATTCACCCGCACCCATGTGACCGTGCGGGCCCGGGAGGAAAGAGTGGGTGGGGGTAGGCCGGATGGATGACCGCGAGGTGGCCATGCTCGTCGCACGCGTGCAGGAAGGAGACGCCCCCAGCTTCCAGCCCATCGTGCGGGAGTTCACGCCGCCCCTGTACAACCTGGCGCGAAAGATGCTCTCGGGATCGGAGGACGCCGCCGACGCCGTTCAGGAGGCCTTCTACCGGGCGTACCGCGACATCGCCAAGTTCGACGGGCGCACGCGTTTCTTCAGCTGGCTCTACGGCATCTGCGTGAACGTCTGCTACGACGCGGGCAAGCGCCGCAAGCGGCACTTGGAGCGGGAGGCCCCCCTGGACGAGGGCGAAGCGGCCCAGCCGGAGGGCGAGGAGAACGCCTTGGAGAGGCTGGAGTCGCGCCAGGTTCAGGAGGCGTTGCGCGCCTGCCTCCGGAAGATTCCCGCTCCCCAGCGGGCGGCCCTCCTCCTCAGGTACCAGGAGGACCTCTCCGTAGACGAGGTGGCCCAGGCCCTGGACATCGGCCTGTCGGCCGCAAAGATGCGCATCAGCCGGGGTCTCTCCGCCCTGCAGGCGGTATGCAGGGACTCGGGCATGGGAGGCTCGCCATGAAGGAGAGGGTGGACTTTACGTCGGACCCGTCCCTCCTCGAGGAGGCCCTTCGGGAGATGGCCAGGGACGCCCCCCCGGCGGGCCTGGAAGCCCGGATCCTGGAGGGAATCGCCGCGATTCCTGCTCCCCGAAGGTCCATCTGGTCCCGATTCGCGATGGCCTTCCAGACCCCGGCGGCCACCTGGGCCTACCGGCTCGCCGCCCTGATTCTATTGGGCGCCATTTTGGTCAACCTGAGGGACCTCGTCGCCCTCCGAACCCCCCCGGACGTGCCTGAAGGCCCCGAGTCCCTGGCGTCCCTCGTGCCGCCCACAGCGGCGACCTGTCCCAGCGACGGGTGCGGGTTCCTGGTCACCTTCCAGTTCCGCGCCGACGAGGCCGCGTCCGTTTCCGTGGCGGGGACCTTCAACGATTGGGACCCCGCCCGGGCGCCCATGGTCCGCGGAGAGAACGGGGAATGGCGACTCCAGTTGATCCTCCCCCCCGGAAAGTACGAATATCAATACGTAATCGACGGCCGGCGGTTCGTGCCCGATCCCGAGGCGCTGGAGCGTCAGAGCGACGGGTACGGCGGAGAAAACGCCGTCCTGAGGCTGAAACGATGCTCGTCCGTCTGACACGCCCCGTTGCCCTCTGCCTGGCCCTGGTGTGGGCCGCGGCTCCGGCGGCCCACGAGACCGGAAGCGCCGCCGCCGCCAATTGGCAGCGCATCTTCGCCGCCGCCCAGCGCCGCAGTGTCGCCGAGGCCCAGCTCCTTCCGCTCCTCAAGCGCGTGGACCGCCTCACCACCCAGGGCCTTCCCACGGACTGGTTCACCGATCAGGTGGTGGAGGGGCTCGCCAAGGGCGTGGCCGTTCCCCTGGTCCTCGACCGGGCCGCCGTGTTGGAAGATCGTCTTGTGACGTCGCGGTCCTGGATCGAGGACCTGAAGGGGCGAGGAGTGGACGGGACGAGGGCCGCGGAGGGCCGGACCGCGGTGGAGGACTTGGCCGAGAGCCTCGTCACCGCGCCCCTCCAGCGCTCCGACCTGGACCTCCTCCAGTCCTGGATGAACACCCGGAGCCTTCCGAGGCTGCTTGCGGCGGCCGACGCGCTCTCCCACTTGAGGCAGATGAACGTGGCGGAGGGCACCGTGGAGCGCCTCTTCCGTTCCCTGCCCGACACGCTCTCCGACGCCGAGGTGCGCTACCTCAACATGGCCCTGGCGGCCGGGCGGAGGCGGGGGTTGAGCGACGACCAGGTGGCGGCGGACCTCGCCTCCCAGGTGAGAAAGGGAGGGCGCCCGTCCGAGTTCACCCGGGGCCTCCTGACCGGATCGGCCGGAGCCTCGGGCGGCGCTTTCCAGGGCGCGCCGGGGGGGCGGCCCGTTCCCGGCACGCCGGGTCCCGGCGGCCCGGGCGGACAAAAAGGCGGCGGCCGGAGATAGGCCGCCGCCCTGCGTGGCGATCCGCGTTCGGAAATCCGGGTTCTACTTTTTGGTCTCCGGTGCAGGCGGCGGGCTCGGAGGCGGAGGGGGCGCGGCCGGCGCGGGCTCGATCTTGACCAGTTCCACGTCGAAGATGAGGGTGCTGTTGGGGCCGATCTTCTGGCCCGCGCCGCGCTCCCCGTAGGCGAGTCCCGGCGGGATGACGAGGCGGGCCGAGCCTCCCTCCTTCACGTGCTGAAGGCCTTCGGTCCACCCCTTGATGACGCCCCCCAGGGGGAAGGTGGCGGGCTGACCGCGGTCGTAGGAACTGTCGAAGACCGTGCCGTCCAGGAGCTGGCCCTTGTAGTGCACGGTGACTTTGTCCTTGGGGCCAGGGGCGGGGCCGGTTCCTTCCTTGAGGATCTGGTACTGAAGGCCGCTTTCGGTGGTGACGACCCCGGGCTTGGCCTTGTTGGCGACAAGGAACTCGTCGCCCTGCTTCTTGTTGCGGTCGGCCAGCTCCTTCATCTTCTGGTTCTGGACTTCCTGGTAGCGCTTCATGAACTCCTGGCGGACCTGGGCGGCCTCCTGGGGCGTGAGGGCCGGCTGGGCGCCCTTCAGGTAATCGTCCACGCCGCGCTGAAAGGCGGCGAGGTCGAATTCGCTCTGGATGTCCTTCAGGCGGGTGCCGATGTCGAGGCCCAGGGCGTAGCCGAGACGGACTTTTGGGTCCTCCAGCGCCGGCTTGGCCGGAGGGGCGTCCGCCGCCCGCAGCAGGGCCGGGGCGAGCATACAGAGCAGCAAGGGGACGAGGATGCGCGTGCGGGTCATGGGCGTGTCTCCTTTCGCAAGACCCCGTCATTCTGCACCGGCTTTCGGGCTGGCGCAAGGAAGGGCGATGCGCCGCAGAGCGTGAAGGTCCCAGCGGAGGAGGAGGGGACCGGAGCGCGCGGGACGTCCGGGTGCTATCCTCGACACTCTGGACCCGCGCCCTGGAAAGGCGGAAAGGACGATGACCCCGCACGGTACGCTTCCCATGCCCCGGCCGCCCTTCGCCTGCTACGTGGACGCGGAGTCGGGGGGGAGGGGATGGGGCTTCGACGCCCTCTGGCACGAGGCCGCCGCGGAAATCCGCGGGGACGGGCGGGGCCTCGTCTTGAAGGCGGCGGCGCGACGCCGCTTTCCCGGAAACCCGCTGGACCACCTGGAGGAGGCCCTGCGCGAGGGAGAGCGGGCCCTCGGCGGCGGGACGGGGCTGTGGGCCGTCCTCCTCGGCTACGATCTGCGGCGGGCCGTGGAGCGGTTTTCCGCTCCCGCACAGGACGACCTTGGGCTCCCCTGGCTTCACGCGTTCCTGTTTCGGCGATGCGGCCCGGTGGATGTCGGGCGTGCGGCGGGCCGGCCCCCACGACGACTCGAAAAGCCCAGGAGCTGGCGCTCCTCCCTGGGATCCGGCCGCTTCCAGGCGGCGGTGAGGACCGTCCTGAAGGCGGAATTTGCCGGGGACGTGTACCAGGTCAACCTCACCCGCCGGCTCAGCCGTCCTTGCCGTGGGGGCACCCTTCGCCTATGGGGGGACCTCGTTGAATGCGCGAGGCCCGCCTTCGGAGCGTACCTCCACGCCGGCTCTTATCGGGTCCTGTGCCTCTCCCCCGAGCGGTTCTTGAAACGCGAGGGGGATTCGATCGTCACCGAGCCCATCAAGGGCACGATCCTTCGCGGCCGTGAGCCCGCGGAAGACCAGAAACGGGCGGCGTCGCTCCTGACCGGAGAGAAAGAGGCGGCGGAGCTCGCCATGATCGTGGACGTGTCCCGCAACGACCTGGGACGGGTGGCCCTTCCCGGAAGCGTGTGGGCCGACCCGCGGAAGGCCCTCCTCACCCTTCCTTACGTGCATCACCTCTACGGCCGAGTGGGCGCCCGGTTGAGGCCGGAGGTCACCCTGACGGACCTGATCCGGGCCGCTTATCCGGGCGCTTCCGTGACGGGCGCCCCGAAAATCAGGGCCATGGAGGTCGCGGATTCCCTCGAGGGGGTGACCCGGGGGCCGTACTGCGGGGCGCTTGGATGGATGGAGCCCGGGGGGGATCGCATGGACCTCTGCCTCACCATTCGGACCGCCTGGGCCGCGGAGGGGATGCTCCGGGCGGGCGTAGGCGGAGGGATTGTTGTGGATTCGGATCCGCGCGGCGAATGGCGGGAGACGGTCCACAAGGCGCGCTTCCTCGTGGACGGGCTCCCCCCGGCCGGAGGATAATGGTCCGGACGGATCCCCCGACCATAGGGAGGCCGAGGATGGACCTGATTCTCTGGCGGCACGCCGAGGCCGAGGACTCCTTTCCTGACCCCTCACGGCGCCTGACGCCTCGGGGGCGGAAGCAGGCCCTCAAGGTGGCGGGCTGGCTACGGGAGCGCCTTCCCCCCGACTTCGTCCTCCTGTCCAGTCCGGCCGTCCGCGCTCGGGACACGGCCCTCGCCCTGTCGGAACGGGTGCGCGAGGAGCCCGGCGTGGGGTTGGGGGCCACCCCGAGGGGCCTCCTGCGGGCGGCGGGGTGGCCGAAGGCGGAGGGCACCGTGGTCGTGGCGGGCCACCAGCCTACTCTGGGCGAGGCCGCCGCGCTCCTCCTGGTCGGAGAGGAGGCCTCCCTGCGAGTGAAAAAGGGCTCGGCGTGGTGGTTTCGGTCCCGGCGGAAGGGGACGCTCCTGGAGATCACCCTCTTCGCCGTTGCCGATCCCGATCTCCTGTAAGGAGAGAGAGTGAACTGGACGTGCACGACCTGCGGTGAGCCCTCCAACGCAACCTGGAACGCCTTCTGCTCCCGGTGCGGGTCTCCCCGTACGGGCGCTCCCGAGGAGGACCGGGGCGCCGCCGTCGGGAGGGATTCTCAACCGTCTGAGGCGCTGCCGCCGCGTCCTCGAGGGGCCTCTCCGCCGCCGCCGCCACCCCCACCCCCACCCCCACCTCCACAACCTCTTACTTCCCCTCCTCCGCCTCCGGGCCCTTCTGAAGTGTTTGAGGCCGTGCCGGTCTTCCCCCCGCCCCCGCCGGGGCCGTCCCGCAGCCGCGCGCGCAGGGCATCGGGGGGATGCGGGGGTGGGACGTGCTGTCTCGTGGGCGCCGTGATTCTGCTTCTGGGATTGCTCGGGCTGTGCCTGGTGGCGATCCTCGTTCCGAGCCTGCTGTCGGCGTTCCTTCCATCCTAGAAGGCGGCTGAGCGGCCTTTGCTGGCCGCGAGCAAGAGCTTAAGGGGAGGGGTCTGGCCCGGCGAGGGGCTGTGGCGCGACAGGAGCGCCCTGGAAAGGGATTGCCGTCCCAAGGCGCCCCGGCGAAACAACAGGCGGTACGGGAGTCACAGACGAGACACTAACACTAAAGACCTGACCCCAATCTATTTCCACGTGACGTCGTAGATGCAGATCCGGTCTGGGCCCGGGGATTCGCTCCGGCACTGCGGGTGCGTCACCACCGGATCCTTTGCGCCGGTGAGGAGGAGCCCCTCGTAGATGTACCCCACGCCGGTGGAGCACTCCATCCGGCTCGCCTGGGGAACCCCGTCGTTGTCGATGTGAACCTGGTAATGGTTCGGGCCCACCTCGACGACCTTTCCCTTCCCGGCGAAGCCGTCACCGTAGCAGCGCCGGAGGACCATGAAGAAGCCGTGGGCCAGCCAGTTCTCGGGGGTCTTGCCTTGGAAGAAGGGGCGGAAGACCGAGGCGGCCTGGCGGCGGGCGTTGAATCGTCCGGCTTCGAAGGGGATGCACGAGACCTTGGATGAAGTGGTGTGCAGGGGCGCGCCCGGGCCCTTGAGTACGTTGCTCAGGGCCTGAAGGAGGATCCGGTCCACCCATTCGGGGTACAGCGTGGTGGCCAGGACCGGTCCGCTGAAGACCTGGTCGCGAAAGAAGGCCTGTCGCGCCGGGTCCTCCGCAAGCCGAAGGGTCTCGGCCTGCACCGCTCGGGACGTTTCGGAGACGTCGAGGCCGCTTCTCTGGCAAAAGTCCTCCAGAAACTGGAACCGGCCCTTCACGAAATCTCCCAGGAGTTTCTCCTCCCCCTGTCCGCTCATCTCGGAACCTCCTCCCCCCGTGCGACCGGAACCGGGGCGTCCGCTTTCATTCTACTCGCCCGCCAGGAGTCCGGGCAGGGAGTCGCCAGGGACCAGCTCCCGGAGGGTCAACGTCAGAGGACCCGGCTCGAGCAACAGCCGTGAGGGCCCGAGCCACTGGACGACCCGCGTGCGCGATCCCGACGGGCCCTTGACGGTGAGGGCGGCGGCGCGATCGCAAAAGCCCGCGGACCGGAGGCGGAGGGAGGCGCCGGCGGGGCCCCAGCCCTGGGCCGACTTGCCGGCGAGGCCGCGGGTCGCCAGGGACGAGAGGACCGCTCCGAGCGCGGCTGGATCCGAGGCGAGGGCGTGGGCCCTCTCGGCCCAAGCTGGGTGCGCGAGGAGGGAGGCGTCGGGGGCGCGGAGGGAATGGGCCAGGGCCTGTTCCGTCAGGGCGCCTCGGGAGCCGAGAATCGCCGAAAGCACCACGGCCTCCCCGGCGTCCAGGTCCAGGCGGATGGGGTCCCCGCTTCCGAGGCCCGCGGAGGTCCGCGCGTAAGCCTCCCGGTAACTGCCGTACAGGGAGTAGTGCGCCCCCATGACGAGGCAGGCCGCCAGGACGAGAAGCCAGACGGTCCAGTAGGTGACGATGCCCCACGGCATGAGGCGGAAGAATCCTGCGAGGGCGAAGGCTGCGGTCCAGAAGGTCAAGTGGGCGCCCTTGGAGGCCACGAGGACGCCCCCGAAGCGGTCCTTCAGAACGGGGAAGCCCCGCCCGATCATGAGCCCGAGAACCAGGCCCAGGACCAAGGCCGCCAGCAAGAAGCCGAAGCGGAGCCCGATCCACACCACGGTCATGGGATTGATCTGCAGGCCGCGCAGGGCTTGGAGGTTCATCGTGCCGAAGATGAAGCGGGGCACGCTGATGAGAAAGAGGACCGCGCTCACGAAGAGGATGACCACGGGGATCAGGAGGATGGCGCGGACGGGCGGGCGGCGGTTGGCCTTGTAGACCTGCACCCGGCGCTGGATCTCCGCGAGGGTGGCGTACAGGGCCGTGGTGAAACACAGCTTGAGGAAGAGCGCCAGGATGAAGACGACGCCCGAAACGATCAGGCCGATGCCTTTGGCGATGGGGTTAGGACCCATGGGCGCCTCCTCGCATCCGGAGAGAAAGCCATTCGTCGGCCTCCGCTGCGGGGACCGGGAATCGCAGCCGGAAGCCGTCGGCGCTCCGGCGGCACTCCACGGCGGCGTCCTCCCTCATGGCCAGATGAACCAGCTCCGCGCCGCCGCGCCCGAAGAGGGAAAGGCTCCAGACCCGGTCCGGGGCCGAGAGCCACTCGAGGGCGGCGGACAGGAGCGGGTTGGGGGAGCCGTCGGCCCCCGCAAGACCGCGGGCCTGAAGGGACTTCACGATCTCGGATTCGGCGGGGCTCGGGGAGGGGACCTCCGGCACCGCTTCCACGGGCTCCAGGATGGGCGAGGGCATCCGCGGCGCGATCCCCGAGCGCTGGAGGGCCCACCTCGTCTCGGCCAGGGAGAGGCTGATCTCGATCATGGGGCCTCCCACCGGCCCCAGAGGCCGAACCCGATCTTGAAGGCGTGAAGGGTCTTGCGCCCCACGGCGGCGGCGCAGGCCTGGAAGTCCTCGCCGAAGGTGGAGAGCACGGGCGCGTGGAGGGGGGGGTCCTCGGGACACGTGGTACGGAGGGCTCCGGCCCGGTGGAGCGCGGCGATGGCCCCGCACCAGGCGTCCTCCCCGGCGGCGCGGACCGCCGCCGCCCGGTGGAGGGCGCCGCAGCGTCCGGCGAGGGCGTCCTGGTAATGGCGCGATGTCTCTCCGCCCGGCTTGAGGCAGCGCTCGTAGGGAAAGGCGGGAACGGCCACCACGGGAGCCGGTTCAGGCAGAGGCGGTGGAGCCGCCGGGGAGCGGCCCGGTCCCTGGGGAACGCCGTCCCGGACGAAGAGGGTGGAGGCCCAGCCCAAAAGGTAGGCGTCCTCGGCCACGTCCGCCGGGGAGAGGTGCTGGTACCACGCCGGGGTCTCGGTGAAGGCCTTCTGGCCCCGTGCGAAGGAGTCTTCCTGCCATCCGGTATTCCACAGATCCGTCGCCATGGGGTCCTCCCTAGGCTCCCGGCGTAAAGGTCACGCGAAGGACCGTCTGCCCGAGGCGCACGAGATCGCCCTCCTTCAGACGGACCGGGGCCCCGATGCGGGTCTCGTTGACGAAGGTCCCGTTGCTGCTCCCCGCGTCCTCCACCTGCCAGGCGCCCTCCCCGTCCAGCGTGAAGGCGAGGTGCTTCCTGGAGGCCCCCGGGTCGGGCACGGAGAGGAGGTTGTCCTCCTTCCGCCCCGCCGAGGCGCCGGGGATGAGGGCGATCCGTCTGCCGATCTGCTGGCCCTTCTCCACCACGATCCAGGCGGGCGCGCAGGCGGGAGCCTCGAGGATGGTCCGTTCCGACTCCGAGGCGTCGGCGGTGGCTTCGACGCTGGGCCGCGAGGGCGGAGGGGGCGCGGCCTCCGAGAAGGCGTACTGGAGAAGTTCGTCCAGGTCCCCCGCCAGGAGGGTCGAGGCGAAGCCCACCTCCCCGCTCATGAAAAAGGAGAAGAGGTTGAAGGGGCCGCGGCAGAAGAGCATCACGTCGTATGCGATCTGGTCGCCGGCCACCGCGCGGGTCACGGAGATCGCCCCCCGGGAGGCCTCCTGGCACAGACCCTCCGCGAAAACGCGGCCCCCGGGGCTCATTTCGAAGAGGGGCTTGTCGGTTTCGCTGACCACGTCGAGAAACCCGGCACGAACGAGTTCCAAGAGGGCGGGCTTGGGGTCCTTGGCCACCCCCAGGCCGCTCATCGGGAGGGGGATCATGGGCGCCACGAAGGAGAGGGGCCAACGGAAGTCGCCGGAGTCGCCCTCCTCCAGGCGGGCCCGAAGGTCCGCCTCGCCGAAAATCCCCACGGCCTCCTCGTGGCGCAGGAGGGAGATGAGGCGCGCGCGCCGGATTTGGGCGCAGGCCGCGAGGAGGGCGAGGACGGCGTGGGTGGAGAGGTCGGCGCCCACCCGGTCCGGGGCGAGGGCCTCGGTGGCGGCGAGGTGGCGCGCCACGAGGAGTCTCAACTCGGCCTGGGTCCTCAGGCTCACGCGTCGCTCGTCTCCGCTGCGCGCCAGACTCACCCAGACTCCCGGAAGGGAGGGCGAGAAGGCCAGGAGGCTCCGGCTCACCCGCGTGTCCGCCACCGCCGTGTGAAAACGCACGACCCTGGCCGGGGAGGCGAGGACCGAGAGGGCCTTTTCGAAGAGGCTCCGCAGGGCCGGTTCCAACGTGGAGACCTCCCGGGAGGTTCGGGCGGCGTCGTCCGACGTCGGAGCCGCCTCGGGGAGCGCGTCGAGGACACCGCGAGCCAGGCCGAGGCTTCGGGCCGCCGCGGCGAGTTCACCCTCCGTCAGGATCCATTCACCTTGGTCCGTTCGCATGGAGCACTCCTCCTACCGGTGGGGGAACTGGGCCGAATAGTGGACCACCTTGGAGCTTCCCTGGTTGCAGAAGGCCGAAGGGTCCGGGTTGCCGGCGGCGTCCACGAATCCGTTCTTCTTCAGAATCTCGTCCATGCGGCCGGGGTTCTCGTAGATCTCCCGGGCCGTCTGAGTCAGGCGCGGATCGCCGAGGGATTCGCCCACGACGTTGGCGACCTTCTCCGTCCGTCCCACGGCCTTGGCGATGGTGAGCGGGTCGTCGGGGTGCTTGCCGATGCTGGCCGTCTGCTGTTCGAGGACGGAGGGGATTTCGCTGGGCGGGATCCGCGTGGCATCCTCGGGGAATTTGTAGTCGGGATCGTACTTGGCCTTCGTGAGTTGGTTCTGGTCCACGATGGTCTGCCCCGAAACCTGCACGGGGTCCCTGGCCGTCCCGTCGGGATTCACGGTGTACTTCTCCCCGGACCCTTGACCCGCTTGCCGGGAGTTTGTAAAGCCCTCGGCGTAGGAGTCGCTCTTCCCAGAGCCGCCCCCGATGCGGTCGTAGCTCTTGTAGTCCACGTCGTCAGCCGTGAGGCCCGTGCGGTCCTGAAGCGACTTGTTCACGTTGGCTTCGTGGGCGTTTGTGAACTTCTTGGAGAGTTCGTCGTAGGCCTCCGATTCACTGATCCCCCGCTTGGAGGCGTAGTCCTTCACGCTCGCGTCGTCAAAGGTGCTGATGACGGTCCGGTCCGCGTCGGTCTTGAAGCGCGAGGGCGGGCCCTGGGCGGAGGACCCACTGTCGCCCACGAGGACCTCTTTGACCTTGACGCCCGTCTGGCTCTGGAAGTCCTCGATGGCGTCCTTGGTTCCCTGGCGGATGGACTGGTTCACCTCCTCCCGCAGGACGGAGTTGATGGCCTTGGCCTCGCCGGCGCTCACATAGCCCTTCTTCTGCATTTCGATAAGGTCCTTCATGCCGCCGTCCCGGTAAAGGCCGGCCACCACGTCGGGGTCTCCGGTGGCGGCGGCCCGGCGGATCTGCTGCTGCCGGGCCCAGTCCTCGGTGCCGATGAGGGGAGACTTGGAGGCCCCCTGCTCGGCTCCCTCGGAAACGCCCTTCGCCCCGGCTCCGGCGGCCTGTTCGGCCCCTTCGGCGCCCGCCTTGCCGAAGCCCAGCGTCAGGCCCTCCTCCCCCGTGGCGATGTCCTTCAGGCGGGAGGCGCCGTTCCCGATGGCCTTGGCCCCGCCCGCGAGGGAGTTCTTCAATCCCGTCCAAGAAATCTCGCCGGCTTCCTTGACGACTTGCTCCCCGCACTCGCCAAGGCCCGTCCAGGCTCCCCTGGCGGCGCCCTTGAACATGTTCTTTCCCGCCAGCTCGGCGCCCACCATGCCGCCGAAGGCCTTGCCTCCCACGTGGAAGAGCCCCCCCACGAACTTTCCGATGATCTCCTGCTTGATGGTCTCGGTCATGCCCTGCTTCCAGGCCTCGAATCCGTCCGCTCCCCGGTCCACGGCGTCCTTCGTGACCTGGAGGCCTCCCATGGGCACGAAGACGAACTCCGATCCGCCTCCCGTGAGAGCCCCGATGGCGATGCGGCCGCCAAGCCCCATCCAGGAGAATTTCCCGTCGCTCGTCTGGCAGGTGGAGAGGTTTCGCCCCGTCTCGGCGAAGGCGTTCTTCCAGGACTCCCCGTCGGCGTACCAGGGCTTCTCCGGTCCCGGCGGCCGCGAGGGGTCCCCGTAGGTCCCGTCCATGCGCCCGCCGATGTAGTCCCTCACCTGCTGGATCTTGTCGGGGTCGAGTTTCTTGCCCGAGAGCAGGTCGTTGATCATGTTGCCGACCTTGCCGTAGATGTCGCCCCGCTGGCCGTCGGCGCCGGGCTCCAGCATCCCGTGGTCGAAGGCCGCCTTCTGCGTTTTCTGGAGCCGGTCGAGAAGGTCCGCCTGCTCCTTCGCCTTCTGCCCCGCCTCCGCGAACTCCTTGCCCACCGAGATGGTGCCGCGGTCACGGGCCGTGTAGTCGATGTCGGCCCCCTCCTTGCCGAGCTGGCCGTGGAGCTGGCCCAGCCGCTCGTTCAGCTGGTTCAGCCGGGTCTGGTGCTCGGAGGTGTCGAAGCCTCCCTGCTGGGCGCCCCGGATCACGGCCTCGAGGTGGGCCTTTTCCTCGGCGGCGGCCTTGAGGTCCTCCTGGCGGTCGCTGATCCACTGGGCCTTC
>JBFLVU010000060.1:0-13342 GCA_040758175.1 Acidobacteriota bacterium | reverse complement strand
CCCCCCACGCGGTGCCGACGGCGCCGATGCGGCCCACACCGCCCACAGAGCGGGGCCTGATTGGGAATTCGAGGCCGCCGGGCGCGCCCTTCTCCGGAGACCGAGGGTCAGCATCCGCCTTCGGCTCTCGGTGGGCCTCGCGATGTGCTTTCTCCTCTGCGCCGCCGTCGTGTGGACCTCGCAGGGCGCGCGTCCCGCTTCCGGGGCGGAAGCGGCCCTCGCGAGCCGGGCTCCCCTCCTCCTTCTCGCCCTGCTGTTCCTGGCCTTTGTGGCGATCGCGTTTCTCTTTGACCGTGCCCTCATGGGCCCGATCCGGCGCTTTGAGTCGTACACCTCGCGTGTGGCCCGCGGCGATTTCAGCCCCATTGGACCCACGCGGTGGTACCGGGACGAGTTCACAGATCTTGCCCTGGCCGTGAATTCCATGCTCCGCGAGTTGGAGGCACAGCAAAACCAGATGGTTCAGGCCGCCAAGCTAACCACCGTGGGAACGCTCACGTCGGGAATCGCCCACGAACTCAACAACCCGCTCAACAACATCGCCCTCACGACCGAGACCCTCATGGAGGGTTTCAAGCGGCTCTCCGAAGGGGAGAAGTGGAAACTCCTGCAGGACGTCTACTTCGAGACCGAGAGAGCCGGCGAAATCGTCAAGAGCCTCCTCGACTTCACGAGGGAGGAGAAACCCGAATCTGTCCCCGTTTCCCTGGCGGAGGTCGTGGAATCCACCCGTCGGCTTCTTCACAACGAAATGGACCTCTCTGGCGTAACGTTTGAGACCGAGATTCCGGATGACCTTCCGACGGTGCGAGCGGCTGTGAATCCCCTAAGACAGGTCTTCTTGAACCTCTTTATCAACGCCCTCCACGCCATGCCGCGCGGGGGGACCCTAACCGTCCGGGCCCATCGTACCGACGAGGAGCGGGTTTGCGTTGACGTGGCCGACACCGGGACGGGCATTCCGGCCGACGCGCTTCCTCGCATCTTCGACCCCTTTTTTACGACCAAAGAGCCGGGCAAGGGGACCGGACTGGGGCTGAGCGTTTCCCTGGGCATCCTGCGAAAGTACGGCGGGGAGATGCGCGTTGCCAGCGAGGTGGGCAGGGGAACCACGTTTCACGTGTGTCTGCCGGTCCTGGTTAGCCCCGTTCGATGATCCTCCGGAGGTGGTCATGGCGACCAGAAGACGCGTGATGGTCCTGGATGACGAGCCCATCGTGGGCGAGCGGCTCAAGCCCGCGCTGGAGAAGGAAGGCTTCGAGGTGGAGGTCTTCACCGAGAGCGAGAAGGCGATCCAGCGCCTTGGGGAGTCCCCCTTCCACGTCCTGGTCACGGGCCTCAAGATGCGCGGCCCGTCGGGGATGGACGTCCTGCGCCACGTCAAGGAGCAGGCCCCCTCCACGGCAGTAATCGTGATCACCGGCTACGCCACCATCGAGACGCACCACGAGGCCGAGGCGTGGGGCGCTGCAAAATTCGTGACCAAACCCTTCAAGATTCAGGAGATCATCCGGCTCGTTCGGGAAGCCGCCGGCCCGTCCTGAACCCTCTCGCCTCCCTCGCCCCTAAGAAGCCGACGCCGACGAGAGCCTCCTCCCGTCGGGCTAGGTCCGGTCAGGTCCCCCGGGGCATTCTGAGAAGCCTTCCTCCCATGGGCGCGACGGGCATTTTGAGCCGACCGAAGGTCACGTCGGCCGGATTCCCGGGGTATCTATCCCGGAGGAAGCCCCGCACCTTTTGTGCAAGTGGGTCTCCGGCCTTTCCGAGCGTGACGTGGATCCGGCCACCGCGGGCGATCACCTCCAGGGGGATGCCGAGACCTCCGGGCTCGCAAGTAAGTTCGAGATGGACCCGCGACTCCAACGCGAGGTCCCTCATTCGGCTGCGGCTCTCCTCCGTGGGTTGGAATTCCATTCCGACGGCGAGGGCGCCAAGAACGGGCACGGCGGTCCGAAAGGAGAGCCTTCCGGTCCAGAGAACGAGGTCGAAGCCGTCGGCTTCCTGAAGGGTGGCGCCGTGAACGTATCTGACCCACGACTCAATGTCCCGATCCACGGAGGACAAGAATTCCACGGCCTTGGCGCTCGGCAGCCGCAACCGCTCCTGTACGCGCTCTACGCGCAGGTTCCTGGGGGAGAACACGCCCACCCGAGCCACATGCCGTACTCCCGGCAGGAGCCGGTGGCCCGCCCGTCCGTAGTAGACCAAGGGGCCCTTGGACCACATCTCGCAAAGAAGGGCCGTCATTCCCGCCAAATAGCGCCGCCTTTGGTAATCGAACCGGTTGCCCGAAATTCGGCCCTTGGAAGCCGCCACCTCCAACTCCCCCAGGTGAATGTCCTCCTCAGCCAAGCGTGAAATGGCATCCTCTCGGGTGAGCAGGTTCCACCCAAGTTCTTTGGCCAGGCCGGATGCCAAACGCTCTCCCCCACCGAACGGGAGCCCCGCGATCATCAGTATGGACATGCCCTCTCCGCAAGAACGCCCCCATGAGGCGGGCCCATCATACATCGAGCAGCGCGAGGCTTTCCTGGGACGGGCGGAGGACTTGCGCGCGGTCCTGTTCCGACCTAGCTATCCCGGGGGGCGGGAGGGCTTTGCCTCCGGATCAAACCGGTAGTTCCCCACCGTGAACTGGGTCACGTACCATTCCATGGCCTCGTGGCTGTCCATGTACATATCCAGCTGGCTGGCACACGCCATCAGGCGGCCCAGGATATCCAGTGCCGCCGCGGTCTCCTCCGCGCTGCCCTTCCGATGCCACGCGTTAACGACGTCCCCCCGCCGGTCCGCCAGGAACCCCTGGCGGGCAAGGACCTTCTCGATGAAGACCGCGCGGAGGTTCCGGCGCCATCGGGTCGCGCCTCCTCCGGCGAAACGGAAGGAAATGTAGTTGGCGTTCGCCTGGTCCGAGAGGCACGCGTCCACCAGCGTGAAATGGTAGGCCAGACGGCTGTTGAGGTTCATGTACTCGTCGGCCACCAGGAGGTAGCTCCGCTCTCCCAAGGCCCTTCGGGCGCTCGAGTGGGACGCGAAGGAACCCGCCACCACCGAGGCGAGGCCGTCCAGGCTGGCCGGCATCTGGCGGCTCCAGGAGACTCCGGGGTGGGTCACCCCGCGCCAAAAGGCCGCGAACGGCCGAGACTTGATCTGCTCGGGCAGGATTTCCCGGGTCTCGGGATGGTCGAACTCCACTCCTCCTCCCAGGTCCAGGACGAAGAGCCGGATGGGCGTGGACGCGACGAGCCTCCTGGCGCTCAGGGGTGATCGGTCCGCCGCCCTGTCGTTCACGGAAAACATGGCCTCGATGGCTTTTTCGTGGCAAAACCGGAGGACATCGTGGGCCGATCTGCACCCCGAAGCACGGAAGTTGAGAGCCGAAGGGTCCATGAGGTTGAGTGTCAACAGCCTCGAATGGATCGGGTCCTCCCGGAGCGCGGCGTACCGTTCCCTCAAGTGGACTTCCGCCGCGGGGGCCGGCCAAAGGATTCCACCGTAAAGGGCCGGGCGGCTGGCGTCCAGGCTCACATCCGATCCGGGGGCTACCCGGTCCATTGCGTTTGCCATTTGGAAGGCCGACGGGATCTTGAATTCACGAAGGAGGGCGGCACCGTGCCCCGTGACGATCCCGCGCTCTGCCACAACTCCAGAGATCCTGGGGAGAACTTTGACGAGGTCGGGGACAGGGCGTCGCACAAAGAGAATGGCACCTGCGGGAACGTGGGCGAGCGATTCTGCCTCCTCCGCGTGATAGGCGGGCCCAGAGGCCTGGCCCCCGCAGATGGTCTTTCCTCCCTTCAAAATGGGCTCCACCTTTGGATGGCCTCGCTGCTTGTTCCCTCCGGACCTCGTTGCGAAAGCCAGGTCCCGCGTCTGGACGATCCACAAGGCGCCATCCTCGTCAAGAACCCACTCCACATCCTGTGGGGTTCTGAAGTGAGCTTCGAGCCGCACCCCCCAATGGGCAAGGACCTGAAGGTCCTCCGTCCCCAAGGAGGGACTCCGGGATTCCTCCGCGTCGAGGACTTTCCGCGCAATCCCCCCTTGGCCATCGAGCACCACTTGCGATTCCTTTCGGGCGATGTGCCGCTCCAGAACCGCGTGGCTCCGACCCCTCTCCAGCACGTACAAGTCGGCGGAGGCCTTCCCGCCGGCGATGTCCAGGCCGAGACCCTTCGTGGCGGTGATGAGGAGATTGCCCGACCCGGGTTGGTTCGGGTCCCTCGTGTACAGGATCCCCGCCGCCTTGGCTCGCAGGACGGGCACCACCAACACCGCCATGGGGCTCTCCACCTCCCCTATGCCCAGCGAGCGTCTGTAGGAGATGGCCCTCTCGGAGAAGCGGCTGGCGAGGACTTTGCGGTAGGCATCGAGGAGTTGGTCCTCCACAACGTTGAGGAGGCTCAGGAACTGACCCGCGAAGGTCTGAGGCCCGCCTTCTCCCACGGCGCTCGAACGTACCGCGAAGCCCTGCCCACGGGTATTTAGCCGCTTGGCCCTCTCCAGCAGGGCTACCTCCACCGCGCGGGGAACGGGCGCTTCGAGAACCCTCCCGACCAGACGCCGCGAGGCCCCCCGGATCCCCGCGAAGTCGTCCGGATCCACGTCCCTCAGGGCGTCGCGGCACTCCTGCCACAGCGGGATGCCCACGGCCTGGCGATAGGCTTCCGTCGTCAGGGCAAACCCCTCGGGGACGGGCAGCCCGACGTGGTTGCGGACTTCGCCCAGGTAAGCCGCCTTCCCGCCCACTTCGTCCGATGCTCGAAGGTCAACTTCCGCCAGGGATACGGCGAGCCTCGGGGTCACGCGCTCCTGAACCGAGGCGACGTACGCTTCCACCTCGTGACGCTGCTTCGCAAGGAGCCGCTCGAGGCGAGGGAACTTGTTCTCGGTCAGGGTTTCCAGGGCCCCGACGGTCCCTCCGGCGCGGTCAAAGACCTGGGAAACCCTCGATCCGACCACGTCCCGAAGGGGGGAGACGTACTGGAGGTCCTCCTGGAGAGACGCCATCTGCTCGAGGCACTCGTTGTTGTAGGCCAGGAGATCGCGGAAGCTCTGGTACTGCTCCCGCATGCGGGCCTCCGCGGAACGGACCTCCGCGTCGGTCCCCTTTCCTCTCCACGGAAGCCGCATGGGCAGGCCACCTCCACGATCGGGTCACGGGGCCCCAAGCCTTCCGCAGGGGGGCGCGAGCCGGTACGGCCTCCCCCTCTTCGCCGCACGGTCTTGACCTCGCCCCGTCGGAAACGCCCTTCCCTCGAGCGCCCTTCCGTCCCGGTGTGCCCAACGCTTCCTCAGTGAGCGGAGACCTTCCCGCCCAGCTTGGACGCGAGGAAATCGATGCCCAGGCCCGCCAGCGTGGCCACGAGGATGCACAGGATGCCGTAGAGGACCGCCCGGTCTTTGGCCATCCCCGCCATCTTTTCGGGGAAGCCCACCTTCACGACCTTGAGGGGGAGCTCGGCGCGGGACACGACGGCCCCGTCCCTGCAGGCGTGCACCTCCAGCCGGTAGTCCGCCGGAGGGGCCACCTTGGGCCAGGCGAAGGAGGCGGAGTAGCGGCTGGAGCCCTCCCCCGCCGCCACCGTGACCACGCCCTCGACCACCTTGAGGATCCCCTGATCGGCCTTGAGCTTGAGGTAGTTGTCCCTCACGAGCGGCTGGTCCATGGCCGGCGGGTCCACCTTCATTTGAGCCTTGATGGCGGCCACGTCCAGCTGGCCCGCGTCCAGGGCTTCCCGCGAAAGAAGGGAATCCAGCGGAGCGCTGGAGAAGCCGATGAAGAGGGCGGGTACACCGGCGATACGGACCTTCCCCGCGTTGGCCCAGATGGGCCCGAAGCGGCCCTTCTTGTTAAAGGACTCCTCGATCTCGGGGCCTTTCACAACGAGATAGACGCCGCTTCCGGCGGGCACTTCGCCCTCCACCCGGACCTCCGCGCCCCCGTAGAACGCGTCCATCCGGATCACGTCGGGGCTGATCCGCGCCGTCGGCGAGGCGGTCTCCTGGGAGGAGCCGGAAAGGGTGAACGAGAGGGCGGCCAGGACAACCAGCGATGCGACTCGTGCGCGCTTCATGTCAGTGCCCTCCCCCGGTGGCGTACGAAAGCAGGCTCGCCGGCGTCACCGCCAGGCTGAAAGCCATCTTCACCATGACCAGCAGGACGATGGAGGCGAGGAGGATCTTGAGCTGGTCGCCCCTCAGGCGCTTTCCCACCCGGGCCCCGATCTGCGCTCCGACGGTGGAGCCGACCATGAGGAGCAGGGCCAGGACCAGGTCCACCGTGTGGTTCGTGGTGGCCTGCATGAAGGTGACACCGGCGCAGGTGAAGAAGATCTGGAAGAGGTCGGTGCCCACCGCCACGTGCATGGGCATCCGCAGGAGGTACACCATCATGGGGACCATGATGAACCCGCCGCCCACGCCCATGATGGCCGCCAGGATCCCGACGATCATGCACAGGAAGAAGGGAACGAACACCGAATGCTGGACCCCGGCCGTGGGGAAGTTCATCTGGAACGGGAGCCGGGAGAGGAGCCCGGGCTTCTTGACCGCGCCCGACGTCTTCGGGGCCATCCCGCCGCGCCGCAGGGCGTTGAGACTCTCGAAGAACATGTACCCGCCGACGCTTCCGAGGACCACCACGTAGGTCACGGTGATGAGGAAGTCGGCGTTGCCCATGGCCCGGAGGACCTTGATGATCCGCACGCCGATGGCCCCGCCCACCAGACCTCCGATGAGGAGGATGGCGCCCAGCTTCACGTCCACGTTCCTCAGGCGGAAGTGGGCCGCCGCCCCGGAGGCCGAGGCCGCCACGATCTGGCAGGAGTCCGAGGCGGCCGCGACGGTGGGCGGGATGCCCATCATGATGAGAATGGGCGTGAGCAGAAACCCGCCCCCCACACCGAACATCCCGGACATGAAGCCGACGATGACTCCGGCCCCCATGACCAGAAACAGGTTGATGCTGATTCCGGCGACAGGCAAGAAGATCGACATGTCCCCCCCTACTCGGCCACACCCCCCGCGGCGCCCGCGGGCGCCGGGCTTTGTCCCGGCACTACGCGGTGGGAGGCTGGACCAGTCCCTCCAGACTCACGCTCGTGACCCCCTGAATCTTCCAGACCACCTCCTGGACCTCCTTGACCTGTTCGCGGCTCGCCAGTTTCCCCCGGATGGTCACCGCCCCCGCGTGGGCCTCCACGTCGACCTCCAGCGTGCTCGTTGCGGAATGGGTGACGAGGTTGGCCCGGATCCGGCTGGCGAGGGCCAGGTCCTCCATGGCGGCCACCGAGTCCTCCGTCTCCTCGAACACCTTCTGGCGCGCGACGGAGGCGATGATGTCGCACGCCTCCTTGATGTCCATGTACTCGAGGTTCAGGACGATGTCGTACAGGGAGGGCTCTCCCCAGTCGACACCGTAGAGGTAGTGGGTCCACTTCTTCCGGTCCTGGTCCATCTTCTGGATATAGGCCACGGACTCCTCGCGGGTCATCTTGAGCCGGTCCTGGACCATGGCCACCCGGTGCTCGAAGGGCGCGATGATGCGCGTCCTCAGGACGTGGCTCACGCCCCGCAGGAGGAGGTGGCCCGCGTTGCCGTGGTAAATGGCTTTGCCTCCCCGGACCTCCTCCGTCAACGCGGCCTGGATCAGGGTGAGGTAGACGTACTTCTTGTGGTTGAACCGGTCCCAGAACCCGGGGGGGTTCATGAGGGCGCTCCGGAGCTCCTCCTGGGTGACACCGTAGGCGGCGGCCCGCTCCACGATCACGTCTCGATCCACACAACGGTAGCTCAGGCTGTCGGCCAGGCACTCGGCCAGGATCTTGCCGCCGCTGAATGAACCGCGGGAAATGGTGATGACCGCCATGGCCGACCCCCTCCGTATAATTTGGACACGCCCTGCATCGGCGTCAACAGGATGCACCCGTGCGGGGCGTCAAAGCAAGGGCTTTCGGGTGCTTTTTCGGCGTCATTTTATAACATTTTGTTACAATCCCCCACATCCGGCCTCTGGCCTGTTCCTCCATTGACCCCCGTCGGCCCCCATGCTACACAGGCCGCTCGGTGCTCCCCATCCCCGAAGGGAAGGACCCCGAAGAGGGACGTCGCATGAATCCCGGCAAGGTGTACATCGTGGGCGCGGGCCCGGGCCACCCCGAACTCCTCACTCTCAAGGCCGCGGCCCTCCTGCGCCAGGGCGACGTGATCGTCTACGACCGCCTAATCCAAGAGGAGGTCTTGGCCCTCGCCAAACCCTCCGCCGAGCGCCTCTACATGGGCAAGCCCGTGGGCAAACACGACTCCCGCCAGGACGAGATTCACGAGGTTCTCGTCCGGAAGGCCCGGGAGGGAAAGATCGTCGTGCGCCTCAAGGGAGGAGACCCCTTTGTCTTCGGACGCGGTGGGGAGGAGGCCGAATACCTGGCCGCCCACGGCGTTTCCTTCGAGGTCATCCCCGGGGTCTCCTCCGCCCTGGCCGCGCCGCTCTCCGCGGGCATCGCCGTCACCCATCGCGACAACGCCTCCTGCGTGGCCATCGTCACGGGCCACGAGGCCAAAGACGAGGAGACGCGCCTCGACTGGGAGGCCCTGGCCCGCCTCGAAACCCTCGTCTTTCTCATGGGCGTAAAGAACGCCGGGCGCATCGCCTCCCGCCTCATCCGCCACGGGCGGAGCCCCGACACCCCGTGCGCGTTCATCCAGATGGCCTTCTGGCACGACGAGGCCGTCCTCGTCAGCACCCTGGGCCGCGTGGAGGAGGACCTCCAGCGGGCCGGGATTCGTCCGCCCGCCACCTTCGTCGTGGGGGAGGTGGTGCGCTTGAGGGAGAAGATCAGCCACGCCGAGCGGGATCTCGCGCGGCGAGCCGACGGCTCCGCCCGCTTCGACCCGTCGCCCGTGCCCGACCAACTGCTCCGCCTGGCCTCGGCGGGCCTCGGCTCCCAGGCCTTGGGCCTCGCCCTCGAGGCCTCCCTCTTCGACCGGACCGAGGCGCCGGAAAGGCCCGAGCCCCTCGCCGAGGCCCTGGGGTGGGACGCGTCCGCCGCCGCGGAGATCCTGGACGCCCTCGTGGCCCTGGGCCTCCTTGAAAAGCGGGAGGACGGGTACGGCAACCTGGAACTCTCCTCCCGGTACCTGCGAGCCGGCTCGCCCCATTCGCTCCGGCCCACGCTGCTCCACCAGGCGTCGCTTTCCGTGTCCTGGGACCGCTTGAAGGCCTACGTCCAGGAGGGGTGCCGCGATTTCGTGGCCCCCGATCCGGAGCACGCGGGGGCCGCGGCCTGCGAGGCTCTCGCGCGGTTCGCCGCTCCCGCCGTGGTGGAGAAGCTCGACCTGCGGCCTCCGGGCCCCGCGCTCCTCGTCGGCTGGGGCGGCGAGGCCTACGCCGAGGCCCTCCGCACCCGGTGGCCGGACCTCCCCTTTTCCCACCGAAATCCCCTGGAAGGCCCGGACCGTGGGCTTCGCATGCTGGCCCCGGTACCGAGGGAGGGCGCCCCCTTCGGGACGATCTTCCTTTCGGGCCTCCTGGCCTCCTCCAGCCGCGGCGACGTGCAGAAGGTCTTGGAGTGCGCCGTCGAAGCCCTCGCATCCGGCGGCCGAGTCTACCTCCACGACGCCTTTCTTCCCTCCAGCGTCCTCCCCCCTCCCGAGGTGGTCCTGGGAGCGCTCGGGAGGCGGGTGGCCCGGGGAGGGTGCCGCACATGGAGCGTCAACCGGCTCGTCCAGACCCTGGACGCCCTGGGCCTCTCCGAGGTGAGGGTCCACTCCCTTCCCGCGGGCACCCTCCTCGTGGAAGCCGAAAAGGCGTCCGCGTGACGGCCCCCGTTTGCGGGGCCGAGGGGGTGGAAGGGTGAGTTACCTCGTCAACCTCAACCTGAAGGGACGGAGGGCCGTGGTCGTGGGCGGAGGAAGCGTGGCCCTGCGGAAGGTCGGCGGCCTCCTCGCCGCCGGGGCCCGCGTGACGGTGGTGGCCGAGTCTCCCCACCATGAGGTCCGTCTCCTGGCCGCCGCGGGGCGCCTGCGCCTGGAGGCCCGTCCCTACGCCGATGGGGACTTGGAAGGCGCCTTCCTGGCCGTGGCCGCCACCGACGACGAGGAGGTGAACGCCCGGGTATCCGCCGAGGCGGGGCGGCACGGGATCCTCGTCAACGTGGCCGACCGCCCGGCCCTCTGCACCTTCACCCTTCCCGCCGTGGTGCGTCGGGGGGACCTCACCCTCGGCGTGGCCACCGACGGCCGGTGTCCGGCCCTCTCCCGGGCCCTGAGGGAGGACCTCGAGCGGGCCTACGGAGAAGAATACGGGGAGCTCACGTCCCTCCTCGGAAGCCTCCGGGACCGCCTACTCACCGAAGACAGGCCCTATGAAGCCGTCCAGCGCGCCATCGAGGCCGTCTACCGAGGGGGGGCCCTGCGGCTCCTGGCGGCGGGCGACCGCGAGGCGCTCCGCGATCTTATCTGGCGAGCTTGCTCCCTCGAGTGGGATAAATAGGGACAGCCACCTATTTTTTTCGCCTGCACGGGTTCGGATTCCCGCCCGGCCGATCCGCGTCGACCAAGATTCTTCAGGGGCACGTGCTGGTCGTGTCGATCAGGCTGTTCCCGCACAGGCCCGAGGCGCTCGTGCTCCGCTGGCTCTCCACGCCGCCGATCCGCTTGAGCCCCCAGGAACTCTCCATGGGGCCCGAGTCCCCCACGATGATCCAGAAGGTGTTCCCCGGGGGCGGGGTCCAGGAGGAGCCGCTGGCGATGCCGCATACGGCGTCGGTCCAGGCGTAGGTGGAGACGCTTGAAAGGGGACCGTAGTAGAGGTTGTAGGAGGGGGCCGGGCACGTCGTCGAGTCAAAGGTCACCGTGATGTCCGAGCCGGATTTGACGCCGCGTGCGGGCGTCGTGCCTCCGCGGCCGTCGGGCGCCGGGGTGACGGAGCAGGTCTGGATGGTCACAGCGTGGCCCGCCGAGGTGCCCGAGCATCCCGAGCCGTTGGTGTAGGAGACCGTGTAGGTGCCGCTCTCCGTGGCCGTGAAACCGGCGCTGTTCGTTCCCACGGGGCTCCCGTCCTTCCGCCACTGGTACGAGGACATCCCGCCCTCGGTGCTCAGCGCCACCGTCGTGGCCGGGCAGGTGTTGGTGGAATCTCCCGTGATCGTGGGGGTGGCGGGCAAGTAGGCGTCGGTGCCCGAGACCGTGGACGTGGACGCCTCCTCGCCGCAGGTGTTGATGTACTTCACCGAATACTCGTAGGCGGTGTTGTTCGCGCCCCCCGTGTCCACCGTCGCGGTCGTTCCGTAGGCCAAACCACCCTCCACGAGGTCCCCGCCCCGGTACACGGTGTAGGTCCGGTCGTAGGCGCTCATTCCCTCGTCACCCCAGGCTGTACCCGGGTCCTGAGCCCACGTGATCCGAACTCCCGCATCGGCGCAGGCTCCGTCCACGTCCGTAGCGGTGGGCGCCGAGAGCCCCGCGGGCGTGCCGCAACACACCACGGTTCCGCACGTCCCGGTATTCAGTACGATCCGGACGTTGTCGATCATCCAGAACCACCCGTAGGTCCCCTGGTAATTGAACTTCACCTTCACATGCTCAACGCCCGCGGCCACGGCGGACAAGTCGATTTCGACATGGGCCGCCGTCCCCGGATCGCTGTCCTGTGGCGCCACTCCGACCGTGTAGTCCCAAGATTGCACGGCCTGGGATCCCCACGTTGCACCCCCGTCCGTCGAAACCCAAATGGAGGCCTCGTCTTCTCCGATCTCTAAGGACATGTAAAGCATGTCCAGGCTGAGGCGGACGGATGTGGCCGCCGAACAGTCCACCTCGGGGGGTATCAGGCTGGCATTCTGGTGATACGGGTTCCCGGAATTATCCTCCCCGAAGTAGTCACTGTCCAGGATCTCAAAGGGGGCCGTCATCCCAACGGGCGCTTCCCACCCCCCTGGGTTGAGGGTGGTCCAGGTCTGATCGGGCTCTCCACCCGTTTCCACCTGAGCCGTCCAACCCGTCGGCGGGTCCCCCGTGGCAAAATCCTCCGTCAGGGTGGGAGACCGCTCGCCTACGCGCACCGAGAAGGGGAAGTCCCCTCGGTCCTCATCGGCCTGAAGGTGCAGGTTGAAGTTCAGGATGTCCCCGCAGGAAGGGGACCGGGACAGGAGCACCGTCGCGGGTGTGGAGGAAGTAAAGTTCTTTCTAGTATAGGTGAGGTTTTCCGAGTCGGGCGGAGCGACCGTGCCGAAGGAGACTGTCCCGGAGGTAACCGTGACCCCCTCTGACCCGGATGTGACGGTGCCCGTCACATTGTGGCCGTCCAGCGTCCCGTCGTTGCGCACGATGAGGCTGAAGGCCAGGGCCTCTCCGGGGTCGGCCACCCCGTCGTCCGCGTTCCCCGCCCCCGAACAGGAATCCGCAAAGCGCCAGGAATTGAGCCCCAGGTTGACGTCGCACTCCACGAGGCGGCTTATCTCGACGTCATCCACGTACCAGCCCTCTCCGGAGTACCCCGATCCCGTCGAGAAGGCGAAAGTAACCGTCCGGAGGTCCGTGAAGGAAGCCAGGTCCAGGTCATGAAGGACCCAGGTTCGGTCGGCGTTTCCGTAGGTGGCCAAGACCGTGGTTCCCACCATGATTTGACAGGACTCGGATTCGTTTGAATCCACCCAATCCCACCACCGCAAGTGATACCCGTGGCCGGAGGCTCCTGGGTCGAAATCGCGGGAGATTTTCGTGTCGGTTCCAGCCAGACAAGAGGCCGTACACGTCGGCGCATCGTGCGCTCCCGCCTTCCATGCGTTCGATGCCGAATGGGATTCGCAGGAATCGATGGCAAACTCGGAGCCCGCCGCGGTGACGGTGCTCCACCCGTTGATCCCCTCCTCCGCGCCGTCGGGTCCGAAGAGATACTCCCGCTTCAGTGTCCGGAACGTGAAATGGTCGCCCCCGTTGTCGTCGGTGGTGGTGCCTGAGGCGCCGGTGGAGGTTACAGAAAAGAAGTGGAGACGGCACCCCTGGAGTCCCGCCAGGGTCAGGCTGTGCGTGGTCACGTAGGCGCCGTCGCTGACCGAATCGCCCAGACTCGCCGTGAGGCCGTAATCCACCCGGCTGTCGGCGGCCTCGTTGGTGGTCCATGTCACCGTGGCCGTGGTATCCGTGACGTCGCTGACCTGCACGTCCGTGATGACGGGCCCCGCCCAGAAGGCGGACGAAAGGGCCGCGATCCACACCGCGACCGAGAAAAGCACCGCCCTGGTACCCCATCTTTTTGCCCTACCCATGGACACCCCTCCCCCGCCCCGCCGGGGCGACTCGAAGGTGCTGCGCAGGCATAACATAGGACGAATTCAGCCCC
>JBFLVU010000059.1:0-13354 GCA_040758175.1 Acidobacteriota bacterium | reverse complement strand
CTCCCCGAGCAGGCGGGCGAAGGCGGAGCTATCCAGGGGCCGCCCTCCGGCGTCGAGTGCCAGGAGCGCCCGGTCTCCCGAGGCCCGACCCACCAGGCGCCGACCCTCCTCGCGGCGGATCTGGTGCGGCTCCCCCCGTTTGGAAGCGGGCACGGCGTCCATGCGCAGGCGCCACTCGCCGCCCACCATGGATGCGTAACGGGATACCCCTCCCGCGATGTTCGCATCGGCGATCCTGCCCACGTGAACCACCCGTATCTCCCACATACCGAAACCGACCCATCTTACCCTAAGTTTCGGAGCGCCTCAAATGGGCCCAGAGGGCCTTGCGGCTGATTCCCAGCCAGCGCGCGGCCCGGGTCCGGTTCCCCGAGGTTCGAGCCAGGACGAATCGAATGTAGGCGTCCTTCAATTCTTCCAGGGTCAACCTTCTTCGGAGGGCGTCCGCCGCTGGAGGCTCCGCCATCCAGAATTCGGCGGCCAGGTCCTCGGGGCCAAGGCGGCCTCCTCCCGTGAGCGCCAGACCCTCCATGCACTGGGCCAGCTCCCGAAGATTGCCCGGCCAGGGACGTTTGGCAAGAGCCTCCACGAGCGAGGGGGCCAGTTCGGGGACGGGGCGTCCCAGCTTGCGGCAGGCCGCCCGGAGGAAATGGCGGGCCAGGAGAGGGACGTCTCCGGTCCTTTCGCCCAAGGCTGGAAGGTGGATCCGAAGGACGTCCAGCCGAAAAAGCAGATCCGAACGAAGCTGGCCGCGGGAAACCAGCAGTTCAGGAGGCTCCGAAAAAGCCGAGAGGACCATGGCCTTGCACGTCAGCCGACGCCCTCCGCCGATCCGCTGGAAGGGGCTCCCCTCGAGGATCCGGAGCAGGGCGGCCTGCTTTTCCGGACCGAGCCATTCCACGCCGGAGAGACAAAGGGTCCCAACGCCCGCTTCCTCGAATATGCCCGCGCGGGGGGCCACTCCCGTTGCGGCGCCTCTCTCCACTCCGAAGAACTCCGCTTCCAGGAGCGAAGAGGGAACCCCCGCGGCGTGCCATTCAGAAAAAGTGCCCGATTTGGGTGGGCGGAGGTCGTGGATGTGGCGGGCAAGGCGGCTCTTCCCGCATCCCGTGGGCCCGATGAGGAGAACGGGTCCCCGGGCGGAGGCGGCCTTCTCGGCGAGGGTCAGGGCCGCCCGAAAGGCGGGATCCCGGCCGAGGGGACGCCGGGACGGTCTCATGGGGTGATCCGGGGGGCGTCCATCCAGATGCGTTCCAGGTCGTAGTATCCACGCCTCTCGGAGAGGAAAAGGTGGACGATGAAATGTCCGTAATCCATGAGGACCCATTGTGCGGCGGCCACCCCCTCCACGTGGTGGGGCTTCAGGCCCGCCTTCGTCTTGAGGACTTCCTCGATGTCCCTGGCCATGGCCTGCACCTGGCGGGTGTTGGTCCCGTGGGCCAAGACGAAGTAGTCCGTCATGGTGGTCAGGGTGCGGAGATCGAGGATCACCGGCTCTCCGGCCTTGCCGTCCTCCAGGGACTCCACGACCAGCTTCAGGATCTCCTTGTCCTCTTGCGTCAAGAATGCCTCCCTCGGGCGATGTGCGGGGCGGCCGCCCCGTACAGCCCCTCACGGACGATGTAACGGGCAACCGACGCCGGCGCCCACCCGGTCAGGCTCTCTCCCCTCGCCGCGCGGGCGCGGACCATCGTGGAGCTGACCCTCGAGGGCCTGGCGGACGCCAGGAGCACACGATCCCTCCAGGTGGAGGGCACGGATGCGGCGAGGTCCACTCCGGGACGGGGCACCGCCACGATGCGGCACGCCTCCAAGAGGAATCCGTATCGTTTCCATCGGCGAAACGAGGCCAGGCTGTCGGCCCCGAGGAGAAGGAAGACCTCCGCACCGGGCATCCGGCTCATCAGGAGTTCCACCGTGTCCGCCGTGTACGAGGTCCCCTTTCGCTCCAGCTCCGCCGTCTCCAGGCCCCAATCGGTTCTCCCCGACAGGGCGAGGGCCACCATGGCCGCCCGGTGGTATCCCGACGCTGCCGGCGGCCGGGGCTTGAGCGGCTGTCGGAAGCAGGGAACGAAGAGGACGGCATCGAGTCGAGCCCGGTCCTGGGCGATGCGAGCCACGCGGAGGTGGCCGTGATGGGGAGGGTCGAAGGTGCCCCCCAGAAGGCCTAGCCTCACGGGTCCTCCTCCGTGAGGAGCCGGAAGGCGCGCCCCAGGACCGGCTCCAGGCCCTCGTGCGTGGCCGCGGAAACCCTGTGGTAAGGCCACCCGCGATCCTGGGCGTATTCGCGCAGGGACGCCTCCCCCTCGGGATCCGGGTTGAGATCCGCCTTGGTGCCCACCAGGATCACGGGCTTGAGGCTGAGCCCCGCTCCGTATGCCTCCAGTTCCCGCTCGACGGTGCGGACGCGGTCAACGGGGGGAGAGACCGGGTCCGCAAGGTCAACGAGGTGGAGGAGGACCTGGGTCCGCTCCACGTGCTTGAGAAACTGGTCGCCAAGGCCCAGCCCCTGATGGGCTCCTTCGATCAGGCCGGGAATGTCCGCCACGACAAAGGAACGGTGACGGGTCCACTCCACGACGCCCAGGATCGGCGAGAGAGTCGTAAAGGGGTAGGGAGCGATCTTGGGCCGGGCGTTGGACACGGCCGCGAGAAACGTGGACTTTCCCGCGTTGGGGAGACCCACAAGTCCCACGTCCGCCAGCAATTTCAGCTCGAGTCGAAGCCACCGCGCCTCGCCCTCCCCGCCGGGCTCGAACTCCCTGGGGGCCTGGTGGGTGGAGGTCTTGAAACGGGCGTTGCCGCGGCCGGCCCTCCCGCCTTTGGCCGCCACGTGCCGCTGGCCCCGCTCCACCAGATCGCACAGCAAGAGACCGTCCTCCTCGGAGAAGACGGCGGTGCCCAGAGGGACGTGGATCACAAGGTCCTTTCCCCGACGGCCGGTCTTGAGCGCCCCCTGGCCATGGGCGCCCTTTTCGGCTTGGAACTTGCGCTTGTAACGGAAGGCGAGAAGGGTGCGCACTTGGGGCTTGGCCACGAGGATCACATGTCCTCCCCGGCCCCCGTCCCCGCCGTCGGGACCGCCCCTGGGAACGAACTTTTCCCTTCGGAAGCTAACGCAACCCGATCCGCCGCGCCCCGCTTCTACGAAAATTCTGGCGGAATCGAGAAACATGCCCCGGGGTTCAGGGCGTCAGGATGTCGACAAACAACCCCAACCGGCCGCGGTGGCGGAAGGTGACGACGCCGTCCGCCAGGGCGAAGAGGGTGTCGTCGGTGCCCCGGCCAACCTGGATGCCCGGCTTGTAAGGGGTTCCGCGCTGCCGGACGAGGATCGTGCCGGCCTTGACGGTCTGACCGCCAAAGCGCTTCACGCCCAGGCGCTGGGCGTTGCTGTCCCGGCCGTTGCGGGAACTTCCCTGGCCTTTCTTGTGAGCCATGGTCCTATCTCCCTCAGTCCTTGGCGATGCCGAGGATTTCTACCTGCGTGAAGGGTTGGCGGTGGCCGTAGATCTTCTTGTACTGCTTCCGGCGCTTCTTGTGGAACACGAGGATCTTTCGGAATTTGCCCTCGCCCAGCACCTTCCCGCTCACCCGGTATGCCCCGGCCTCCGCCGCGGTCCACACGCTTTCTCCGTCCACCACGAGGAGGGGCTTGAAGGAGACGTCGGCCCCCTCTTCGACGCCGAGGCGCTCGAGCTTCACCCTGTCTCCGGCGGTCACCCTATGCTGTTTTCCACCGCTCTCAATGATCGCGTACATCCGCACCTCCGGATCGACCGAACCCATATGATAATCCTAACCCCTTGTCCTGTCAAGCTGTTGCGCTCGCGACAGGGGGCCGGGGGCGAGGTCGGCGCGGAGCGCCTGGCCCAGCGGGTGGAGCGCGCCTCTCGACGAGGCCCCTCGGAGGGCGTCGAGGGCCGGGGCCGGGAATTCGGGCTCCGGGTCGGACAGGAGGGACCGGACCGTCGCCTCGAGGGAGGGCGGGCGGGGAACTCGGAAGGAGGGCGAGGCGGCCGAAACCACCGCCTCCGAGAGGGCCAGGATGGACCCCATGGAAGAGAGAGTCTCCGCCCCCAGGGGATAGCCCCTTCCACCGAGGCGCTCGTGGTGCTCACCGACGATCCTCGCCGTCCACGGAAGGCCCAGAATTTCCACGAGACGGACGCCTTCCTGAACGTGGCGGGCGATGCGGGTCAAGTGCTTTGGAAGGGGCGTCCGGTGCCTGCACAGGAGGGACCAGGAGACTCTGAGCTTTCCGATGTCGTGCAGGAGCGCCGCGCCGCGGAGCGGTCCCGAAACGACCTCTCCCGGCGCGAAGGGTGCGCGAGGGTGGCGCGAGCCGTCGGTTTCGATCAAGGCGAGGCAGAGTGTCTCCACGTGGCGGGAGTGGCCCGAAAGAATGTACCGGTCCCTCGCCTCCGACTGCTCCGCCAGCGCCGGGATCCAAGCACCCTCCCGGTCCAGGTCGTCCAGGATCGACTGCTCCCGGAACCCTCCGTGCCTTTGGGTGTGCAGGTGGCCGAGCATGTGGACCAGGTCCTCCACAAGGCGGCGTTCGGAGGAGGTCCTCCTCCAGTGCCGCAGGGCGGAAAAGGCGGCCCGCAAGTGGTCCAAGGCACCGGAAAGGTCACCGCGGAAGAACTCGATTCGTGCGAGGAGCCAGTGGACCTCGGGAAGAAGACCCCTGGAGAGGGGGGCCGAAAACCCGGGGTCGCGGAGGAGGCCCAGGATGCCGTGTGCCAGGGTGGACGCCGAGTCAGGCCGACCGCGTCCGAGGGCGAGTTCGGCCAAATGGATCTGGCAGGTAAGGCGCACCCGGAGCGAATTGGAAAGCGCCTGCGCCGCCCGGATTTCCCGCTCCGCCCGGTCCAATTCGCCGCCGCCCGATCCCCCGTCGCGCAATCCCTGGAGGATCGCCTCCGCCGCGGTCAGGCTTCGCAGGGCCGCGACGTCTCCCGCGGGGGAACGATCCCAGAGAGCCGTGAGTTTCGAATCCGCGGGACAGAGGGCGGCGCTGAGCCCGTAGGCGCGCGCCGCGTGATCGTACCTCCCACGGCCGGACTCGATGGCTCCATGAGCGGCCGCGCAGGCCCCGTGGGCCGGATGGGACGGGGGGAGCGCCCGGCAGAGGGCCCGAGCCCCGCGAAGCCGATCGAGGGCCTCCTCCATCTCGTCCGCTTCCGCGTGGCAGCGCACCAGCCATAGGGCGCAGTAAGCGCGAACGTCATTCCGGCAAGCCACGGCGGGATGCCGGTCCAGGGCCTCGAAGATCTCCTCCGCCCCCGTCTCATCTCCCCGGTCGTAAAGAAGGCACCCGTACTGGAATGCGCTTTCCAGGTACGGCTCGGAAAGGTTCGGGCTTCGGATGTGCTCCAAGAGGCGCTCCGTGGCCGCCTCCACCTCCTTCCAGGTCTGGGGCGGCACCGACGGAAGCGCGGGGAGGCCTGCCAGCCATTCCAAAGGGGACGGTGCGGGGTCCACGGCACTCATGGCGGACGGCCTCCTGTGGCGATTATAGCCCCGGGAGTCCTGCGCGCTGCCGCGTTTGACCCGGTTCGGGTCCGACTCTAGAATGGCGTGAAGATGAGCGCCGAGCCCCTTCTCTCCGTTTCGGGATTGTCCAAGCGCCTTTCGGGCCGGGCCGTCCTGCGGGAGGTGGATCTGCACCTCCTTCCGGGCCAGCTCACCCTCCTCCTGGGGCCCAACGGGGCGGGGAAGACCACTCTGACAAGGATCCTCACGACACTCTCCAGGCCGGGTCGGGGCGTCCTGACCTTCCGGGGATCGCCCCTGTCGGAGGGCAACCGTGCCCGATTCCGGGCGGAACTCGGGTACATCTCTCATCAGACCTTCCTGTACGCCCACCTCACCGCTGAAGAGAACCTGCTCTTCTTCGGTCGATTGCACGGCGTCCCCAATCTTCGCTCCCGGGTTTCGGCCCTTCTGGAGGAGGTGGGACTCGATGGGGTCAGGGATCGAGCCGTGGGCACCTTCTCCCGAGGGATGCAGCAGCGGCTGTCCCTGGCCAGGGTCCTGCTGCCGGATCCGTCGATCCTCATCCTCGACGAACCGTATGCGGGGCTGGACCCCGAGGGCAGCCGGAGGTTGACGGGCCTGATGGCCACCCTGAAGTCCCGGCACCGGGCCCTTCTTCTCGTGACGCACGAGATGGAGGACTGCCTGGCCATCGCGGACCGGGTCGTCATCCTGCACCGGGGATCGGTGGCCTGGGAGGGTGCCGCCGAAGGCCTCACAGTGGAGGGGCTGAAGGCCAGGTTCTTTGAAGCCACGGGCGGGGGAGGCCTCTCGTGAGGTTCCTCAAGGTGGTGGCCATCGTCTTTCTGAAGGACTTCCAAGAGGAACTCCGGAGAAAGGAGGACGTGGCGGCCTCCTCTCTCTTCGCCCTGCTTTCCCTCGTGCTTTTCGCCTTCGCCCTCGATCCGACCCGGGTGGATCTCAACGAAACGGGAAGCGGGCTTCTCTGGCTGGTGGTCCTCTTCGCCGGCAGCCTCTTCATGGGCGGGTCGTTCCGGAAGGAGACGGAGAACGGGACGCTCTTCGCCCTCCTCCTCAGCCCCTGCGACCGGGGCGCCCTCTACGTGGGCAAGTTCCTCCTCAACTTCGTTTTCCTCCTCGCCCTCGAGGCCCTCCTCCTGCTCTTCGCCTTTCTGCTTCTCGACTTCCGTGTTTTAAACGGCCTGTCGGCCCTCGCCCTGGTCTGGGTGCTCGTGACCTTCGGTTACGCGGCCGTAGGTACCCTGTTCTCGGCCCTTCTGGCCCAAGTCCGAGGGGGGCACGTGATCTTCCCCATCCTCCTCTTCCCCATCCTCGTGCCCCTGGTCATCGCGGCGGCGACCTTGACGGAGCAGGCGCTCTCCCCCGGCTTCTCCTGGGGAAACCAGTGGTTGAGGCTCGTGGGGCTCTTTGATATTCTCTTCTTCACGGCATCCGTATTCCTGTTCGAATTCGCCGTGGAGGAGTGAGCGCGTGCCCCTTCGACGCTGGAGCATCCTGCTGTGGTCGCTTGCGTTGGCCGCCAATGCGGCCTCCCTCTACATGGTGTTCTCTTACGCCCCCGTGGAGGTGCAGATGGGGGCCGTGCAGAAGATCTTCTACTACCACGTTCCCTCGGCCATCGTCTGCTACGTCCTCCTGTTCCTTGCCTTCCTGTTCAGCGCCCTGTACCTCTGGCGGGAGGAGGCCCTCTACGACCACCTGGCCCACTCCGCCGCGGAGGTGGGCTGGGTCTTCATCACGCTGGTCCTGGTGACGGGTCCCATCTGGGGCCATTCCGCCTGGGGGAAGTGGTGGGTCTGGGAGCCCCGTCTCACGTCGTTCCTGATCCTGTGGCTCACCTACAGCGCCTACTTCCTTCTCCGGCTCTTCAGCCGGGGCGATGCCCGGGCGGCCAAGATCGCGGCCGTGGTGGCCATCGTCGCTTTCTTCGACGTGCCCATCGTCCACAAGGCCATCAGCTGGTGGGGCTCCATCGTCCATCCCAGGAAGGTCGTTCTGGAGCCCGCCATGCGCTGGACCTTCTTCGTCGGGCTGGTAGCGGTGTTTCTCCTGGCGGCGGCCCTCTACCTAACCCGATTCGGCATCCAACGGGCGGAGGCGGCCAGGGTCGAGAGGGAGGAGTGGCCGTGATCGCGCAGGCTGTGGCATTCGTCGTCCTCGCGGCCGCCGGAATGCCGGACACACGGGGAAGCCTGTACCTGGGGTACGGAGCCGTGGCGGCCGTGGTGCTCCTCTACGGAGCCTACCTGTTTGCCCGGTGGCGCCGGATCCGGTGAAGGGGGGGGCCATGGCGGGCGATGGCGCTCCGATCGTCACCCTCCTGACGGACTTCGGCCTGCAGGACCCCTGGGTGGGCTCCCTCAAGGGGGTTCTTTGGTCCATCCAGCCGGCCTTTCGGATCGTGGACCTCTGCCACGAAGTCCCGCCCCACGACGTCTTCTCCGGCGCGTTCACCCTCTACCGGTCCTACCGCGATTTTCCTCCCTGGACGATCCACCTCTGCGTCGTGGATCCCGGCGTGGGCACCGCGCGGCGGCCCATCCTCGTGGTAACCGACGACCGCTACTTCATCGGTCCGGACAACGGGATCTTTTCCTTCGTCTACCAGTTCGAAACGGCCTTCAAGGTGGTGCACGTCACGGCGGATCACTATTTCCGGAAGAAGGTCGGCCAGACCTTCCACGGCCGGGACGTGTTCGCCCCTGTGGCCGCCTGGCTGTCCAAAGGGATCGATTCCTCCCGCTTCGGGGAGGCGGTGGAGGATTTCGTCCGCCTTCCCGTGCCGGTGGACCGCCGGGTGGGGGACTCCCTCGTGAAGGGAGAACTCTGCGGCGTGGACCGCTTCGGGAACCTGCTGACCAACGTGCGGGCCGAAACCCTGGCGGAACTGGCCTCCGTCTCGGGGCGGACTCGGTTCAAGGTCCTCGTGGCGGGCCAGGAAGTGCCCCTGGTGGACTCGGGCGGGTACGCCCAGGAGGCTCCCCTCTTCGCCCTTGTGGGCTCCGCGGGCCTCCTCGAGGTGGCCGCGTCCCAACGGTCCGCCGCCGAGATGTTGGGAATCTCCGGCCGCGGGAAAGAGGTCGGGGTGATGGCCTTCTAAAGACCGGCCTTCCGAGGAGCTCCCGCCTCAATCCTCCCGGCGCGCCTCCGGCGCTACTCCCCGAAGATCTCGGTCCGCCTCGTGACGGGGAAGAAGGGGAACCGGGCGGCCAGGGCCTCCGTTCCTCCCTCCTCGCGATCCAGGAGAGCCATGACCGCCACCACTTCCAGCCCGAATTCCTGGGCCTTTTCGATGGCCTTGAGGGTGGACCCGCCCGTAGTCACCACGTCGTCCACGATGATGACGCGCTGACCGGGTTTCACGGGTCCTTCGATCCACTGCATCGTACCGTGGCCCTTGGGCTCCTTCCTGACAATGAAGGCGTCGAGGGGGGTCGGCCCGCCGTGGGACAGGGCCGCGACGGCGGCGACGATGGGATCGGCGCCCAGGGTCATTCCCCCGATGGCGTCGGCTTGGATCCCCTCCCGGCCGATGACCTCCAGGAAGCAGGAGGCCGTGACGCGGGCCCCTTCGCTGGTCAGCGTCGTCAGCTTGGAGTCGAAGTAGTACTTGCTGCGGCGACCCGAGGCGAGGAGAAAATCGCCGATCTTGAGGGACTTCGTTTTGAGGAGTTCCTTGAGCCGTTCCCGATGGGCCATGCCTCACTCCCGATCGAATGGGCGGAGCGGGGGGCGAGACCCGGCTCGTCCGTGCCCGCCCTCCAGGACGTCCCTCCGGAACCGTTCCAGGTGGGACCCCTCCCAGGTGAGTTTGCCACAGCACGGGCAGCACGAGAACCGGCGGTGGGTCAGGAACGTGTAGGCGGGCACCCGGCCCAGGGCCTCCCGGCGATCCACTTCGAGCCCCGGCGCGCCGCAATCCAGGCAGAGGGGGGGGGCTCCCTCGGGGAAGGGTCCGAAGGCACGGGCCACGGCTTGAAGCTGTTCCGCTGGAGAGTCCGACAAGGGATCCAGGGCGCGGATGCCCCTTCGAGCGGAGCGGGCCAGGAGGGGCCGGTCCCGAGTCAGGAGGAGCGCTCCCGTGCGCCGGGCCTCCTCCAGGAGCCACCCGTCCGCCGCGTTCCGGGCGAAGCCCGTGGGCACGCCCAGGAGGCGGAGGTAGCGGGCCAGCTTGCCGACCATGGCGTCGCAGAGGGTTCTCAGGGGAGGGGGCGCCGCGTCGCCCAGCCACCCGGCCGCCTCGGGGCCGTATGCGCCGCCGGGAAGACGAACCTCGAGGTCGGGGAGGGTGAGGCACTCGGCCGGTTGAAGCGCGGCCTGCACCAGCGCAAGGTAGGGCTCGGCGTTCGGACCGTGGCGGACGGCCCTCACCAGGCGAAGGTGGAGGCCTGAGGCCCGGAGGGCCGCGGCCCACGCGGGGAGGTCTGGAAAGGGACAGCAAAGGCAGAAACGGCCTCCGGGTGCGAGGTTCCGGCCAGCGGACGAGGCGATTTCCTCGGGGTTGGCGGAACCCTGCTGGCGGGCTTGCGCGCGAGCGGGGTCGGGAAGGGATCGGCCCGAGCGGACCGGGTAGTAGGGCGGGTTGCAGACGACGAGGGGAAAGGCCCCCCCCGATGGGGCCCCCGTCCTCCGGAGATCCCCGTTGACGACCAAGGATCTGTCCGCCCAGCCGTTCTCCTCCAGGTTTCGCGCGGCGAGCCGGGCCATTTCCGGATCGATCTCGACCCCTACGAGGTTTCGCGGATGGTGGCGGTGCCCAAGGAGAAGGAGGAGGATCCCGGTGCCCGTGCCGAGGTCGAGTACGTCTTCACCCTCCCGGACCCAAGCAAACCCGGAGAGAAGGACGGAATCCATGTTGAAACGGTAGCCTCGGACGGGTTGATGCACCCGAAGCGCGCCCCGCAGGAAGGGAGTGACCGTGGTCTCCATCACTCCGGTCGGCGGGAGGGCTTACCCCTGGATCCCGATGTCCGCTTCGAGGGGGGCCCCGCTGCCCGGTTGATGACCGCCGCGGCGTAGCCCGCAGAGAATCCCGCGTCCACGTTGACCACCACGAGACCTGGGACGCAGGAGGCGAGCATGGCGAAAAGGGGCGTCTTGCCCGAATCCTGGACGCCGTAGCCGATGGATGTGGGCACTCCGATGACCAGGGCGCCCGTAAGCCCCGCCACCACCGAGGGAAGCGCTCCTTCCATGCCCGCCACCGCCACCACCACCCTGGCCCGCTCGAGGGAGGGGAGGATGGAGGCCACCCGATGAAGCCCCGCCACCCCCACATCGGGGTGCAACTCCGTCCGCGCTCCCAGGTATCGTGCGGTGAGGTAGGCCTCCTCGGCCACGGGGGCGTCGCTGGAGCCCCCCGAGACCACCACGACTTGGCCCGCCCCCTCGCCGGGAGCGGGGCCCAGGTATCCGAGCCGGGGGCGCGGGTGGTAGACGAGGTTCGGAACCGTCCTTCTCACGGCACGGGCCTTCGCCGCATCCAGGCGGGTCACGAGGGCGGGGACCGCTCGCTCTTGGAAGGCCTGAAGAATTCGGGCCACCTCGCCGGCGGTCTTCCCTTCACCGAAGATCGCCTCGGGGAACCCCCGGCGAAGCAATCTGTGGTGGTCGATTCGGGCGAACCCGAGGTCCTCGTAGGGGAGGTGGGCGACCCGCGACAGGGCCTCGTCGGGGCTCATCGCCCCCCTTCGGACCGCTTCAAAGAGGTCTCTCCAACGATCACGATTCATGGCATTCCAATACGAGGACGGTAAGGTCGTCGGCCTGCCGGGCCTCGCCCTGAAAACGGGCCACATCGTCCAGGATAAGGCCCACCAGGTCCTCCGCCCCCAGGTGGCCCCTGGCGGCCACGCGCTCCTGGAGCCGGTCCAAGCCGTATTCCTCGCAATCCCCGTTCATGGCCTCGGTGACTCCGTCCGTGTACAGAAGGAGCTTCTCCCCGGGCCGCAGGGTCATCCGGACGTCCTTCAAGCTCGAGAGGAAGGTCTCGTCGGGCATGAGGCCCAGGACGAGGCCGCGGGGGGTCAGAACCCTGGCCTCCGTGGGCAGGACCAGGAGTGGGGGGTTGTGGCCCGCCGAGACGAGCCGGACCTCGCGTGACCCGGGGTCGAGAATGACGGCGATGAGGGTGAGGAAGATGCCGGGCTCGGACTGGGATCGAAAGAGCCGGTTGAGTCTCCGCAGAATTTCGAGGTGCCCGCTCTCGCTCAGGGTGATCGCGTGCAGGAGGCCCTTGGTCATGGTCATGTAGAAGGCCGCCTTCACGCCCTTGCCCGAAATGTCTCCAAGGAGCAGCAGCCACTTCCCGCCGGGAAGGGGAAGAAAATCGAAGTAGTCCCCTCCCACCTCCATGGCCGGCACGCAGGCCGTGGCCAGGGAGAAGCCGGGAATGGCCGGGCGGACTTTGGGGAGAAACCTCTCCTGAAGGCCCTTGGCGATCTCCAGTTCGCGGGCGAACCGCTCCCGCTCCCTCAGCCGGACGAGGTACTCCGGTTCGTAGGCCCGTATCCCCGTTGCGGGCTTTCCGAAGAGGGCTACGTAGGCCAGGCCCGCCACCCCGGCCACGAGGAGGCCGGCGCCGAGCCAGCCTTGGATCAGGACCGCCGGGGCGTGGGCGGTCAGAAGCAGGGTCACATTGGAAAACGCCGCCGGCAGATAGAGGACGGCGAGGGCGGCCACGATTCCGCTCGACTCCATCCCAACGAAGAAGGCGAGGCCCGTCAGGAAGGCGGCCCCGTAGCTCACGGGGGGAGGGCCGTAGGGGAGGAGGGGCTCGATGGCCAGGGCGAACAGGACAGAGAAGACGGCCCCCGCCTGAAGGTTCGAAAGGCGGGAGCGGACCAGCGGATAGATTACGCCGAGGAAGGCCGTGGCGAGGAGGAAGGCGGCAGGCAGAGGGCCCAGGAGGGCGTTTCCCACGAGCCCGCCGGGAAAGCGGAGATTGGAGAAATTGAGGCTTACGGGCATGATGGTGATCCCCGGAGAGCCCAATCCGAGGGCGGCCGCGTGTACCAGACACGGGATGGCCAGGAGGGTGAGCCCCAGGGAACCCGCCCAGAGCAGATCGCCGGCCGTCTCGCGCACGGTGAAATGGCCGTCCAGGAGGAGGTCCGCGCACCGCAATTTCTCACCGAAAGACTGGCGGAGGAAGGATTCCACCACGGCCCAGAGGAGGCCGAAGAGGAGGGCCGAGAGGAGGCTCACGAGGGAGGCCCCCAGGAGCGTTTCCAGCAGGCCGCCGGAGGGAGAACTCACGAAGCGCAGGAAGGTGAGGGTGCCCGCCACCAGGGCCACCCTCTGGGCGTGCCTCAGGTCCACCTCGTCCCGGCGGAGCTTCTGGATGAGGAAGAAAAGGGTGGCGAGGGCCAGGAAGAACCACACGCCTCCTGAAAGGAGCGGCGCGACGAGGTTTTTCAGCAGACTGGGCTGCTCCTCCTCCGCCAAGAGGGGGCTCTTTTCAAAGCTGGTGAGAAACCCCGATTGGAGCTGGACGGAGTAGTGGTAGGAGAGCCCAGGGAGCCCCCTTACGGGTTGCTTCCAGCCGAAATCGAAGGTCTGGCGGCCCTCCTCCTCGCCCGTGCGGGTGGAGGTCAGCGTGAGCTGACCCACGTCCACCCCCAACACGCGCAGAAGGCGTTGGGCCGCCTCCAGGGCTTCCTCCGGCTGGAGCTTCTGGGGCGCCTGGGCCTTCTTGGGAGGAATCGACAGGGCCAGGATTTGGCCGCCGCTGGACACCTCGGCCTCCAGGAGAGGAGGGCGGGGCTGGAGAGGGTTGAGGTTCCTCAAGGGCTCCCGGGCGTATACGCGGTACCCCCAGCGTTGGATCGGG
>JBFLVU010000058.1:0-13381 GCA_040758175.1 Acidobacteriota bacterium | reverse complement strand
CCGCCCTTCCGGCTGATGACTCCTACCAGCGGAACGGTCGGGCCCCGCCCGGCCCTGGATCGGAAGGAGCGGACCGTGCTGAATATCTACGCCCACGCGACCCTCTGGCTCGCCCTGGCCGTCCTAGCGACGATCCTCGCCAACCGCCTGAAGATCTCCGGCGCCCTCATGGAGATTCTCGTGGGCGTGGCAGCGGGGGCTGTCGCGGCCCGCTTCGTGGGAGACGGCTTCTTCACCATCGATGCGGAGTGGGTACGCCTTCTGGCCAGCATCGGCGCCGTTCTCCTCACATTCCTTGCGGGCGCCGAGCTGGAGCCCGGAGTCATGAAGCGAAAGTTAGCCGAGGTCTCCACCATCGGATGCGTCGGGTTCCTGGCCCCCTTTTTAGGCTGCGCGGCGGCGGCCCGGTGGCTTCTTGGATGGGGATCGTCCGCTTCCCTATTGGCGGGTGTGGCCCTGTCCACGACCTCCATGGCGGTGGTGTACGCCGTCCTTCTCGAAACGGGCCTGAACCGCACGGACTACGGGAAGGGCATCCTCGGGTCGTGCTTTCTCAATGACCTGGCGACCGTTTTGGCCCTCGGCGTGATCTTCTCACCCTTCACCTACCGGACATTTCTCTTCCTTGCCGGCTCCGTCGCCGTCCTCGCACTTCTCCCAACCCTCACCCGAGACCTGACGCGACGATACGCCTTTCGCACGGCGGCCATTCGCACGAAGTGGATCCTCCTCGTGCTCTTCGGCCTCGGGGCCCTGGCCCTGTGGGCCGGGAGCGAGCCCGTGCTCCCGGCGTACCTGGCCGGGATGGTGCTGGCCGGCGCCGCGGAGGAGGACCCCCAATGGGTCCGACGGGTGCGGACCCTCACGGTTGGCTTCTTGACGCCCATCTATTTCATCCGTGCGGGGCTTCTGGTCTCGGTTCCGGCTTTGGCGGCGGCACCGGCGGTCTTCCTCGTGCTCCTTCTCGCCAAGGTGGCCACGAAGATCGTGGGGCTTTTCCCCGTCGTAGCGGTCTTCCGGGGGGAGCGAAGGGAACGCGCCTTCTACACCCTCCTCATGTCCACGGGATTGACCTTCGGGACCATCTCGGCGCTCTTCGGCCTGACCCACGGCATCGTCTCCCGGGAGCAGTACTCCTTCCTCGTGTCGGCGGTCATCGCCAGCGCCGTGGTTCCCACCATCATCGCCCAAACTTTTTTCCTCCCGGCCCACCTTCTCCCCCTGGACGAGCGCTCCGGGATTTTGAGATCCCGCGCGGAGGCCGAGGCGGAAGTCGCGGTCCCCGAGGAAGACGCCCGGGAGGAGTGACGCCTCCTCGTGGCCGCCTAAGATCCTTTGGCCGCTTTGTGCCGCCTGCCTTCCGGAGTGAAGCGGAGGAAGGCGTTTCCAAGAGCTTCGATGCCCAGACGCCCTTTTGTTTTGGACAGGCAGGACGCGCTCTCAAGTATCGGAACCTCCCGGCCAGGTTGCCCTATACTCTCTATCGATAGGAGGTCTTCGATGCCGAGCCGGGAGGATGCGTGGGCGCTCCTGTGCGAGTGGACCCAGTCGGAGGCGCTGAGGAGGCACGCCCTGGGCGTGGAAACGGTGATGCGGGCCATGGCGCGCCGGATGGGCGGTGAGGAGGAGGCCTGGGGTCTCTGCGGCCTCCTCCACGACTTCGACTACGAGCGCCACCCCCAGATACCCGACCACCCGACGAAGGGCGCCGCCGTCCTGCGCGCGGCGGGGTATTCCGAAGAGACGGTCACGGCCATTCTGGGCCATGCCGCCTTCACCGGTGTCCCGAGGGAGACACCCATGGCCAAGGCCCTCTTCGCGGTGGATGAACTCACGGGTTTTCTCTTCGCCTGCGCCTTCGTCCAACCCGACCGGAGGGTGGCCAGCGTGCGGCCCGAGAGCGCGAAGAAGAAACTCAAGGACAAATCCTTCGCGCGGGGAGTGAACCGCGAGGACATCCGCCAGGGAGCGGCCGAGATCGGGATGGAGGTGGACGCCCTCATCCTCCTGGCCCGGGACGCCCTGTCGGAGAACGCCGAGGCGCTGGGGCTTTGAGGCCTCTCGTTGCGCGATCCGCTTTCCCGCCCGTATACTGACCGCAACGCAACCGTGCGGGGAGGCCAACCTTGGACACCGGGGGACTGGCGGCGTGAACGTCCTGGTCGTTGACGACAATGTACTGATCCGCAAGATGATCCGGTCGGCGCTGGAGGCCGAAGGGGAGTCCTGCGCCGAGGCCGGCACGGCGGCGGAGGCGCTCCTGGCGATCCACCAGGGGGCGCCCGACGTGGTCCTTCTGGACCTCAACCTGCCCGACGCCGACGGGCTGACGCTGCTGAGAATGCTGGCCTCCACCCCCGCGGTCTCCTTCCCCCGGGTCTATCTGGTGACGGGGAGCGACGACGTGGGCTTGGGGGAGGAGGCGAAACGGCTGGGCGCCCGGGGCGTCCTCCGCAAGCCCGTCACTCCCCCCGCGCTCCTTCGCGCGGTGCGGGGGACCTGACATGGTCCAGTTCCGCCACGCCCAGCGGGAGATCCAGTTCAAGGTCGTCTACTACGGGCCCGCCCTGGGAGGAAAAACCACCAACATCGAGGCCCTGCACGAACTCACGGACCCCGACAAGAAGACTCAACTCGTCTCCCTGAAAACGGCGGAGGATCGGACCCTCTTCTTCGATTTCCTCCCCTTCGACCTGGGGGAGGTCCAGGGGTACCACATCCGCCTCCAGGTCTACACCGTGCCCGGGCAGGTCCACTACAACACGACCCGGAAAGTGGTACTCGCCGGCGCCGACGCCATCGTTTTCGTGGCCGACTCCCAGCCCGACAGGGCGAAGGAGAACTTCATCTCCTGGGAGAACATGAAGTCCAACCTCATCGCCAACAAGATGGACGCGGCCCAGATCCCCGTCGTGATCGAGTGCAACAAGCAGGACCTTCCGGGAGCCCTCTCCTCCGACGCCGTGCTCGCGGCGATGAAGGTGGGCGACGTCCCCGTGACCCTGGCCTCGGCGCTCACCGGGGAAGGGGTGGTGGACACCTTCCTGACGTGCGTGAAGCTGACCCTGGGCCAGTTCGTCTCCAAATTCAAGCTGACGGAGCGAGGGGTCACGAGCGAGAAGATCGGTCAGGGCGCCGAGGAGGTTTTTCGGCCCTACCTGGGAAAGCTTCGGGCCCGCTCGGCTCCTCCTCCCCCGCCTCCCGCATCGCCCCCCCTAGCACCCCACGGGCTTAGCGACGAGGAACAGCTCGTGGCGGCGCTCCAGTCCAGCACCCAGCTGGCGGAGCAGTTCCAGGAGGCCCACCAACTCGGGCGCATGTACCAGGACCGCCTCGAGGAGATGACCCTCCTCTACCACATCGGCCGCGGTCTGGCCGGGATCGACTCCACCGAAGCGGCCCTTCGGCTGGCCGGCACCCTCATCCACGAAGCTCGGCCCGTGTGGAAGATCACGGTCTTTCTCCCCGGGGTCTCCGGGCCATCCCCCGCGGCCGCCTTCGGATGCGAGGAGGACCCCCTGTGGCGCGTGGATGCCCCGGGGGCCGGCAACCTCGCCCTCGGACTGCTTCAGAGCGGCGAGCGCATGAAGCTCGACAACCTCCGGGAGCGCCTCCAGCGTCTCCACGCCTCTCCCCTTCCCGACATCGGTGAGGCCCAGGCCGTGCCCGTGGGCCCCTCCGGCAAGCCCGCCGGATACCTGCTCGTGTACAGCCCGGCGGAACGGCCCTTCACGGCGGAAGAGGACCGCTTTTTTTCCTTGCTGGAACAGGTCGTCTCCCCGCGGATCCAATCGCTTCAGCTCATGGAAGATCTGGCGGCGGCCAACGAGAGGCTGGAGGTGAAGGTCCTCGAGCGGACGGCGGACCTTCAGGAGGCCCTGGAGAAGCTCAAGGAATTGGACCAGCTCAAGCGGGCCTTCTTGAACAACGTCTCCCACGAGATGAAGACGCCTCTGACCAACATCCGCTCCTACGCGGACCTCCTGCGGAGGTACCCCCAGAAGCGGGAGAAGAACGCGGACGAATACCTGGGAATCGTCGTGGACGAGTCGGTCCACCTCGAGAACCTCATCAACGACCTCCTGGCCTTCACGAAGGTCAAGGAGGCCCCCCGCGGGGAGGCGTGCGACCTGGTGGCCGTCCTGGAGGATGTCCTCTCCGCCCTGGCCCCCATGGCCGAGGCGCGGCATCTGACGGTCCAGGTCCAGAAGGAGAAGGACGTCCTCTTCTACGAGATGAACCGGGAGGACGCGGCGATTCTCTTCCGGCAGGTCCTGGACAACGCCGTCAAGTTCTCCCCCGAAGGCGTCAAGGTGAAGGTCTACCTCCTGCACGACTCCCGGAAGGTCATCTTCGCCGTCCGCGACTACGGACCGGGGTTCCCCAAGGACCAGCGGGACCGGCTTCTCGAACCGTACGAGCCGGGCCGCCTCTCCGTGCCCAGCTACAAGTCCCCCGGCTTCGGCATGGGGCTCTTTCTCGTTCGGGAGGTTCTTTCCAAGTACAGGGGAGGCATCGCCATCGAGAACATGGAGCCCGGGTCCAACGTCCTCGTGGAACTGCCGAAATAGAAGCGTTAGACGAGAGACGAGAGACGAGAGACGAGAGACGTTAGACGCTAGACGGGAGAAGAGAGACGCGAGACGGGAGACGGAAAACGCGAGACGCAAAGATGCGAGACGGTTTTCACCCAGTCCCCTAGTCCCCTAGTTCCCTCGTCCCCTCGTCCCCCGCTCACGCCGGCCGCTTCTGGTGCACGGGCTGGAAGAAGGGCGCGAACAGGCCTTTCTGGAAGGCCCGGTTGAAGGCCTCCACGACCTGTGGGTCGTACACGCTGACCTTCAGGTCGTTGATGCGCGCGGCCGCCTGGGCGGGGGTCATGGCCTTCTGGTAGGGACGGTTCGTGGTCATGGCGTCGAAGGCGTCCGCCACGCCGATGATCCGGGCGAGAAGGGGAATGGACTGTCCCTTGAGGCCGTCCGGGTAGCCTCCTCCTGCCCACTTCTCGTGGTGGAACCGGATGCCGGGGATGATGTCCCGCATCTGCGGGATGGAGCCGAGGATCTGCGCCCCCTTGGGCGGGTGGGTCTTCATGATCTCGAACTCTTCGGCCGTCAAGGCTCCGGGCTTCCTCAGGATGCGGTCCTCGATGCCGATCTTGCCCACGTCGTGCAGGAGGGAGGAGATCTCCATGATCCGCATGGACCTCTCGTCGAGGCCGTATTCCTGTCCCACGATCATGGAGTAGGCCGACACCCGTTCCGAATGGCCGCGCGTATACGGATCCTTGGCGTCCAGAGCGTTGGCGATGGCGCGGATGGAGTCCATGAAGAGCTGCTGGGTCTCCTTGGCCGCCGCCTCGACCTTCTGGATGTACTCCTCGATCTCCCCGGCCATGGCGTTGAAGGCCCGGCCGAGTTCGCCGATTTCCGTGAGGCTGCGCACGTCGGCGCGCCGGGAAAAGTTCCCCCGGGCCAGGTCCCGGCTCACGTCCACGAGGGTCGTGATGGGCCGGGTGATGAGCCGGGCCAGGTAGATTCCGATGAACAGCGCGCCCACGATGGAGAGGGCCACCCACCAGGTGGATTGGGCCTTCAACCGTACGATGGGGGCGTAGTAGTTCTCCCGGTCCACCTCGGAAAAGAGGAGCCAGTCGTAGGCGGTCACGGGGGCGCAGGTGACCAGAAAGGTCCTCTTCTTGTCGCCCACGAGCTTTGTCACGTTGAAGTTCACGGGGCTCGTGGGGAGGACCCCGGAAGAGAGGACCCTCTGGACCACGGGATCCGAGGAGAGATCCTGGGCCTGGGTCTGGTGGGCCCTCTCGGAGTGGAAGATCAGGTGGCCCTCCGTGTCGGTGACGTAGAGCGTGAACTCCCGGCTGTACACCTTCAGGCTGTCCTGGATGCCCTGGAGGAGAAAGACGGCCGTGAGGGCCGCCACGGGCCGTCCGCCGGAGGAGACGGGAATGGTCACGGCCACCGCGGGTTCGGGCAGCCCCTTCAGCGCGACCAATTTGAGGAAGAAGATCCCCGAGAGGCTGGGCCGGCCGGTCCGGATGGCCCCCTCCCCCAGGGGAAGGACGTGGTTCGTCAGCTGGCCCTGCTCCTCCGGGAGGAGCCCCCGCCACGGGGCCGTGAAGTGCCCCCCCTCGGCGTCCTGATAGGAGAGCAGGAGCGTGTCGTCGGCCAGGAACCGGCTGAGGATGCCGCGCTGGAGGAGATCCTCGTAGCGGGCCTTGTAGTCGGCATCGTTGGCGAAAACTTCGAAGGAGGCCACCAGGTCCTGGAGGCGCCGGCGGTACTCGTCCATGAGGTTCTGCAGGTGGGCCGCCGCGGGCAGGGCCGTCTTGAGCTGGCGCTCCCGAAGGGATTCCTCGATGGTGTCCTTGCTGACCGAGATGGTCTTCCAGGCGAAGGACACGAGGGGAACGACCACCAGGGCCAGGAGCAGGACGGAGAGGATCCAGAAGATACCGATGGTTCGCCCGTTCTTTTCGCGGGACGCGCCGTCGCTCACGGACTCCTCCCTCCTCCCGGCGGACCCGCCGCCTGGATCAAGACGGATTATACAACCGTTCGGACCCGGGTTTTCTTTCGGCGGTTGACAGGGTTAGCCGCAGGGCGTCTAATCGTCCCTGCCGGGACGCCGCCCGGAATGGCGGGCGATCCCCGGGCGTTGAGGCCGCCGTGAGACAGTACGCCCTGCTCCGCACCATTCAGAGCCCCGCCGATCTCCGGGACCTCCCCGAGGACCAGCTCCCCCGTCTCTGCCAGGAGCTGAGGGAGTACTTGGTGGAGGTTGTGTCCGGAATCGGCGGCCACCTCTCCAGCAGCCTCGGTGTCGTGGAGCTGACCGTGGCCCTCCACTACACCCTGGAAACTCCCCGCGACCATCTCGTCTGGGACGTGGGCCACCAGGCTTACATCCACAAGATCCTCACGGGCCGCCGCGAGGCCCTCCGGTCGATCCGGCAGAAGGACGGCATCTCGGGATTCCTCAAGCGGGAGGAAAGCCCCTACGACGCCTACGGGGCCGGCCACGCCTCCACGGCCCTCTCGGCGGCCCTGGGCATGGCCGCCGCCCGGGATCTGTCCGGCGAGAAGCGGCGCGTGGCCGCCGTGTTCGGAGACGGGGCCCTCACGGGCGGCATTTGCTACGAGGCGCTCAACAACGCGGGGGGCGGGGCCCGCAGGCCCATCCTGGCCATTCTCAACGACAACCAGATGTCCATCTCCCCCAACGTGGGGGCCATCTCCCGGTACCTGAACAACTTCACGCAGACGCCGCTGTACCAGCGCTTCCGCCGCCGCGTGCGGGAAGGCCTCGAACGCATCCCCCGGTACGGCAAGCCCATGACCTTCCTGGCTCGCCGGCTGGAGGAGGGCGCGAGGGGCATCCTGACGCCCGGCGCCCTCTTCGAGGCCCTGGGCTTCGACTACTTCGGCCCCGTGGACGGCCACGACGTGCTGGGCCTCGTAAAGACCCTTCGAAATCTCCGGGACCTCGACCATCCGGTCCTCCTCCACGTCCTTACCGTGAAGGGGAAGGGCTACGCCCCCGCCGAGGAGTCTCCCGAGGGCTACCACGGGGTGAAGCCCTTCTGCCCGGACGAAGGGATCCAGCCTTCCCCTCCGGGCCAGCCCGTCTTCCAGGACGCCTTCGGGCAGAGCCTTGTCCAGCTGGCGCGCATGGACGCGCGCGTCGTGGGGATCACGGCGGCCATGCCCACGGGAACCGGCATCGTCCCCTTCGCCGAGACTTTCCCCGACCGCTTCTTCGACGTGGGAATCGCGGAGGAGCACGCCGTGGTCTTCGCCTCGGGACTGGCGGTGAACGGGTACCGTCCCGTGTGCGCCATCTACTCGACCTTCCTGCAGCGCGCCTACGACCCCGTCGTCCACGACGCGGCCATCCAGCACCTCCCGGTCCTCTTCTGCCTGGACCGCGCGGGAATCGCCGGGGAGGACGGCCCCACCCACCAGGGGGCCTTCGACATCGCCTACCTGCGCCACGTTCCGGGCCTGGTCCTGGCCGCCCCAAAAGACGGCAATGAACTGAGGGACCTTATGGCCACGGCGCTCGCCACGGACGGCTCCCCCTTCGCCATCCGGTACCCGAAGGCCGGCGCGCTTCCCTTCGACCCCGAGGGCGAGCCCCGGCCTGTTCCCGTGGGGAGCTGGGAGGTGCTGAGAGCCGGATCGGACGCCGCCGTCCTCGCCGTGGGCCCCATGGTCCGCGACGCCCTGAAGGCCGCCGAGATCCTGGCCGCCGAGGGCCTCTCCGTGGAGGTCGTGAACGCCCGGTTCATCAAACCCCTCGACGAGGCCTACCTCTCCGAGAGCCTGCCGCGGTTCCCCCTGGCCCTCACGGTGGAGGAGGGAGCCCTCCAGGGCGGCTTCGGAAGCGCGGTGCTCGAATGGAAGGAATCGGCCGGCGCTTCCACCCGCATTCTTCGGCTGGGACTGCCCGACCGCTTCATTCCGCACGGGCCCCGGGCGGTCCTCCTTGGGGAACTGGGGCTCTCCGCGGAGGGTCTGGCCGGAGCCCTCCGCTCGGCCCTCGCCGCCCACTCCCCATCGCTCCGCCCCCTCCGCCGGGGAGAAGCGCGCGGCTAAGCCGCCTGGACCCCCATCCCGAATCGGCAGAAGGCTGCACGCTTGGAAGCGGCCGGCACCGGCCTCGCCTCGTTGATCCGCCCTCCCCTGCCAATCGGGTCGGGACTCACCTCCGGCGCCCGTGGGGCCCGTTTTCGCCCCCTTCGGGCCGTGCTATTCTTGTTTTCTGTATCTGGCGGAAGCGCTCGGGGGAAGCCCGTTTGAAGGGAGCCGTGTAAGGAGTTTGCATGCGCTGGTCATTTGCGTCGGGTTCGGTGGATTCGTTGAAAGCCGAGGGTGCGGCCGTGGGCGTCTTCGAGGACCTGGACTTTTCGGCCCTCCCCGCTTCCCGTGCCCTTCAAGAAACGGCCAAGCAACTGAGGTTCAAGGGCGGCGAGGGCGAGTCCTTCTTCGCCTTCGACCGCGTCGGCAAGCCCCCGAAGCACCTCCTGATCCTCGGTCTGGGAAAGCGGGATGCCCTGGGCCCCTCGACCCTCCGCGCCGCCGCCGCTCTGGCCGCCCGGCGCTTCCGCGAGCGCTTCGTGGACTCCGCCGGCCTACTCCTCCCCGTGGAGGGCGGCGCCCTGAAGGACCGCCGCCAGGCCGCCCGCGCCCTCGTGGAAGGATTCCTCCTGGGGAACGCCGTCTTCACGGAACTCCAGACGGAGACCGACAAGCTCCCCAAGCCCCTCTCCCGGATGCAGTTTCTCGTCAAACGCCGCGGGGAGGATCTCGACGGGGGCGGCGCCGTGGGCCAAGCCGTGGCCGAGGCCGTCCTTCTGGCCCGGGATCTCGTGAGCCGTCCCGCCAACCTTCTCACACCCGCGCGCATGGCCGAGGAGGCCCGCAAAGTGGCCCAGGAGGGGGGGCTGACCCTCAAGGTCCTCGACCGCGCCGCCTGCGAGAAGCTCGGGATGGGCGCCTATTTGGCCGTGGCCCGCGGATCCCGGAACGAACCCACCTTTCTCCATCTCTCTTACCGGCCCAAGGGCGCCCGATACCGGCTGGGCTTGGTGGGCAAGGGCCTGACCTTTGATTCGGGCGGAATCTCCCTCAAGCCCGCCGACGGAATGGGCGCCATGAAGAGTGACATGGCGGGATCGGCCGCGGTCCTGGGAGCCATGAAGGCCATTGCCTCCCTGAAGCCCCGCGTGGCGGTGGAGGCCGTCATGGCCATGTGCGAGAACATGCCGGGAGGGAACGCCTACCGACCGGGCGACGTGGTGACGAGCCTGAGCGGAAAGACCATCGAGGTGCAGAATACGGACGCCGAAGGCCGCCTCACCCTCGCCGACGCCCTCACCTACATCCAGCGCCAGAAGGTCGACGCCCTCATCGACCTGGCCACCCTCACGGGCGCCTGCGTCGTAGCCCTTGGCCCGGACTTCTCGGGGGCCATGGGCAACGACCAGCCCCACGTGGACGCCGTCCTCGCCGCCGCGCGCGACTCGGGGGACGAGATCTGGCAACTGCCCCTGCCCCCGGCCTACAACAAGTACATCAAGAGCGCCGTGGCGGACGTCTCCAACATGTCCCGGATCCGTTGGGGAGGCGCCCTCACCGCCGGCCTATTCCTCCAGAAGTTCGTGGAGGAGACGACGCCCTGGGTCCACCTGGACATCGCCGGGCCCGCCCTTCGGGACGACGATGGCCCGGACGCCAACAAGTCCGAGGGATCGGGCGTGGGCGTTCGGACCCTGGTCAATTTCGTCCTGGCTCGCCAGGGCTAGCGCCGCGCGGATGCGGCGCCGCCTGGGTCCGCGTGCCCGGTAGGGAGCCCGGCGGGCGCCACCCGAAGGCTCGAGCGCGGGCCGGGCCGGCGGGAGGAGACTCTCCATGAAGGGATTGGAGATCCTCCTTTGGGGCGTGGCCCTCTTCTGGGCCCTCGCCGCCATCCACGCCGTCCTCAACGGCCTCCTCATCCCCCGCCTGCCTCGGGAGGCGGCAAAGGTCGCACTTCCCTTTCTGTCCGTGATCGTTCCGGCCCGGAACGAGGAGAAAGGGATCGGACCGGCCCTGGAAGCCCTCTGCGCCCAAGACCATCCGAACTTCGAGGTGGTCGTCGTGGACGACGGCTCCACGGACAGGACGCCGGAGATCCTCGAGGGCCTCGCGCGGCGCCATTCCAACCTCCGCGTCATAGGTGGAGTGGAGCCCCCGACCGGCTGGCTGGGGAAGCCCAATGCCCAGCGGGTGGGGTTCGAGAACGCGCGAGGCGAGGTCCTTTTGTTCGTGGACGCCGACGTGCGGTACGCCCCGGGCGTTCTTCGAAGGGCCGCCTCGGAACTCGAGGCCCGCCGCCTGGACATGCTCCTCCTCCTGTCGACCCTCGAGGCCCGGGGCCTGGAACACGTCCTGATGAGCAACCTGGACGCCTTCACGCTGTACGTGTCCCCCGCTTTTCTCGCCAACGTGCAGGCGCTGAAGGGCTTCGCCTTCGGGGCGGGTTCGGGGAACCTGGTGCGGCGAGGGGCCCTTCAGAATTCGGGAGGGATCGAGGCCCTGCGGGGCGAGGTCGTGGACGACGTGGCCATGGGGAGGCGAATCAAGGCCACGGGCGGACGGTTCCGCTTCGTGACGGCCTTTCCCGACGTGCGCGTCCGGATGTACGACGGCCTGGCCTCCGCCGTGGAAGGGTTCACCAAGAACTATTTCGCCTTTTTCGGATTCAACCCCCTCCTGGGAGCCTTCCTGGAGGGAGGCAACCTGGCGGTCCACACGCTTCCCGCCGCCCTTCTCCTCCTCGCGCCGTTCCTGCCGCTCCCCCCGGTGATCCCGGCTCTGGCCGCCTCGGCCTTTGGAGCGGGGCTGGTCCTCAACTCCGCTCTGTGCCTCTGGTCGGGCAAGCCCCTCTGGATCGCCCCGCTCTACCCACTGCGCCCCCTCCTCTGGGCCCTCATCCTGTTCCGCTCCGCCCGCCGCTATTACCGGAAGGGCATCGTGTGGCGGGGGAGAAAGTATGGAAGAACGAAACGAGGGGACTAGGGGACGAGGGGACTGTCTCCCGTTTCGCTTCTGGTGGGAGGCGTTGCCTGACGCCGATCCTTTCTCTCGAAGGCCTGCACTGTAGCGTCTCCCGTTTCCCGTCTCTCGTCTCCCGTCTATCGTCTCTCGTCTCACGTTTCCCGTCTTTCGTCACAAGGGGATTCTTCTCTTCGGGGCGGCTTTCGCTTAGAATAGCGCGAGGTTTGAGCCTGTTGGGACGGATGGGCCCCGCGGGATACCGAGGGGGGCCTGCCCGTCCGATAAGGAGTCGCCCGTGTCCCTCGAGAAAGCCCCCGTGCGCCTCGGCTCCCCCGCCGCCCTGGCCAGCGCTCCGCTCGTGGAAGCCCTGTACGAGCAGTACAAGACCGCGCCGGATTCCCTGGACGAGCACTGGCGAAGCTTCTTTCAGGGCTTCGAGCTGGCCATGTGCCCGCGCTCGTGCGTGGCGGCGGACCGCGCCCGAGCCCAGTCCCAAGTGGCGAGCCTCATCTTCGCCTACCGCAGCCGCGGCCACCTCCTGGCCCAGGTGGACCCCCTCTCCCAGCCCCCGGAGAAGCACCCCGACCTCAGCCTGGACGCCTTCGGCTTGACGAAGGAGGACCTGGACCGCGTGTTTGACACGGGCCACCTGGGAGGCCCCCAGCGCGCCGCCCTCCGGGAGATCCTGGCGATCTTGAGGGAGACCTACTGCGGGAGCATCGGGCTGGAGTATCTTCACATCCAGGACGTGCGCGTCCGCCGCTGGCTCCAGGCCGAGATCGAACCCGTCCGCGGACGCCCGAACTTTCCGCGCGAGAAGAAGCTGGAGATCCTCGAGCGGCTCATCGACGCGGAGCTTTTCGAGACCTTTCTCCAAAGCCGGTACCCGGGGCAGAAGCGGTTTTCCCTGGAAGGGGCCGAATCCCTCATCCCGGCGATCCACGCGGTGGCGGAGATGGCGCCGGACCTGGGCGTGGAGGAGCTGGTCATGGGCATGGCCCACCGGGGCCGCCTCAACGTCCTGGCCAACATCCTGGACAAGTCCTACGCCATGCTCTTTTCGGAATTCGAGGACATCGGCCTGCCCGACTCGGTGGGCGGCGACGGCGACGTGAAATACCACCGGGGGTTCTCCTCCACCCACGTGAACGCCTCGGGCAAGCCCCTTCACATCAGCCTCACGAGCAACCCGAGCCACCTCGAGGCCGTGGACCCCGTGGTCCTCGGGCGCGTGCGAGCCAAGCAGCGCCGCCGCAACGACACGGTCGAGCGCAAAAAGGTGCTCCCCCTGCTTATCCACGGAGACGCCGCTTTCGCTGGACAGGGGCTCGTGGCCGAGACGCTCAACCTCTCGGGCCTGCCGGGATACACGACGGGCGGGACGATCCACCTCATCGTGAACAACCAGATCGGTTTCACGACCCTCCCCGGAGAGGGGCGCTCCACCGCGTACGCCACCGACGTGGCCAAGATGATCGAGGCCCCCATCTTCCACGTGAACGGGGACGACCCCGAGGCCGTGGTCTTCGCCGCCGAGCTCTGCCTGCGCTTCCGGCAGACCTTCGGGCGGGACGTCATCCTGGACATGGTCTGCTACCGCCGCCACGGGCACAACGAGGGGGACGAGCCCGCCTTCACCCAACCCGTCCTCTACCGGAAGATCAAGGACAGGCCCTCGGTGCGCCGCCTCTACACCAAGCGCCTGACCCAGTGCTGCGAGCTGGGCCAGGAGGAGGCGGAGCGAATCGCCGGCGCCTTCAAGGACCGTCTCCAGGCCGCCTTCGAGGCGGTCAAGGAGAAGGCCCCCGCGCGGGAGCGCTTCG
>JBFLVU010000057.1:0-13471 GCA_040758175.1 Acidobacteriota bacterium | reverse complement strand
GGCGGACTGGCCCGGGGTGCCGTCGAGGGCGCCTCCGCGCCCGGCGGGCAGGTCCACCAGGCGGACCACCATCGGCTCCGGGAAGGCGGGCTTCTGGCGGAGGGCCGGGTGCCAGGCCACGGCGAAGAAGAGCCCCGAATGGAGGAAAACGGACAGGAGGAGGGCGAGGGGAAGCACCTCGTTGGGGCGGACCTTGGGGGGCCGGAGGCCCGATGAGCGGACCGGCGGCCGCCGGGCGGGGCTCCGGCCGGCGGATCCCGCCGAGCGGAGGGTGGGCGCACCTCCGCCCGGTCCCGCCTGGCGCGTGCCCGAGGAACGCTCCGCCACGGATCCCTCCCGGCCTCGCCGGCCCCGGCCTTACTTGGGCGGCGGGGGCTCGGTGGCGAGGCCCACGGTCTCGATGCCCGCCTGCTTCACCTCGTCCATGACCGTCAGGACGTCCCCGTAGGGGACGGCCTTGTCGGCGAAGAGGTACACGGTCTTGTCCGACCGGTTGCGAAAGATCTGCTGAAGGTAGTTCTTCATGAGGTTGCGGTTCACGGGCTGGCTGTTGAAGTAGATGTAGTTCTTGTCCTTGGGGATGGTGAGGATGACCCTCTCGGCACCGCTGATGTTGCTGGTGGCGGTCTGGGGGAGGTTCACGTCGATGCCGCGCTCGAAGAGGGGGGTCGTGATCATGAAGATCACGAGGAGCACGAGCATGACGTCCACGAGGGGGGTGACGTTGATCTCGGAAACCGGGTCGCCGTCGGTGCGCTGGGTGCCGAATGCCATGGGTGCGGTCTCCTCCGGGTCAGGCGGCGAAAACGCCGTGGATCTTCTCGCCGCAGGCGGCGCACCGGCCGCCCGCGAGGGCCCTGGGCACGGCGCGGAAGCCCAGGCGCTCCAGGACGATTGTCCCACACTTCGGGCAGGATGTGTGCTCCGACGGGTGGCCGGGCACGTTGCCCAGGTAGACGTGGTCGAGTCCGGCCTCGCGCCCGAGCGCCCAGGCCCTCTCCAGCGTCTCCAGGGGCGTGGGGACGCCGCCCTCCATGAGGTAGTCGGGGTGGAAGCGGCTGACGTGCCAGGGGATGTGGCGCCCCAGGCCCGCCACGAAGCGCGCGACGGCGCGAAGCTCGCCGTCCGAATCGTTCATGCCGGGCACCACCAGGGTGGTCACCTCCACCCAGATGCCGGCCCGGACGAGGGATTCGAGGCCCGCGAGCACGCCCTTCAGGGAGGCCCCGCAGACCTTGCGGTACCGCCCGTCGTCGAAGCCCTTGAGGTCCACGTTGGCGGCGTCGAGAAAGGCCCCGGCCCGCTCCACGGCCTCGGGGGTGAGGTAGCCGTTGGTCACGAAGACGTTCTTGAGGCCGCGGCGGCGCGCCAGGAGGCCCACCTCCTCGGCCGTCTCGAAGAAGATGGTGGGCTCGGTGTAGGTGTAGGCGAGGGAGGCGCACCCGGAGCCAAGGGCGGCCTCCACCACGCGGGCCGGCGCCACGGGCTCGCCGGGGACCTCTCCGCCGTCGCGCACGGCCTGGCTCAAGGTGAAGTTCTGGCAGAAGCGGCAGCGGAAGTTGCATCCGGCCGTGGCGATGGAGTAGGAGAGCGTGCCGGGCAGGAAGTGGAAGAGGGGCTTTTTTTCGATGGGGTCCACGTGGCCGGCGATGAGCCGGTCGCGGACGAGGGAGACGAGGCGGCCGTTCCGGTTGGCCCGGACCCGGCAGACCCCCGACCGGCCCGGAAGGATGCGGCAGCGGTGGGCGCACAGGTCGCAGACCACCCTCCCGCCCGCCTCGGGGCGCCAGAGGACGGCCTCGCCGAAGGGCCTACTGTCGTTCCCGGACGTACTCGGTCCTCGCGCCACAGGCCACGTCTCCCTCGTGGGGAAGGCCCGGCATCACCGCCTGGGGAACCGGCCCCTCGCGGGCCGGGGCGATCTCCAGCTTCACGGGGAATGTAGAGCCGCCCCAGGAGACGAGCAACTTCTTCCTGCCGTCGCGGGCCACGGTGCCCGGGTAGCGGGCCACCCACGCCTCGACGTCGGCTTCGGGGATGGAGAGGGACAGGTCCCCGTTGACGGTGTAACCCTGGAGGAAGTAGGGGAGCTTCAGGCGGAAATGGTCCCGGGCCGTGCAGGGGGGCGGCTCCGTTCCCTCGATGAAGTACTCGGGCCGCATGTCCTGGCAGGGCGTGTCCACGCCGGCGCGCCTGCCGGTGGCGGGATCGATGAGGACCTCCGTGACGCCCTCGGGGACGGGCCAGTCCATGTTCTCCTGGCCCGCGGTGGCCGTCTCCATGAACATCCGCCAGATGGGGAGGGCGACGCGGGAGCCCGTCTCCAGGTTCCCGAGGGGCTTGTGGTCGTCCTTGCCGGTCCAGACCCCGCAGAGGAGGGACGGGTTGAAGCCCATGAACCACGAGTCCGTGTAGTTGTTCGTGGTGCCCGTCTTCCCCGCGAAGTGCCCCTTCATGTCCGAGATGCTCGCCGCCGTGCCCCGCTGGATGACGCCCGTCATGGCCTGGACCATGAGGAAGGCCACGCGGGGGTCCCAGACCTGGCGGCTCTCCGAGCGGAACTCCTCCAGGACCTTTCCGTCCCGGTCGGTGACGCGGGTGATGAAGCGGGGCCGGACGTAGACCCCGCTGTTGCCGAAGGCCGTGTACGCGCCCGCCAGCTCGAGGAGGGTGATCTCGAAGGCGCCGAGGGCCATGGAAGGGTAGGGCTGGAGGTCCGTGGAGACGCCCAGGAGCCTCGCGTTCTCGATGACGCCCCTGTAGCTCGTCGCGTTCAGGGCCTTCACCGCGGCGATGTTCACCGAGTGCTCGATGGCCGTTCGGTAGGTGATGTGCCCGAAGTAGTCCTTGTCGAAGTCCCGGGGGATGTAGCCGTCCTCGCAGATCCGCGAGGCCTCCTCGCGGCCCGTGAGGAAGAGCGTGGGCTCGTCCACCAGGGTGTCGGCCAGGGTGCGCCCGCCCGTCAGGGCCGTGGCGTAGACGATGGGCTTCACGGCCGAGCCCGTCTGCCGCCGGGCCTGGATGGCGCGGTCGTACATGGAGGAGGAGAACTCGTATCCGCCCACCATGGCGAGGACCTCGCCCGTGTGGGGGTTGAGGGCCACGAGGGCGCCCTGGGCCAGGGGTTTCTGCTCGACTTCGCACCGGAGGGCCGGAGGGCCCTCGACGATCTTCAAGAGGACGCGGTCGCCGGCCTGGAACACGCGCTCGGGGAACTGCACCCCCGTCCACTTCCAGTCCTCGGGGGAGAGGCGGACCTGCGTCCCGCCCAGGGAGGCCACGATCTCGGTCCGGTCCACCGAGAGGACGGTCGCCCACCGGCGCCGGCCGGGATCGAGGTCGTCCCCGGTGTACTCCTGGGGGGCGGAGGCGCCCCGTGAGGGGCCCTTGTATCCGCGGCGGCGGCTGTAGGCGTGGAGCCCTTCGCGGACCGATTCCTCGGCGAGCTTCTGGAGCCTCGGGTCTATGGTCGTGAAGACCTGGAATCCCCTCTGGAGGATGGCGTCCTCGCCGTACTTGTCTTCGAGGTGCTGGCGGACCTGCTCGGCCACGTAGTCGGCCAGGCCCTGGGTCTCGATGACGGTCTCGGAGAGGTTGAGGGGCTCCTTGGAGAAGGTCTCGTACTGGGAGGGCGTGATGGCCCCCGTGTCCCGCATCCGCGCCAGAACGAGGTTGCGGCGGGCGGTGGCGCGCTCGGGGTGGCTTCGGGGGGAGTAGTAGGAGGGGCGCTGGATGAGGCCGGCCAGGAGCGCGGCCTCCGGGACCGTGAGGTCGCGCGAGCGCTTGTTGAAGAAGTGGCGGGCGCTCGCCTCCACGCCGTAGTAGGCCCCGCCGAAACAGACCTTGTTGGCGTACATTTCGAGGATCTGCTGTTTGGAGTACCGGCTCTCGATGTTGATGGCGAGGATCAGCTCGCGGACCTTGCGGGTGATCGTCTTTTCATCCGTTAGGAAGTACTTCCGCGCGAGCTGTTGGGTGAGGGTGCTTCCCCCCTGGCTCGCGCGCCGGTGCGTGACGTCCTTCAGGACGGCGCGGAGGATGCCCCGCACGGAGAAGCCGTGGTGCTTGTAGAAGTCCGTGTCCTCCACGGCGAGGAGGGCCTTGAAGAAGTTGGGGGAGATGTCCGAGAAGCCTACAAGGACGCGCTTCTCGGCCCCGTACTCCTGGAGGACCTTGCCGTCCCGGCTGTAGACGCGGGTCATCTGGTGGGGGGTGCTGAACTGGAGGCTGTCCACTTCGGGGATGTCCCGCGTGAGCCAGACGCCCGCGGTGATGCCCACGGCCAGGCCCGACGCCAGGAGGAGGAGGGCCAGCCTGAGCTTTCGGAACCCCGGCTTCACGAGCAGAACAGCTTGTAGAAACTTCGGAAGCTTTCGTTCTCGCATAGGGCCTTGTTGATGGCGAAGTAGTCCTGAACCTGGTTGGTGGTGGTCCTCAGCCGCTGGCAGAGGGTCCGGAGCAGGTTCCGATAGACCTTGGCGGCCAGTTCGGGGGATGCCTCCATGAGGTCGTAGAACTCGTCCCGCCCGAGGGTGAGGACCACCACGTCGCTCTCGGCCTCCACCGTTGCGCTGGCCGGGTCGCCGTCGAGGATGCTCACCTCGCCGAAGGTCTCGGGGGGCTCGAGGGTGGTGATGACCACGCGGGAGCCGTTGAGGGTGCGGAAGATGCGCGTCTTGCCTTCGACGAGCACGTAGAGCTTGAGGCCGCCGTAGCCCTGCTCGAGGATGGTGGACCCGGCGGGGTAGTTCTCCACCGCGAAGCGGCGGGCCATCTGCTCGAACTCCGCCCCCTCCAGGCCCTGGAGGAGGGGAATCTTGGAGAGCATCTCGGAGAAATCGCCCATGTCTGGCCTCCCGCTGCCGGATGGTACTATGACTGCATGGTGGAGTCAATTTCGCCCGCCGGGAGACCCTACGCCCTCCTCTTCCCGGGCCAGCTCTTCGAGCGTCCGGGGATGGGGGTTCCCCTCCGGGGCCAGGAGGGATTCGAGCGCCTCCTGCCGCGCTTTCACGACCTGACGAAGGGGCGGTTTGTCCGGTGGGTCACGGAGGCCCCGGCGGAGGAGATTTCGGAGCGCTTCACGGCGCCCCAACTCATGGTCCTCTTCGGGTGCGCCGCCGCCGAGGCGGCACGGGTGCGCCTGGGCCCGCCCGCGGCCGCCGCCGGATACTCCCTGGGCTTCTACGCCGCCGCCGTCTTCGCCCGCTGTGTCGCCCTGGAGCCCATCCTGAAGTGGCTCGAACGGGTGAACGAAGTGAACGCCTGCCGCTTCCCTCCCGGCGCCTGCGCCCTCGCCTCCGCGACGGGCCTCTCCGAGGGCGAGCTGAAGGAGACCTTCGCGGCGGCGGGCCTCAGGAGCCTCGAAGTGGCGAACGTTAACAGCGCCCGCCAGATCGTCTTCGCCGGACCCGCGGCGGAGGTGGAGGCGGGGCGGCGCGCCCTCGAGGGCCGGGCCCTGGAGTGCCGCCGCCTGCCCCTCGACGTGCCGCTCCACACGCCCTACGTGGAGGCCGCGCGGGAGGCGGTGACGGGGTGGTGGGGTTCGGTGCCGGCCTCCTCCCCGACGCTCCTTCTCCCCTCGCCGGTGGACGGCGCGCCGGTGGGGTCGGGGGAGGCCTTCAAGCGCCACATGCTCGAATCCCTCGTTTCGCCCACGCGGTGGGACCTCGTGGTGGAAACGCTCGTCCGGAAGGGCGTGACGAGGATGGTGGACCTGTCCCCCGGCGGCGAACTCGGGCGCGCGAGCCGCTGGGTCTGCCGGGAGGCGGAGGTGGTTCCCCTGGTCTCGCTCTTGGGCGGCGGGTCGTGAGCCGGAGGGAAGAAGGTCCGGCGGCGCCCCTCGATCGGCTGGAGGCGGTGCTTCTCGGCGCCCCCGAGGGCCGGATGGACCTCGCCGAGGCGGCGGCCCTCTGCCTGAAGGCCGCATCGGGGACCCTCGCCGACCGGGTGATGGCGGCCCTGGCCGCCGGGGACGCGCGCTTCGCGGTGGGGGACGGGACGGTGAGGCTTCGGGTGAGGCCTCCCGAGCCTCCCCTGGACCTGGAGGAGGCCGAGTTCGCGGTGGTGGACTTCGAGACCAACGGCCTGGGGGGATGCGAGCGGGCCATCGAGGTCGGAGTGGCTCTCTTCCGGGGGGGGCGGGAGGTGGGGGCCTTCGAAAGCCTCCTCCAGCCCGACACGGGGCTCTCCTCCTTCGTGGTGGGGCTCACCGGGATTCGGGAGGAGGACCTCCGGGGGGCGCCGCGCTTCGAATCGGTCTGGGCGCCGCTGAAGTCCCTGCTCCGGGGGAGGGTGCTCACGGCCCACAACCTGGCCTTCGACCGCCGGGTCCTCCGGATGGAAGCGGTGCGGATGGGCGCGGCCCTGCCGAAAACGGCGGGGGAGGTTTGCACCCTGCGCCTGGCGCGGGCCGTCCTGGGACGGGCCGAGAGCCGCGGGTTGGACGCCCTGGCCCTCCGCTTCGGCCTCTCCTTCTCGGCGCGCCACAGGGCCCTGGACGACGCCCGGGTGGCGGGGCGCCTGCTCTTCCGGCTCATCGAGGCGGCGCGGGAGCGCCTGGAGGTCCGGACCCTCGATGACCTCGCGCGCCTCCAGGGCACCCGGCCCAAGGTGCGGAGGGCGAAGACCTGACGGCGTTTCCCCCCGGGCTCGCCGCGCCGAGGCGTCCGCCCCAGACTTGGGCCTGTTCACACGCATCCCACGACGAAGTTTCCCCAACGGTCCATGGCGCATCGCTTTGGAAGCGAAGCGCCGAGGGCCCTTGGACGGCCTGCCCCCTGCGCGACGGCGCCCACATCTGAGCGCCGCCTTTGCGACGAAACGTGTGAACAGCCCCTACGGGAGGGAGGGTTCGTCGGGGACGATGCTCTCCCGGAGGGCCGTCGGGGAGGGCACGGGGATGGCCATCCAGGAGCCGTTCCGTGGGTCGAGGAGGAACCGGTACGAACAGGAGCGGTTGCCCTGCCGCGCCATGGTCGTCCAGCCGCGGGCGAAGTAGGGACAGGCGTCGTTGAAGCAGATGTACAGGAATTCGGCGTCCCACTCCGTGAAGGGGGTCTGGGGGACGGCCCAGCGGCGGAGGCGGTGGCCGCAGTGGGGGCAGGTGAGGGAGGCTGCGGCGTCGCCCGTGCGCCGGCGGATCTCCTCCGCCGTGGGGCCCTCGAATACGACGGATTCGGGCCTCGGCCTTTCCCGGCCGGCGGCCCCGCCCCGTTTCTCCGCGTAGAGGGCGTACACGGGGTCGCTGGATTCCAGCACGCCGGCGTAGCGGTCCTCCGCCGGACGGGGGAGCCCACGGGCCAGGAAGGTGGAGGATTCCAGGAGGTCCGGGCACGATCCGAAGAGTCCGCGCACGTACTCCACGCGCTCCTCCTCGGAGGCGTCCCGCCAGAGTCGGACGGCCTTCGGGGGGAAATACCGGTTGGAAAAGGCGACGAGGAAGAGGCCGCCGGGCTTGAGGACGCGGGCCGCCTCGCGGAAGATTTCCCCGGGCCGGGTGAGGTAGTCCACGGAGAGGCAGTTCAGGACCGCGTCGAAGGAGGCGTCGGGGTAGGGGAGGGCCGGCCTCCGGTTGAGGTCGAGGAGGTGGTGTTCGGTGAGGAGGGGGTTGCGGGCGAGCTCCCGCGGGTTGAGGCCGATGCCCGCGACGCGGGAGGGGCGAACCGAAGGGGGGATGTGGGAGTCCCAGGAGGCCATGAGGTCCAGCACCGAGGGGCTGTCCTCCACGAGGAGCGCGCCCACGAGGCGTTCGAGGACGGTGAGGGCCCGGGAATCCAGGTGCGAAACGAAGCGGTCCCTCTCGTAGAAAACGGCGTCGTCCCCCTCGTCGAGGCGTGAAAAGGGGGATTCTTCGGATCGGGTCATGGGCGATGGCCTCCTTCGGAGGTAAAACGCACTCCCGCGCCGCCTCTTCCCGGGCTTCGCCGCCGGCTTGACGGGGCCTCGGGGCGGGGCCTACCCTGGGAGCGGGACGACCGGGGGAGGGGCGGAGATGCGGGTCCTGGTCTGCGACGACAACGCCGACATCCGGGAAATGCTGACCTTCGTTCTCGAGGGGGACGGCCACGAGGTGGAGGCGGTGGGAAACGGCCGCCTGCTCCTGGAGCGCGTGAAGGCCCGGAGGCCCGACCTGATCCTCCTGGACCTGCGGATGCCCGGCATCGACGGGTTCGAGGTGCTGAAGGCGCTCCACGCGGGCGGCGGATCGCCTCCGCCCGTGGTGGCCATTTCCGCCAAGACCCTGGAGGAGGACCGCCGGGCGGCCCTCGCGGCGGGCGCCAGCCGTTACCTCCTCAAGCCCTTCGGCATCGGGGAACTTCTGGACACCGTCCGCTCCTTCGGATAAGGAAGAGATCGAAGAAACGGCCCCCCGGCCCAGGGGCGGCGGCCCGTCACTTCGACGGCGGCGGCCCCGCGGCGGTTAGAAGGAGGTAGCGGTCACCGCCGATGGGACCGGCGTGGACGACCCGGAACCGGCCGTCCTCCTCCGCGCCCCAGTCCTCCTGCTGAACGAGGAGGAGGCGGTGGTCCCCCTCCAGGAGGAACCGCTCGGCCTCCGCGCGTTCGCCCTTGGGAAACACGGGCGTCGTCGCCCGGAGGTAGTAGTTCACCGAGGGCACGAGGTTGGGGAAGGTACCGACGGTCCCCCCCGCATCCAGGAAGGGCCTCGCGGCGGCGGCGAAGGGGCGCGGCGTCTTGGTCCGGTCCAGGGCGGCCGCGGCCGGCACGACGGTCAGGGGGAAGAAGGCCAGCGCGCAGGTGGCGAGGCAGACCGCGCCGGGAATGGGCTTCCCGCGCCCCGTGAGCCAGGCGGCCGAGAGGGCGCCCCCGGCGAGGACCAGGGCGCCCAGGACCAGGTAAGGCCTCAGGGGGTGGTAGGCCTCGGGCATCTGCGCGACGCCCACGGCGCCGGCCCCGGCGAAGATGGCCCCGAGAACGACGTAGGCCAGGCGGAAGCCCCCCGTCTTCCAGCGGCCCGCCTCCAGGTTGAGGAAGCCGTAGGCGACGAGCAGGGCCATGCCGGGAAAGAGGGGGTGGATGTAGACCGAGCGCTTGCCCGCCGAGAGGGAGAAGAAGACGAGGTAGACGCCCATCCAGACCAGGGGCAGGAGGGCCCCAGGCTCCCGCCAGGCCTTCCTCCGGATCAGGGGGGCGGCGAGGGGAACGAGGAGGAGGGAGAAGGGAAGCCCGTCCGCGAAGAGGACTCCCAGGTATTGGTAGATGGGCGCCTTGTGGTGCCAGGGCTCCAGGTAGCGCTGGACGGACTGTTTGAACACGAGGCTCCTGGGGTAGTCCCAGCCGGCGGCCAGACCGGCGGCGCCCAGCCAGAGGGCCACAAGGAGAAGGGCTCCCGGGACGGACCACTGGAGGCCGAGGCGCCTCATGCCGCCCCAATCCCGCCTCAGGGACAGGTAGACGAGGAGGATGAGCCAGGGGAGGAGACAGCCGACGGCCCCCTTGGACAGCACGCCGAGGGCCGCGAGGAGGGCCATCCCGAGAAGGCCCGGCAGGCGCCGCCCCTGCCCCGCGACGAGTCGCAACCCCAACGCGATCTGCCCCGTCACGAGGGCGGCCAGGACCATGTCGATCTGCCCGAACTGGGCTTGCCAGCCGAATTTGAACAGGCTCCCCAACAGGAGGGGCGCCAGCCACGCGCCCCTCGGCCCCATGAGCCTCAGCCCGATGAGGCCCGTGAGGGCGAGGGTGAGGAGCCCTCCCAGGAGGCTCGGGACCTTCACGGCCCATTCGGGCACGTCCTCCGAGAGGAGGGAGGAAACCTGGACCAGGTCGAAGAAGAAGGGGGGTTTCTGGGAGTAGAGCTCGCCGTTCAAGAGGGGTACGAGCCAGCGGCCGCTCTCCCGCATCTCCCGAGCCACCTGCGCGTACCGGGCCTCGTCGGGCGCCCAGACGCCCCTCGCGGGCAGGAGGGAGGCCCAGACCGCGAGGCAGCCGGCGAGGACCCACAGCAGGCGGCGGCGGTCCATGGATCAGGCCTCGCCGGGGGCCAGCTCCCCGCGGCGGCGCCGGCGGAAGATGAGCATCAGGTTTCGGACGTAGATAAAGAGGCCGGTGGCCTGGCCCAGGATGAAGACGGGGTCCTTCCTGTAGATGGAATAGGCCAGAAGAAGAAGCCCCCCCGCCAGGCTGAAATACCAGAAGGCCACGGGGATGACGCTGCGTTTTTTTCGCTCGCTCGCCAGCCACTGGACCACGAAGCGCATGAAGAAGGCGCCCTGGGCCACGAAGCCGAGGATGAGCCAGAAACGGGGCCAGGTAAACCAGCTCAAGGCAATTCCTCCCGGACGCGGTAACGAAGGACCCGCGCCTGCATCCACCTCACGGCCAGGAGGTCGGGAAGGGTGGCCCTCAGGCGGTCGAAAACGCCGTACTTGGTCTCGCCGTGGATCCGGGGCCGATGGTTCACCTTCACCTGCGTCACGGTGAACCCCTCCATCCGGCACAGGGTGGGAAGGAAGCGGTGCATCCCCTTCAGGAGCTTCAGCGGAGCCACCGCCTCCCGCCGGAAGGCCTTGAGGGAGCAGCCCGTGTCGATGATGTCCTCGTGGGTGGCCCAGTTCCGCACGCCGTTTCCGATCCGGGACGTGACCTTCTTCACGAGGCTGTCCCGGCGCTTGGCGCGGTATCCCACGGCCACGTCGAAGCGGTCCATCTCATTCAGGAGGAGCGGGATGTCGTGGGGGTCGTTCTGGAGGTCCGCGTCGAGGGTGACGAGGATCTCCCCCCGGGCGGACCGCAGTCCCGCGTCCATGGCGGCGGTCTGCCCCGCGTTCTTCTCGAAGACGACCACCCGCACCATGGGGTTGGCGGGCAGGAGGCCCCGGAGGACCTCCAGGGACCGGTCCCGGCTGCCGTCGTCCACAAAGACGACTTCGTAGGAGAGGCCCGCGGGGTCGAGGGTTTCGCGGATCTCCCTCAGGAGGACCGGGAGGTTCTCCTCTTCGTTGAACACGGGGACGACGACGGAGACGCGGGGGCGGGTCGAGGGCTCAGCGGCCATTCCGGTCGGCCTCCTGGACGTAGGCGATGATCTTGTAGGCCAGCCGGGCCGCCAGGAAATCGGCGGAGAAGTGAATCCGGTCGGGAGCGAGTTCCATCAGGTCCGCGCCCACCACCCTCCGCTCCCGGCAGAGGCGCCGGAGGAACTTCAGGACCGGGTACCAGGCCAAGCCGCCCGGCTCGGGGGTTCCCGTGCAGGGGACGAGGGAGGGGTCGAAGCCGTCCAGGTCCACCGTCAGGTAGACCTTCTCCGGCAGGGCCGACAGGGCCCGGTCCATCCAGGCCTCCCCCTCCTGGCACTCCCGCGCCCACAGAACGGGCCAGGTGCCCCGCTCCTTCAGGAAGTCGGCCTCCTCCCGCGAGAGGGAGCGGATGCCGATCTGGGCCGTGCCGGCGCTCGCCTCCACCACGCGCCGCATGACGCAGGCGTGGTTGAAGGGGGTCCCCTCGTAGGCGTCCCGAAGGTCGGCGTGGGCGTCGATCTGGACTACGCCGATTTCCCCGTGGGCCGCCCGGTGCGCGTCGAAGGCCGGCCAGGTGAGGCTGTGCTCGCCTCCGAGGGAGATCACGAACTTCCCCTGGGCCAGGAAGTGGGAGACGGCCTCGCGGACCGTGTTCACCATGGCGGCCGGGGCCGCGTCGTGGAAGTAGAGGTCCTCGGTGGTGTGGATGCCGGCTCCGGAAGCCTCGAAGCCAACCTCCTCGTCGTAGAGCTCCATGTTGCGGGAGGCCTCGATGATGGCGCGGGGCCCGAGCTTGGTCCCCTTGCCGTAGGACGTCGTGGCTTCGTAGGGAAGGGGAAGGATCACGAAGCGCGAGGAGGCGAGGGAACTGTTCTCGGGGGGAAGCCCCCCGAAGTTGTTGGGATAGAACTCCGGCATGCCCTCTCCTGAAGTGCCCCCCGGCCTCTCCCGCGTAGGATAGGCCAGAGGCCGCTCCCGCGCAAGGGCGCGAGTTGCCTCAGCTAAATTCTTTTCGAAAGGGATTCGTTGCCTCAGCTAAGAATCTTGCCGAAGGGGAGTAAGCATGGGAAGGGGCGGTGCCCCCGAAAGGAGGGGCTGCTCCGCGATGAGGCTGACGATGAGAGATAGACGTGCCGTGACGAAGGCCTTTGCGTCTGGATATCGGAGGGCCCGCAAAGGAAAAAAGGGGGAGATTCTGGACCGGTTCGTGGAGGCAACGGGCTACCATCGCACGTACGCGGCCTGGGTGTTGCGGACACATGGGAAGCGCATCCAGATGCCCTGCGGGGTGGTTCTGGAGGGCGACGCGGGGCAACAGGTCCGGAGGAGAAGGAAGAGGCGCTACGGCCACGAGGTGGCCCAGGCGCTCAAGGAGCTGTGGGTCCTGCTGGATTTCCTATCGGGAAAACGGCTGGCGCCCGCCCTTCGGGAGGTGATACCGGTCCTGGAAGCCCAAGGGGAGCTGGAACTCGACCGGGCCGTTCGGGAGAAGCTGATGAGCCTGAGCCCGTCCACGGCGGATCGGCTCCTTTCCGGGGAGAAGCGCACGTACGCGCTCAAGCGCCGCCATCTGACGAAGCCGGGAACGCTGCTCAAGCACCAGATCCCCATCCGGACTTTCTCGGACTGGGACGAGACCCGGCCGGGGTTTGCGGAGGTGGACCTGGTGGGCCACGATGGGGGGGAGCCCAGCGGGGATTTCTGCTGCACGCTGGATGCGGTGGACGTAGCCACGGGCTGGACCGAACAGGCCGCAGTAAGGAACAAGGCCCAGGTCTGGGTCTTCGAGGCGATCACGGACATCCGGAGCCGCTTGCCCTTCGACCTCCTAGGCCTGGATTCGGACAACGGGAGCGAATTCATCAACCACCACCTCAAGCGCTACTGCGACGAGGAAGGGATCGCGTTCACCCGCTCCCGGCCCTACCGGAAGAACGACACCTGCCACGTGGAGCAGAAGAACTGGTCCGTGGTCCGCCGCTTCGTTGGATACCGCCGGTTCGACACGGACCGACACGGCCAACTCCTGAACGCCCTGTACCAGATCCTGCGGCTGTACACGAACTTCTTTCTGCCCACGATGCGGCTCAAGGAGAAGGTGCGGGACGGAGCCAAGGTGACCCGCCGCTACGAGGCTCCGCTCACCCCCTACCGGCGGGTGCTGGCTTCCCCACACGTTCCGGAGGCGAAGAAAGCAGCGCTTCGCCGTCTCTACGCATCGCTAAACCCTGCCGAACTTCACAGGCGGATCGTCGCCATCCAAACCGAGCTCATCCGGGCGGCCAAAGAAAGCTCAACATGGCGAAGGCGGAAGAGAAGGGCTGTGGAAAGTGCCGTCCCTGATGGAAAAGCCTTCGGCTTTCCCCCAGGGACTTGGAAAACCCCTGCGGGGTTTCCCACACTTCCCACCGCCCCAACTACTACCAGCACACGAAACATTTCGGATTGATTTTCACATGAGGCAACGAATACTCTTTCGGAAAGATTCT
>JBFLVU010000056.1:0-13485 GCA_040758175.1 Acidobacteriota bacterium | reverse complement strand
TGGATCTGGTCGAGGCGGACGCCCACCTTCAGCATGAAGTAGTCGGTGATGTTCCAGTTGTTCTGGGCCCAGTAGGCGTAGTACTTCTGCGTCGTCTCCTTGGCCTGGTTGTTCATGAAGCCCTGGGTACGGTAGTAGTACGTGCCCGCCGCGGCGCTGCGGACCTGCCAGCGGACGACCTGCCCGCCGGGGGTCGTGCGTCCGTAGAAGGCGTTGCCGGGGTAGAGTTCGGTGAATCCGGGGCCCGTGTAGTTGAAGTCGTAGTCGTACTGGATGTCGTAGTACTGGAAGCCGTAGGACAGCTCGTGGCGGCCGTGGAAGTTGAAGAGGTGGGTGGCCTTGAAGCGGAGCTGGTCGTTGATGTCCGTCGTGTGCTGGTGGGTGCGGCCGCCCAGGGAGGGGCTCCAGGACGCCAAGTCAACTTGCCTTGTGGCGGAGTTGTAACCGGCGGGCACGCCGTCGGTGGGGATGACCTGGTAGCCGGCGTAGGTGCCCGAGCCGTAGCGGTAGTAGTAGCCCCAGCTGTTCATGGCGAGGGCGTTCTTCGGCACGGTCTGGTCCTTCGTGTGGCGGCGGGCCAGGACCATCTCGGTGAAGAACTTGGGCGTCCAGGTGGCGTTCCACTGGAGGCTCAGGGCGTAGTTGTCGGTCTTGTCCTGGTAGGGAGAGGCGACGGGGCTCGGGTTCGCCAGGTTGGCGTACCGGTCCACCTTGTCGTTGTTGCCGAACCAGGAGAAGCCCAGCTTGTGGTTGGGGCTCACGTTCCAGGTCATCTTCAGGGCGTACTGGGGGTCCTTCTCTTCGTTCTCGTAGCCCGTGGGCGCGGCCCAAGAGTAGGAGGGGCGGCCGTTGAGGAGGACGTTGGCGTCGCCGCCGTTGGCGGTGAAGGACTGGGTAGTCTTGTTGTAGTCGTAGGCCACGAAGAACCAGAGCTTGTCCTTGATGAAGTAGCCGCCCAGGCTGCCGCCGATGTCGTACTGCTTGAAGGACTTGCGGAAGTTGACAACGGTGGGGTTCTGGAGCCTGCGCTCGGTGGCGCCCATGCCGTCGTCGAAGTAATACGCGAAGAGCGAGCCGTGGAACTCGTTGCCGCCGCTCTTGGTGATGGAGTTGATGTTGCCGCCCATGAGGGCGCCGTACTCGGCGTCGAGACCGCCGGTCTTCACCTCGGTGGCCTCGATGAAGTCGAAGTTCAGCGCGGTCAGGTTCAGGGCGTCGCCCGAACCGGTCACGTCCACGCCGTTCACCGTGTAGGAGTTCTCGGGGCCCGACGCGCCGCCGATGGAGGGCGTGTCGGCCAGACCCGAGGACACGGCGCCGGGGGCCAGGAAGGCGATGCCGGCGGAGTTACGGGCCAGCGGGATGGAGCTGATCATGGTGTCGGAGATGTTGGCGCCGACTTCGGTCCGCTTGGTGTCGATCACCGGGGCCGCCGCCGTGACCACGATCTCCGTCTTGCCCTGGCTCAGCGTGAAGGGCAGGCTGATGGTCGTGCCCAGGGGGATCTCGATGCCCTTGCGCACCACCGTGTTGTAGCCGGGGGCCTCCACCTTCACCTGGTAGCCCTTGCCGACGGGCAGGAACGGGATGACGTACTGACCGTTCGTGTCCGAGGCCGTCCCCATGAAGCCCTGCAGGTTGGGACCGCTCACCTGAATGGTGGCCCCGATCACCGGCTGTCCAGCCTCATCCGTCACCTTGCCCTGCATGCCGCCGCCCTGCTGGGCGAACACGGCAAAGCCCGTGAGGCTGAGCGCCAACACGGCCAGGGCACCCCACTTGAGTGCTTTCCTCATATGGTCACCTCCATAACCTCTGAAGTTTTCGAAACCTCCTAAAACTCAAGGACTTACCCTCCTCCGCATCACCTCCTTTCATACCAATGCCGTCAAGTTAATGGAAGAATTCCACCGTGTCAACCCCCTGTGTCCTTTCCGACACAATCGGGGAAAATGGCCCAGAAAAAGGGGACCCCGGTACCCCGGGGTCCCCGACGAGTCCAGAAGGACTCAGGCCTGGTTTAGAAGGTCCACTTCACGCCGAGGCGGGCGTTGCGGCTGCCCTGGCGGCCGGAGGTCTTGCCCCAGTTGAGATCCCGGCGCAGGTTTCCGCTCGTGACGTCGCTCAGGTAGTCCGGCGTCTGATAGTAGGTCTGGTACTTGGCGGTGGCCGTCTGGCGGTTCGTGGCGTTGAACACGTCGGCGAAGAGCGCCAGGTTCGTCTTCCAGAGCTTGAAGGTGTACTCGGCGTGGAGGTCGAGCTGCCAGGTGCCGGGCAGGCGGTCCGACCCGCGCTGGTTGACGAGGATCGTGCCGTAGCCGGCCTCGTAGTTCGGGTAGCCCATCTGCTTGTTGAAGGGCCGGCCCGACTGGTAGATGAAATTGGCGCCCAGGACCATGCCGAAATCGAAGCGGTAGGAGCCCTGGATCTTGAGCTGGTGGCGGCGGTCCTGGGGCAGCCAGCCATAACGGTTGTTGGTGAGGATCGTCTCGGGGATGTCGTAGGCGCTGGAGGCCCCGGGGTTGAGGCCGGCGAGGCTGTAGCCGCCCGAGCCGCCCTCGTAGTTGCCCTTGAGGAAGGACAGGGTATAGCTGGCGTTCAGGAACCAGTTGTCGGAGAAGCGCTTGTTGAGCGTGAAGGTGTAGCCCTGGTAATTGCGGATGGGCTTGGGGAAGCGCTCGTAGTCGGGAACGGCCGAGGCCCAGGCGTCCATGATGCCCGCGGGCCACTGGTCGCCGGGGTTCATGACGATGTAGGAGATGCCGCCGTACTGGTCGATGTACCCCACGTCCTCGATGACTCGGCCCAACTCGCGGAAGACGCCGCGGAAGCCGAAGGTCAGGTCGGGCTTGATCTCGTACTCCAACCCGGCCACGAGTTCGTCCGTGTACTGGTTCTTGACGCCGTCGAGGATGGTCGTGGGGATGGCGCCGTAGGTGCTGCGATACCAGAATTCCTTGGGATATCTGCGGTAGACGTCCTGGTAGGTGGCGTGGCCCGGGTCCATGGAGTTGGCCAGGGCGATGGGCAGGCGCTGGTAGAAGCGGCCCAGGTTGAGGAACATCTTGGAGCGGCCGTTCTTCATGAAATCGTAGGAGATGCCCAGGCGCGGAGACCAGGAATCCAGGGACAGCTGCTCGCCGCCGTTGCCGGGCTTGATCTCGTTCTTTTCATACCGCAGGCCATAGGAGAGCGTTACGTTGTCGGTGACGGACCACTTGTCCTGGGCGAAGAGGGCCGTGTAGTAGCCCTTTTCGTTGTAGTTGGGGTTCTGGACGCTCTGGATGATCCAGTAGTAGTAGTCCGCCGGGTTGGCCGACGCGGGGTTGAGGCTCGCGAGGTTGTACTGCACGTACCAGAGCTGGCCGCCGGTGTAATTGCTGTAGGAGTCCCATTTGAGGACTTCGTGGTCGGCGCCGAATTTGATTTCGTGGTTCTTGTAGAGGTAGGTCATCTTGACCTGGAACTGGTCCGTGTCGCGGTCGTCGTAGATGTAATTCCCGATGCCGCCACCGATGCTCAGGCTGGGGGAGTAGTCGAAGCTGACGATCTGGGGACGGCCGTAGCCCGCCTTGTCCCAGGGGAGGATGTCCAGACGCGAGTGGGTCTTGCCGATGCCGAGGTCCATGAAGAAATTGGACGTCCACGTGGCGTACCACTTGAAGGCCGCGCTGTAGCCGCCCTGGTAGCGGCGGGTCATGTAGGAGCGGCGGTCGAGGGTGTCCGTGTAGCCCTCGTTGTACCACATGTGCGAGGGATCCGAGAAGATGCTGAGTTCCAGGTTGTGCTTCTCGTTCACGCGGTAGTTGAACTTGGTGGACCAGAACCAGTTCCGGCTGAGGTCGTCGTACTTATACGGAATGTCCAGGGTGGAGCCGTAGGCCGGGTGGTAGGGGTTCACGGCGGTGAGCACCGACGTGCCCTCATGGTGCCTCGTGAAGAGGGAGGGGTTGTACGCCACGAAGAACCAGAGCTTGTCTTTGATGATGGGGCCGCCCAGGTCAAAGCCGTAGTCGTAGTTGTGGTAGGGCTGGGGGCTGTTCACGGAGAGGTCGGTGGAGTGGGAGTTGGCCGTGAAGGAGTCGTCCGTGTAGTAGGCGAACACCTCGCCGTGGAACTCGTTGGAGCCGCTCTTGGTGAGCACGTTGAAGAGGCCGCCCGTGGAGGCGCCGTACTCGGCGTCGAGGCCGCCGGTGGCCACTTCCATCTCGCGGATGAAGTTGAAGTTCAGGTTCGTTCCGAAGGTCCCCGTGACGGGGTCCGTCGTGTTGAGCCCGTTCACCAGGAAGATGTTCTCCGAGGAGGTGGAGCCCGCCACGCCGGGGTTGCCGCCGGATCCGGAGGATACGACCGTGGGTGCCAGGTACAGGGTGTCCTGGTACTGGCGGCCGATGGGGATCATCTCCATCTCTTCCTGGGTCAGGTTTGTGGAGATCTTGGTCTCCTTGAGGGTGACGGCCGGCGGGCGGGCGGTGACCGTCACTTCCTCCCCGCCGCTCATGAGCGTCACTTCCAGCGTGGTGGTGCTGCCCAGGCTGATGGTGACGTTGGACTGGATGATCTTGTTGAAGCCCACGGCCTCCACGACCATGCGGTAGTCATTGGCCGGGGGGAGGTAGGGGACGAGGAACTCGCCCTGCACGTTGGACGCCGTGCCGCGGGGACCTTGAAGGAACTTGGACGTGACTTCGATGGACGCACCGGGGATGGGGTTGCCGTCCTGGTCGAGGACCCGACCCGAAAGGGCTCCCGTGTTCCCCTGGGCGAAAACCGCCCCGGATACCGCCAGGGCGAGCACCAGGAGCGCCACGCCTCCGATCTTGAGCTTCATGCTGTTTCCTCCTTTCCTCACGTTGGACACACTGCAATCATGACTGCGAAACAATCCCGCCGCTCCAGAGTGTATTTTGGGGCGGCCGGCTAGGACCTGTCAACCTCGATTGAGTCTTTTCCGCCACAGTAGGGGCGCAACACCCCGGGGATCCCCACGGAGCCGTCGGGCCTCTGGAATTGTTCGAGGAGGGCCACGAAGGTCCGCCCCACGGCCAACCCGGACCCGTTCAGGGTATGGACGAGCCTGGGTTTCCCGCCCCCCGCGGGCCGGTAGCGGATGTTGGCCCTTCGCGCTTGGAAGTCCTCGAAGTTGGAGCAGGAGGAGATCTCCCGGAAGCAGCCCTGGGAGGGCAGCCAGATCTCCAGGTCGTACGTCTTCGCGGAGGAAAAGGACATGTCGCCCGCACAGAGGAGGACCCTGCGGTAGTGAAGCCCCAGGGCCTCCAGGACCGCCTCGGCGTGAGAGGTGAGGCGCTCCAACTCGTGGTAGGACTCCTCCGGACGCGAGAACTTCACGAGCTCGACCTTGTGGAACTGGTGCTGGCGAATCATGCCCTTCACGTCCTTGCCGTAGGAGCCAGCCTCGGAGCGGAAGCAGGGCGTGAAGGCGCAGTAGGAGAGCGGCAGGTCCGCCTCCTCCAGGATCTCGTCCCGGTGCAGGTTGGTGACCGGGACTTCGGCCGTGGGGATGAGATAGAAGTCTCCCCCGTCCACCTTGAACAGGTCGGCCTCGAACTTCGGGAGGTTCCCCGTTCCCACGAGAGCTTCCGGCCGGACGAGGTAGGGAGGGATCACCTCCGTGTACCCGTGACGGGTGGCGTGAAGGTCGAGCATGAAGGAGATGAGGGCCCTCTCCAGGAGCGCCCCCGCCCCCCGGTAGACCACGAAGCGGGAGCCCGACAGCTTGGCCGCCCTCTCGAAGTCGAGGATGCCCAACCGCACGCCGATCTCCTCATGGGAGAGGGCGGTGAAGTCCAGCCGCGGGGGCTCTCCCCACGTTTTCACAGCTACGTTGCCCGACTCGTCGGCCCCATCGGGGACGGAGGCGTGGGGAACGTTCGGAATCCTCAGAAGCCGTCCCTGGATCTCCCCTTCGATCTCGACGACGCGCTTGTCCCGGGCCCGGATCTCGTCCCCTTGAGCCCGCGTTTCCGCCTGGAGGGCCGACGTGTCCTCCCCCGATTTCTTCATCCGTCCGATGCGGAGGCTCGCGTCGTTTCGGCGGGCCTTCAGGGCCTCCACCCGCACGAGAATCTCCCGGCGGGCGGCGTCGAGTTCCAGAAGCGCGGTCACCTCTTCCGGCGGCACTCCCTTCCGGGCCAGGGCCGCCTGGAAGGCCTCTGGCGCGCTTCGGATGGCGTGCAGGTCCAGCACGTCAGCGCCTTCGCTTGAGGAGGTCGAGGCCCGTGAGGATCGCCCGGCGGAGGCTCTCCGGGTCCGCCTGCCCTGCGCCCGCGATGTCGAAGGCGGGGCCGTGGTCCGGAGAGGTCCGGAGGAAGGGCAGGCCGAGGGTGCAGTTGACCGCGTGGCCCTGGCTCATCATCTTGGCAGGGATCATCCCCTGGTCGTGGTACAGAGCCACGGCGATCTTGTCCGGACCGTCGGGCCGGAGGAAGAGGCTGTCGGCGGGCACCGGACCGTCCACGGCCACACCTTCGGCCAGCAGCGCCTCCACGGCGGGCTCCAGCACCTCCCGCTCCTCCCGTCCGAGGAGCCCTCCCTCTCCGGCGTGGGGATTGAGGCCCGCGATGCGGAAACTCGGCCAGGCGTTGAGCTGGCGGTTCCAGGCCGTGGCCAGGCCCCGCACGAAGTCCACCAGGGCCTCCTTCGTCAGGACCGACGGCACGTCGCGCACGGGGATGTGGGTGGAGAAGAGGGCCACGGGCATGACCCCCGTGAAGAACACCATGTAGGTGCGGCAGTGGAATGACTGGGCGAAGTATTCCGTGTGGCCCGAAAAGGGGATGCCGCAGCGCCGGATGGCCTCCTTGGAGACCGGGCCCGTCACCAGCAGGTCCGCCTCCTTGCGCTCCATTCTCCGGCACGCCTCCTCCAGGGTCAGGAGCGAGATCCTGCCGTTGTCGGGGTGGGGGCGCTTGTGGAACCGAAGGGCGGGCAGATCCACGTCGTCCCAGCGGACCCCCTCGGGGGCGGAAGCGACCGAGCGGAGCGGGCCGATGACGGTGATCTCGGCCGCCTGTTGAAGGTCCCCCGGCTGGAGGACGGACCATAGGATCTCCGGACCGATCCCCCCGGGATCTCCGGTGGTGATGAGCACCCGTGGACGCGTCATGCCTCTCGCTCCTTGTAGATGTACTTGATGGCGTGCTTGTAGACGAGAAGGTTGGGCTCGCTCAGGCGGTGGACCTTCAGGCAGTCGCGGTCGTACCACTCGATCCAGCCGTGGAGCTCCTCACCGTCGTTCAGAACCACCACCACGGGGGTCTTGGAGCCCATCTGCTTGAGGTAGTAGAAATTCTCGGCGTTGGTCTGCTCCGGCGGAACCTGCTTGCGCCGCGCCGAGGAGAAGGTGCCGGCGGGGAGGCTGCCCCCCTCTTCCTCCTTCACTTCCCGGCCTTCGCGACGGTAGCTCTTGTAGTCGCGCAGATTGGGACGGATCAGCTTCCGGTCGGGCATGGTCGGCTCCTGGGAGATCACTCTTCCGGCGCGGCGGCCTGAGGACCCTTCTTCCCCTTCGGGCACTCGTAGCGGAGACAGCACATGAGCCGGCCGCAGCGCCCCGAGATCTTGGAGGGATTCAGGCTCAGTCCCTGGTCCTTGGCCATGCGGATGGTGATCGGATAGAACTGCGAGAGGTGGGCGGAGCAGCAAAGGGGCCGCCCGCAGTGGCCGAACCCCCCGAGGAGCTTGGTCTCGTCCCGGACGCCCACCTGCCGCATTTCGATTCGGAGGTGATACTGATGCGCGAGGATTCGCACGAGTTCGCGGAAATCCACGCGGTTCTCGGCCGTGAACACGAAGAGGAGCCGGCTTTCGTCGAAGAGCATGTGGACCAGGACGACCTTCATTTCGAGGCGGAGGGTCCGGACCTGGTCCCTGCAGAAGATGAGCGCCTCGCGCTCGATCTGGCGGTGCCGCTGCCGGCGCTTCGCGTCCTCCTCGGTGGCCGGCCTGATCACCGGAAGGATCTGACCGGGAGGCAGGCTGGACTCGACAAAATTCCTCGATTCAAGCACCTCCGCCAGGGCGGGCCCGTATTCGGTCTGTACGATGCAGGGGGATCGGCGGACGAGGGGAGGTCCGTCGTGCCTGCCAAAGGCCGGTCTGGACTGGTTTTCGAGCTGCAACTGGTACAGGGCCATTCGGGTCCAACCCCCCTGACAGGGGCACCATAGGTCAGCCGGGAGGCCAAGTCAAGGTCCGCGGGGTGTCCGGCCCTCGCCCCTGTCGCACGGACGCGGGACCGCGTTCGCCCCTCTCGGAGGGCCCGTCACCCTCCCTTGCGGATGCCGGCCTCCACGGCCTCGGAGTAGGCCCCCATGGCCCTGAACTTCTCGTAGCGTCCACGGAGAAGCTCCTCCGTGGACATGGCCTCCAGCTCCTCGATCTGGGCCTCGAGGAGCGCGTCCAGGCGGGCGTAGACGGCCGGCGGGTCCACGGGAGCGCCCCCGGGGGGCTCCTCCACGATGGCGTCGATGAGCTCGAGACCCTTCAGGTCCTGGGCCGTCAGTTTGAGGGCCGACGCGGCGGTCTCCGCCTGGACGGCGTCCTTCCACAGGATCGCCGCGCACCCTTCCGGGGAGATGACCGAGTAGATGGCGTACTGGAGCATGTTGACGCGGTCCCCGACGCCCAGGGCCAGGGCCCCCCCGCTTCCTCCCTCCCCGGTCACCGTCACCACGATGGGCGCCCGCAGGAGGGCCATGGCCTTCAAGTTGACGGCGATGGCCTCGGCCTGCCCACGCTCCTCCGCGTCCAGACCGGGGTAGGCTCCCGGAGTGTCTATGAAGGTGAGGATGGGCATCCGGAACTTCTCCGCCATCCGCATGATGCGGAGGGACTTTCGGTACCCCTCGGGCCGGGGCATCCCGAAGTTGCGGTGGATCTTCTGCTTGGTGTCCCGCCCTTTCTGGTGGCCGATGACTGCCACCGTTCTTCCGTGAAAGCGCGCCAGGCCGGACACGATGGCCGGATCGTCGGCGTAGCCCCTGTCCCCGTGGAGTTCCACGAAGTCCGTGAAGAGCGCTTGAACGTAGTCCAGGGTATAGGGCCTGTGGGCGTGCCGGGCCACCTGGACCACCTGCCAGGGAGTGAGCTTGGCGTACGTCTCGCGCCGGAGTTTGTCCAGCTTCTTTTGGAGGGCGGCCAGCTCCTTTTCACGCCTCTTCTCGTCCCCGAAGAGGCCCAGGTTCTCGATCTGGGCCTCGAGTTCCAGGATGGGGCGCTCGAACTCCCGGGGGTCCTTCATGGGCTCGGCCTCCTCTTTCCCTCTCCGCGGGTCAGGGTCCGGAACAGGTGCTTCACGCGCCCCCGTCCCACCAGGACCTCCAGGTCGTCGATGAAGCCCCGCCCTCCCCTCACCCTCAGCTGGCCTCCGAGGAGAATGCGGGTGACGCTGCGCTCCTCCTCCACATCCACATACACCGGCAGGGCGCCGTGGTGCCGGCGCAGGCGCTCTTCAAAGTCCAGGAGCCAGTCTTCATCTTCGCACAGGGCGGCGGGCAGGCACACGAGGACCCCCGTGGCCTTCGGCTCCAGCTCCTCCTGCGCCCTGTCCATGGGGACGACGGCGTTGGCCCAGACCTTCGGTTTCCCGTCCTGATCCCGCTGGATGCGGCCGATCACCAAGACGGCCGAGTCCTTTTCGATGGCCCCCTGGTACCGCTTGAAGCACTCGTTGAAGAGGAGAACGTCGACCCGGGCCTCCAGGTCCTCGAGAACCAGCAGCCCGAACATCTCCCCCTTTTTGCTCTTCTTCTGGTTCCACTGGCCCACGACCCCTCCCACCGTGATCTCCGCGTCCGGGGGCGCATCGGCCAGTTCCACGATGTGGTGGGAGGCGAAGCGGCGCAGCATTTCCTGCTTCTCCACCAGCGGGTGCCCGGACAGGTAGAATCCCAGGCTCTCCTTCTCCTTCGCGAACTTCTCCGCATCGGACCACGGAGTCCCCTTGGAGTAGGCTTCCGGCTCCGATGCGTCCTCCCCGCCGAAGAGGCCCGCCTGCCCGCGGAGGCGGTCCTCCTGGTGACGGACGGCGGAGGCCATGGCCGCGTCCAGCGAGGCCAGGAGGTCCCAGCGGGGAACCCCGAAGCCGTCCATGGCTCCCGACTGGACGAGGTTCTCCAGGACCCGCCGGTTCGCGTGGAAACGGTCCACCTCCCTGCAAAAGCGGAAGAGGTCGGGAAACGGGCCGACCCGCCGCCGGGCTTCGAGGATGGCCTCCACGGAGTTCAGGCCGACGTTCTTGATGGCGGAGAGGCCGTAGCGGATGGCGCCGTCCTCGATGCTGAACCCCACCTGGCTCCGGTTCACATCGGGCGGGAGGAGGGAGATTCCCATCTCCCGGCACGAGTTCATGTACTTCATGACCTCGTCCGTGTGCTCCGCCCAGGCCGACAGGGTCGCCGCCATGAAGTGGGTCGGGAAGTGGGCCTTTAGGAAGGCCGTCTGGAAGGCCACGAGCGCGTAGGCCGCCGAGTGGGACTTGTTGAATCCGTACCGGCCGAAGGTTTCCATGTGGTCGAAGAGGTCCCCCGCCCGCCCCTCGTCCACCCCGCGCTTGGCGCATCCCTCCAGGAACAGCTTCCGCTGGACCTGCATGGCGGCGGCGTCCTTCTTGGACATGGCCTTCCGGAGGGTGTCCGCCTGGCCGAGCGTAAATCCCCCCAGCCGGTGGGCGATGAGCATGACCTGCTCCTGGTACACGATGACGCCCAGGGTCTCGTCCAGGATCTCCTTGACTTCCTTCACCGGGTACTCGACGGCCTCCCGGCCCTTGGCCCGGGAGATGTACGTGTTGATCATCCCGGCGTCCAGCGGGCCCGGTCGGTAGAGCGCGTTCAGCACGATGAGGTCTTCGAACCGCCGGGGCCCCAGGCGGCGCAGGATGTCCTTCATGCCGCCCGATTCAAATTGGAAGACCCCGTCCGTGTCGCCCCGACCGAAGAGCTCCAGGGTCTTCGCGTCGTCCAGGGGAACGGCGGCCAGGTCGGGGGGCTCCCCCCCCGAGAGGCGGATCAGCTCCAGGGTGTCGTAGAGGACGGTGAGGGTCCGGAGGCCCAGGAAGTCCATTTTGAGCAGGCCCAGGGCCTCGATTTCGTCCTTGCTGTACTGGGTGGTGATGTCCTCCTTGCCCCCGGCGGCCTTGTGCAGGGGCAGGTATTCGGTGATGGGCCGGGGGGCGATGACCACCCCGGCGGCGTGGGTGGAGGCGTGCCGGGTAAGCCCTTCCAGGCGGCGGGCGATGTCCACCATCTCGCGCACCTGTGGATCGCCGTCGTAGTTTTCCTTGAACTGGGGCGAAACGCTGAGGGCCGTTTCCAAGGTGGCCGAGAGGTCCTCGGGCACGAGCTTGGCGATGCGATCCACCTTCTCCAGAGGCACGCCCAACGCGCGCCCCGAGTCCCGAAGCGCCAGGCGCGCCTTCATCTCGCCGAAGGTGATGATCTGGGCCACGTTGTCCCGGCCGTACTTCTCCGTGACGTACTGGATTACGTCGGCCCGCCCCCGCATGCAGAAATCGATGTCGATGTCGGGCATGGTGATCCGCTCCGGGTTGAGGAAGCGCTCGAAGAGGAGGCCGTATTTGAGCGGGTCAAGGTCCGTGATGCCCATGCAGTAAGAGACGAAGGAGCCCGCGGCGCTGCCTCGGCCCGGTCCCACCGGAACGCCGCGCTCCCGGGCGTGCCGGATGAAGTCCCAAACCACCAGAAAGTAGCCCGCGAGGTCCATCTTCTTGATGAGCCCGATCTCCTGGTCGAAGCGCCTTTCGTACTCCTCCGGCGCCAAGGCCCCCTTCTGTCCCAGGAGACCCTGCTCCTTTCGCCTGGCGAAGCCGGACCGGGCCACCTTCTCGAAGTAGGAGGCGAGGGTCTCTCCCTCGGGCACCTGGAACTTCGGGTAGTGTTTGGACTCGGTGTCGAAGGCGAAGTGGCAGCGTTGGGCCACCTTGACCGTGTTCTCCAGCGCCTCGGGCCAGTCCCCGAAGCGGTCCCACATTTCCCGGGGGCTCTTGAGGTAGTGCTCCGTTGTGTAGGCCATCTTACCCGACTTGGAGCGCTCCTCCCGCGTGGTCTTGGTCTGGATGCACAGGAGGATGTCGTGGGCCCCGAAGTCCTCCCTCCGCAGGAAGTGGACGTCGTTCGTGGCCACCAGGGGGATTCCCGTCTCCCGGTGCATCTCCAGGATTTTGGCGTTCACCGCGGCCTGCTCGGGAAGGCCGTGGTCCTGGATCTCCAGGAAGAAGTGGTCGGGGCCGAAGATCTCGCGAAACTCCAGCGCCGACTTCAGCGCCTCCTCGTCCTTCCCCCGCCTCAGTTTCTGCGGAATCTCCCCGCCGAGGCAGGCGGAGGTGGCAATGAGCCCCTCGTGGTGACGCCGCAGGAGGTCCTTGTCCATGCGGGGCTTGTACTGAAAGCCCTCCAGAAAGGCGGCGGTGGAGAGCTTGCAGAGGTTGTGGTACCCGGTCTCGTTCTCGCACAGGAGGATCAGGTGGGAGTATGGGCGCTTGCCGTCCGGCCCCGTCGCGTCCTCGTCGAACCGCGAGTGGGGGGCCACGTAGGCCTCGCAGCCGATGATGGGGCGGACGCCAGCCTTAATGGCTCGCCTGAAGAACTTCACGGCGCCGAAGAGGTTGCCGTGGTCCGTGATGGCCATGGCGGGCGAGCCGTGGGAGGAGGCTTGGGCGAGGGCTTCGTCGAGGCGGCACGCCCCGTCCAACAGGGAATACTGCGTGTGCAGGTGCAGGTGGACGAAGGGACGGTCGGTCATGGGAGGAGCCCGACCGAGAAGAAGTGCGGGCCAAGGGGGCCCGGAATCCGGGCTGCAGAGGGCGAAGGGAATGCGCCTGGAACCCGGCCGGGGCTCCGCCGGTTACCGCCCGCCCTCCTTCGGGCCTCTCGGCGGCCCTCCGGCACGCCCCGTCCCAATCCGAAATCCGGAATCCGAAATCCGAAATCCACGATCACTCCCATTCGATGGTGCCGGGAGGCTTGGAGGTCACGTCGTAGACCACCCGGCTGATGCCCCTCACCTCGTTCACGATTCGGCTCGATACGCGCCCGAGGAACTCGGGGGAGAAGCGGAACCAGTCGGCCGTCATGAAGTCCTCGGTGACCACGGCCCTTAGGGCCGCCACCCGGTCGTAGGTCCTGGCGTCCCCCATGACGCCCACCGTGCGGACGGGCAGGAGGACCACGAAAGCCTGGGAAACCGACCCGTAGAGGCCGTCCCGGCGGATCTCCTCGAGAAAGATCGCGTCCGCCTCCCGCAAGAGGGCGGCGTCCCCCCGCGTCACCTCGCCGAGGATCCGGACGGCGAGGCCCGGCCCCGGAAAGGGGTGCCGGTCCACGAAGGCGGCGTCCAGCCCCAGGAGGCGGCCCACATCCCGGACCTCGTCCTTGAACAGGTCGCGGATCGGCTCCACGACTTTCATGCGCATGCGCTCGGGGAGTCCGCCCACGTTGTGGTGGC
>JBFLVU010000055.1:0-13487 GCA_040758175.1 Acidobacteriota bacterium | reverse complement strand
GCTACGGTGGTCGGCGGGGGTTCGTCGGAACATCCCCGGCGCCCCCGCGTTGAGGTGAGACCGGAGCCGGCCGTGAAAGTTCCCTCGCCCCCCGAAGGGGCCTTCCATACGGACAGCGCCCACCGGGCCGTGTATTCCCGGGCCGCGTGCATCTATGCCCGGCGGCCCGCCGGGGTCCTCTATCCGAAGGGCGAGGCGGACCTGCGCTGGGGCATCGAGCGGGCGAGGGAGTCCGGCGCGTCCCTGACCTTGAGGGGGGGAGGCTCGGGCCTGGCGGGGCAGTCCGTGGGCACGGGGATCGTCGCCGACGTCTCCCGGTGGATGGCGTCGGTGGTCTCGGTGGACGAGGGCGCCCGGGAGGCGGTGGTCCAGCCCGGCGTCGTCCTGTCGGACCTCAACCGCCTGCTGAACCCGAAGGGCCTTCGCTTTTCCCCGGATCCCTCGAGCCAGGACTTCTGCACCCTCGGGGGCATGCTCGCCAACAACTCGAAGGGCGCACGGTCGGTGAAGTACGGAACGACCCTCGCCCACACCCGGGCCCTCTCGGTCCTCCTCGCGGATGGGGAGCGCGCGAATCTCTCCCGGGGCTTCCGGGCGCCGGAGGAGTACGCCCACCCCGCCCTGCGCCGGGTCGCGGCGCTCATCGAGGAACAGAGGGCGGACATTCTCCGGCGGTGGCCCCTCAGCCGGGCGAACGCGTCGGGCTACAACCTCAAGGACTGCCTCGGGCCGGGGGAGGGGGTCGACCTGGTCCCCCTCTTCGTGGGATCCGAGGGGACCCTGGGAATCGTGGTGGAGGCCCGCCTCGGGCTTCTGGGCCTGCCCCGGCGCCAGGATCTTGTCCTCCTGGAGTTTCCTGACGTGGCAGCGGCGGGCCAGGCCGTCCTGGACATCCTCCCGGTGGGGCCGTCGGCCCTGGAGATCCTCGACGAGACTTTTCTGCAGATCATCCGAATGGGGTACGGCGCCTTCCCCCTCCCCGTGTCCGATTCCGCCCGGTGCCTCCTTCTCGTCGAGACCGACGGGGAGGGCGTCGAGGAGGCCGCCGACTCCATGGGGGCGGTGCTCGCCGCCGCCCGGGCGGCGGGGGCCGTCGGGGAGACGCGGGCCTCGACTCCGGACGAGCGGGCGAGGATCTGGGCCTTCCGCAAAGCCGCCAGCCCTCTTCTGAACCGGGGGCGGGGGCGGCTCAAGTCGCTCCGCTTCATCGAGGATGGGGCCGTGCCCACGCAAGCCATCCCGGCCTACCTGAAGGGCGTTGCGGAGATCCTCGCGGCGCGGGACATCCAGGTCGTGATCTTCGGCCACGCGGGAGACGGGAACTTTCACGTGAACCCCTTCATGGACCTGACGGACCCCGCCCACTTTCGGGAGATGCCCCGGATTGCGAGGGAGGTGGCCGAACTCCTGGCCTCCCTCGGCGGCGCCCTCTCCGGTGAGCACGGTGACGGCCGCCTGAGGACGCCCTTCCTGCCCTTGGTCTACGGCCCTCTTACGGACCTGTTCCGCCGGATCAAGCTGGCCCTCGACCCCGAGGAGATCTTCAATCCGGGGATCATCGCTCCCGCGGAGGCCGAGCCCATGGAGGCGGGAACTCGCTTCCATCCGGCCTACGCGCGCGCGGCCCTTCCGGGACGCCTCTCGGAGGAGGCCTGGGCCGTGGAGGCCGAGCGCTGTCACGGATGCGGAACCTGCCGGGATTTCTGCCCCACGGCGGGGGCCACGGACTACGAACTGGCTTCGAGCCGCGGCCGCGCCCATCTCCTCCAGGCCCTGCTCTCTGGGGAACTGGCTCCCCGGGAGGCCCGCCGCCCCGAAGTCCGGGAGATCTTCGAGTCCTGCCTGGGATGCTCCCAGTGCGCCCTCCACTGTCCCACGGGCGTGGACGTGGCGCCGGTCGCGGCGGCCTACCGTGAGGCCTTCACGCCGCGCCTCCAGCGGCTCCGGGACGGGTTTCTGGCCCGCCTTCCGGCCCTCGGATACACGGCCGTCCCGGGCGCGGCCCGCCTGGCCGAAGGGCGCGCGGTCCGCGCGCTGGGCGGGGCCCTCCTGGGTTTGCGGACGGATCTCAAGGCCCCCCCGCTGGCGCCCCGGTTCGCATTCGATCCGGGCAGGCTTCACCGCTTCGACGCGCCCTCCAACGGCAACGGCCGGGCGGCCTACTTCTACGGGTGTTATGGCAACACCTACAACCCAGACGGGGAGGCGGCGCTGGCCGTGCGCGTCCTGAACGCCCTCGGGGTGGACGTGGTGGTCCCCGCCCAGGCATGCTGCGGCGTCAGCAAGTTCGCCCGGGGCCTTCCCGACGCGGCGGCCCAGGACGCCGCCTTCATCCGCAGGAACTTCCTCCCGTGGGTGGAGAAGGGGTACGCCCTCGTGGCCTCGGCGCCCTCCTGCCTCCTCGCCCTGTCCAGGGAGCACGCGCGGTACTTCCCTTCCCGGGAGGCGGAGACCCTGTCGGCGGCCTGCGCGGGCCTGTTCACCTTCCTCGCCGCCCGCATGCGGGACCGCCCGGAGGCCCTTCGGCCGGTTCCCCTCCGGGTCGTGTACCAGACGCCCTGCCACGCCGCCGTCCTGGGTACCGCCGGGGACGAGGTTGCCCTCCTGCGGCGCATCCCCGGCCTCACCTTGCTCGACGTGACGGAGGAGTGCTGCGGCCTCGCGGGGTCCCACGGCGCCGAGGCGAGCCATGCCGCCCTCGCGGAGGCGGTGGCCGGGCCCCTCTATGCCCGGATCCGGGCCGCCGCCCCCGAGGCCGTCGTCACCCCCTGCGGCTCGTGCCGGATCCAGGACCAGGCGCACCTCGGAGGCGTTCCCGTCCTCCACCCGCTCGAGGTGCTTGCCAAGGCGCTTCTCTGAGAAGGCCCGTCCCGGAATTCGGGGGAATCCCGGCCGGTCCTGCCTTGTCTCCCCGCGTCTTTTCCCTTGGTCCTTACTTCCTCACCGCGTTGAGGGCGCTCCCGGCGCGGAACCACGCGATCTGTTCGGCGTTGAGGCTGTGGTTCAAGCGGATCTCCTCCCCGGTGCCGTCCCCGTGGTGCAGGAGGGCGCGCACGGGCTGGCCGGGGGCGAGGGAGGAAAGGCCCAGCAGACTGATCCGGTCGGCGGCCTCCACTTTGTCGTAGTCCTTGGGATCCGCAAAGGTCAGGGGGAGGACGCCCTGCTTCTTTAAATTGCTTTCGTGGATGCGCGCGAAGGAGCGCGCGATGACCGCGGCGGCCCCCAGGTGCCTCGGGGACATGGCGGCGTGTTCCCGGCTCGATCCCTCCCCATAGTTCTCGTCGCCCACGGCCACCCACCTCCTCCCGGAGGCCTTGTAGCTTCGGGCCAATTGGGAGAGGGGGACCTCCTTTTCCCCCGAGATCTGGTTCACGCCCGTTCCGGCCTTCGCGGTAAAGGCGTTGACCGCGCCGTTGAAAAGGTTGTCGCTGATCTTGTCCAGGTGGCCCCGAAAGCGGAGCCAGGGCCCGGCGGGGGAGATGTGGTCCGTGGTGCACTTCCCCTTGGCCTTCAACAGGACGGGCAGCTCCACGAAGTCCTTTCCGTCCCACGGGGGAAAGGGGGAGAGGACCTGGAGGCGCTCGGAACCGGGGGCCACCTTCACCTCCACCGCGTTGCCCTCCTCCGCCGGGGGCACGTATCCGGCTTCGTCGCGGAGGAACCCTTCGGGGGGAAGATCCGGCGCCGGCGCCGGCGGGACGAATCGGAACTCCTTTCCCGACGGTGTCTTCAGGGCGTCGGTCCGGGGGTCGAAGTCCAGGCGCCCCGCCACGGCGTACGCCACGACCACCTCCGGGCTCGTGAGGAAGGAGAGGGTGGAGGCGTTCCCGTCGTTGCGGCGGGGAAAGTTCCTGTTGAAGGAGGAAACGATGGCGTTGGCTTCGCCGGGGCCCACGTCGTCCCGCTTCCACTGGCCGATGCAGGGGCCGCACGCGTTGGCCAGGACCGTGGCGCCCAGGGCCGCCAGGTCGCGCATCTGGCCGTCCCTCTCGATGGTGGCCCGGATCTGCTCGCTGCCCGGCGTGACCAGGAGGGGGACCGCCGCCCTCAGCCCCGCCCCCGAGGCTTGGCGCGCCACCTCGGCGGCACGGCCCATGTCCTCGTAGGAGGAGTTGGTGCAGGAGCCGATGAGAGCGGCGCGCAAGCCCGCCGGATAGCCCTCCTTGGCCACCGCGGTTTTGAGTTCGCCCACCGACCGGCTCAGGTCGGGCGTGTGCGGCCCCGCCACCTGGGGCTCCAGGGTGGAGAGGTCGATCTCCACGAGGCGGTCGAAGAAGGCGGCGGGCTTCTCCTCCACCTCGGAGTCGGCGCCGAGCAGTTCGGGGTGCTTGCGCGCCAGGTCCGCCAGGGGCGCCCGCCCCGTGCCTCGAAGGTAGGCGTCCATCCGCTCGTCGTAGGGGAAGACGCTGGTCGTCGCGCCCAACTCCGCGCCCATGTTGGCGATGGTCCCCTTTCCCGTGCAGGACAGGGCCGCGCACCCGGGCCCGAAGTACTCGATGACGGCGTTGGTGCCCCCCTTGACGGTGAGGATGCCCAGGAGGCGGACGATGACGTCCTTGGGGCTGGTCCAGCCCGATGGCGACCCCGTGAGGCGCACGCCGATGCGCCTCGGGTAGAGGACCTCCCAGGGAAGGCCCGCCATGACGTCCACGGCGTCGGCCCCGCCCACTCCCGATGCGAACATCCCGAGCCCGCCCGCGTTGGGCGTGTGGGAGTCGGTCCCGATCATCATTCCGCCGGGAAAGGCGTAGTTCTCGAGGACGACCTGGTGGATGATTCCCGCGCCGGGCTTCCAGAACCCGATGCCGTACTTCCGGCTGGCCGAGGCCAGGAACTCGTACACCTCGCGGTTGGATTCGAGGGCGGCGGCCATGTCCGGTGCCGCTCCCCTTTGGGCGAGAATGAGGTGGTCGCAGTGGACGGTCGTGGGCACGGCAACGGAATCCCGGCCCGACTGCATGAACTGGAGGATGGCCATCTGCGCCGTGGCGTCCTGCATGGCCACGCGATCGGGCCGGAGGTACAGGTAGCTCTTTCCCGGCTCCAATTCGGCCCTCTCCACGTCATCCAGGTGGCCGAGGAGGATCTTCTCCGCCAGGGAGAGGGGGCGGCCCAGTCGCCGTCGCGCCGCCTCCACGTTGGCGGCGATCCGGGCGTAGGCGCGGGTGACGAATTCGGGCGTCGATTCGATGGTCGGCATGGGTTCCTCCGGGTGCAGGGGACGTCAGTGTAGACCCGATGGCGGGGGGGCGAAAGGGGAGAGGGCGGCCCAGGTCCGGCGATCCGAAAGGAGGGGTTCCGTACGTCGCTCCGGAAGCCCGCTTCCGCAAGCGACGGCCTCCACCCGCGAAAGAGGTTCAGGAAGGCCCGCCTAGGCCGCTCCTTCCCGCCTGGGGGGAGGCACGATCTCGATCCCCGCTTCGCCGAGAAGGACGGATGCGTAAGAGCCTGGGGGAAGGGTGAAGGAGAGGACGGCGCCCCCGTCGGTCCACACGAACTCCACTCGCCCGACGGGGACGCGCATGGGACGGCGCGCGCCGGGAGCGCGGGCGGAGGCGACGTCCCTCACGGTGAGGCCGTGCCGGGCGAGGGTTTCTTCCTCGAACTGGAGGGCTTCCTTCGAGGCGCGGGCCATCTTCCCCCCGAATAGGGGGCCGGCCGGGGAGATTTCGAGGGACCGGACCCTCGCGAGAAGCGTCTCGTCCACCTCCTCCGCGGGAAACTCTCCCCCCGAGTCGTGGCGCTTCATGACGTCTCCCGGCACCGGCCAGGGGAGGAGCCCCCGGGAGCGCCGCGCCTCCAGCCAGTCGTTGAACAGGAGGGCCTGGAAGGCCGATACGAGGAATCGGGCCCTGCGGAAGGGCCCCGAGGGACGATGGCCGAGGAAGATCTTCCGGCCCTCCTCCAGTCCCGAGCGGTCCGCGAAGCGCTGGGGTCCGAAGGCGTTGGGCATTCCCTCCGCCTCGATGCGCCGCAGGTCTGCCTCCAGGGTCTCCCCGTCGGTCGGTTCGGCACCCTCCACACGCACGGTGAAGCGGTTTCCCGCCAGCTTCCCCGTCCTCAGCTTGTGCGTGTGCAGGGCGGAGGAGAGGACCTCGCATCCCAGTTCGCCGAAGGCGAGTTCGGCCTGCGCCCGGAGGCGCGAGGGGATCGAAAAGGTTTGCACGGCCACGGCGTCTCGATCCTTCATCCCTGCGCAGCCCAGGTCCTCCTCGGCCAGGCGGAGACGCCTGCGTATTTCCCCGAGCAGGAAGGGGGTCGAAGAGCCCGCCCGCCGGACCGTCAGGTAGGCGTGGGAGCCGTGGCCGCAGGGCGGGAAGAGGGGGATCTCTTCCACCGTGAAGGTCCCGGGGGATTGGACGAACCTCAGGGGAGCCACCTGGCGAGCGCCTCGGCGATCTCCCGCGCGGGGACGCCGGCCTTCTCGGCGAGGGCCTTCACGTCCTCCCACTCGGGGTGGAGGCGCACCTTGCCCGAGGGAAGGGTCAGGGCCTTCACCCGCAGGGGGCCGTAGGGCGTGTCCACGGTGCGGATCTCTCTGGGCAGTTCCCGGCGCCGCCATTCGGAGACCCGGACGCCGGTGGTGGTGGTGTGTTCGAGGAGGAGGTCCGCCAGGTGGTCCGTCTCCGAGAGCGGGGAGACGACCGAGACGAGCCACGCGGGCCGGTGTTTTTTGGCCTGGATGGGCGTGGTGAAGACATCGAGGGCCCCTCCGGCCCTCAATTCCTCCAAGGCACCGCCCAGGAGTTCGGGACTCATGTCGTCGATCTGCGTCTCGATGAGGGCCACCCGGTTGTCGGCGGGTTCCGGAGACAGGCAGAAGACCCGAAGGACGTTGGGCGCCCCCTCGGGATCGCGCGTTCCGGCGCCGTACCCGACCTCGCGCACGTGTCCCTCGGGCAGGGGGCCGAATCGGCTCGCGAGCGTCACGGCGAGGGCCGCTCCCGTTGGAGTCGTGCGTTCCATGGCCGGTCCCGCCGAGAAGACGGGGACGCCCCGCACGAGCTCCGCCACCGCGGGCGGAGGAACGGGAAACGTCCCGTGCTCCATGCGGGTGAATCCAGAGCCGAGGTTCAGCGGTCCGCAGGCGACCTCCGGAGCCCCCAGCGCGTCCCATGCCGCGCAAGCCCCCACCACGTCCGCAATCGCGTCGAGGGCCCCCACCTCGTGGAAGTGGACCCTCTCCACGGCGCACCCGTGGACGGCGGCTTCCGCCTCCCCGAGCCGGCGGAAGACCGCCGAGGCGGCCTCCTTCACCCTTGGGGGAAGGTCGGCCCGGGCGAGGAGGGCCAGGATGTCCGGGAGGTGGCGGTGAGACTCAGACTGGGGGAGGCGCGGGGAGGCGAGGGTGGCCCGAAGGCCCTGGCGCGTGACGGTTTCGAAAGCAAAGGAAAGGCCCTCGATGCCGAGCGAGGAAAGGGCCCGGCGGACAGCGTCCCGGTCGGCCCCGGCGTCCACGAGCGCCCCCACGGTCATGTCGCCGGCGATGCCCATGAAGGGATCGAGGTAGAGGATCATGGGGCCGCCCCCGAAAGGGACTCGAGGATGATGTCTCGGGTGCGGTCCCGCAGGGAATCGCGCGTCTCGTATCCCAAGCCCTCCGTGGGGATGGGTTCGTGGAAGACCACCGTGATTTCGCCGGGACTGAACCAGAAGCCGTGCCTGGATTGCACCCTTCGGGCGCCCCGAATGGAAATGGGCAGGATAGGCGCCTGGAGATCCAGGGCTAGCACGAAGGGGCCCTTCTTGAAGGGGAGGAGGATCGCGTCCGTCTTGTTCCGTGTCCCCTCGGGGAAGGAGATGAGGCTGAGCCCCGTGCGCCGCATCCGCTCCGCCAGCCTGGCCATGGTGCGCCGGGCCCTGGCGTTGTTCCGCCGGTCCACGATGGGGAAGCCGCCGGCCCAGAGGGCCCACCCGAATACGGGGAGGTAAAGGACCTCCTTCTTGGCGATGAACCGGTAGTACCGGCCCTTGAGGGCCAGGATCATGGAATAGATGTCGAAGTTGCTCGCGTGGTTCGGTACGAGGACGTAGGGCCGGCCCCGCTCGAAGCGCTCCAGGCCCTCCACACGGAGGGTGACCCCCGCGGACTTGAGGATGGCCCAGGACCAGAACCGTCCCAGCCAGAGAACGATCTCCCCGCGCGTGAACGGGCTGAGAAGGGTGGCGAGGAGCCCCAGGATCAGCGTGAGGCCCCAGACGACGACGTGGATCATCAGGCACCGCGGGACGGAATGGGTCCGGCCGGGCGCGTCCGATGCGGCGGCTTCGCTCATGGATCCTCCCCGGCGGGAATTCTAGCCCACTCGCGGCCTTCGGAACCAGCGACGGGCCGCCGTCACCCCCCCAGCAGGGAGGAGAGGATCTGCAGGGGGATGTGGATGACCCCCACGTAGAGAAGGACGTAGATGGGCCGGATGATCCACCCCATGAGGGGGGTGAAGAAGAGGACCAGGAGAAGGATGGGGCCGATGGACCTCAGGCGCTCGTAGTGGGGGAGCATGGAGCCCGGAAGGAGGGCCGAAAGGACCCACGAGCCGTCCAGGGGAGGGATGGGAATCAGGTTGAAGCCCGCCAGCACGACGTTCACGAGGGCCAGTCGAAGGAGCCACCACGCGGGAGAGAACTCGGACTCAAAGCCGGTCCAGAAGGCGGACGGGCCCTGGGCGAAGAGGAGGATGCCCAGGATCCCCGTGGTCCCGACGGCCACCGCGAGGTTGCTCAGGGGGCCCGCCGCGCCCACGAGCGCCTCGTCGCGGCGGACGTGCTTGAAGTGCCGGCTGATGACGGGAACGGGCTTGGCCCACCCGAACACGGGCGCCCCGATGAGGGAGAGCACGGCGGGCATGACCAGGGTGCCGACGGGGTCGATGTGGGGGATCGGATTGAGGGTGATGCGTCCGAGCATCCGCCCCGTCGGGTCCCCGAGGCGGTTCGCCATCCAGGCGTGGGCGCTCTCGTGGACCGAGAGGGAGAAGAGGATCAGGAGCACGTTGAAGACCAGCGTCAGGATGCCCAGCGGCGTAAAGTCGATTCCACCCATCGGTCGTGCACCTCGTCTAGCGGCCTGTTGAAGTCATAGCCTCATGGGGCCCAGGACGGCCTCGTCCTTGAGGGGAGCGGTTTCCCAGATCCTCGGCGGACGCCCGCCCCCAACCGCCCGCACCGGGACGGAAAGGAGATCCCTCCCGTCGGAGTACCGGGCCACGATGGACGCGCAGACGCGCTCCTCCTCCTCGCCCGGGAGGGACTCGTCGGTCAGCCCCACGGGTCCCGGGATGACGTCCACTTCGAGGCGGACGCGCCTTTCGTCCGCGAAGCGCTCCAGGAAGCCGTTCTCCCGCTCGTCTCGCCCGATGATGAGCTTGAGGGCGGGGGTGATGCGGAAGTGCCGTCCCGCCTTCAGGAGCGTCACGTCCTCCTGGTCCATGGGTCTCTCGGCTCGGTGGGCCATCTTGTCGCGGAAGCGACGGGCGTAGTTGGCGTCCGTGAGAAAGCAGCAGCCGCCGGCGGGGAGGGGATAGTCGGTGATGCCCCTCTCGGCGATGAGGTCCATCTGGGGCCGGCGGGTCCGGCCCTGGAGGGAGAGCAGACGGTCCCGGTCCACCAGACCCTCGCGTTCCGGGTCCGTGGGGGGAAGGAGCCGGGCGGAGAGGGGCCTCAGGAGCTTCCCCTCGAGGCCCGACTCGCGCTCGATGACCCGCATGGGCACCTTCCGCTGGCTCATGGGACGCTGGCCCAGCACCTCCCCCGTGGCCACGAAGTCGGCCCCTTCCTCCACCATGATCTCCCGGGCCTTCTTCAGCATGAAGGCCCGGCAGTCGATGCAGGGGTTCAGGTTGGCTCCGTAGCCGTGCTTCGGGTTGAAGACGATGTCGAGGTACTCCCGGGAAATGTCCACGAGCCGGACGGGGGCCTGAAGGTCAGCGCCCGCCCGCAGGGCCTCGTTCCGGAGCTTCTTCGGATCCGCGTCGGCGGGGGCGGTGGCGCGCTTGTGGTCGGAGACGCAGAACCCCGTGGAGAAGTGGACGCCCAGGATCTCCACCCCCTGCTCCTGGAGGAGCCGCGCCGCCAGGGTCGAATCGAGGCCGCCCGATAGCAGGACCACGGCCTTGGCCCTGCGGCGTTCTCCCGGCTTCTCCGCGGCGTGGCTCACGAGCACCTCCGGGCCGGCGCCCGCCGGCAGACCTACCTTAACACAGGGTCTCCCCACTTCATGGCAGGGCCCGCCGCGGTTGACAAGGAGGGGCCCCGATGCTAGACTCCAAGGCCCGTGTAGGCGCGTAGCTCAGATGGAAGAGCGCTACCTTGACACGGTAGAGGTCAGCGGTTCGATCCCGCTCGCGCCTACCATTTTTTCTTTTTGGCCCGATGGGCCGAGGGAACCGTGGCCCAGATTCAGGTCACCCTGCCCGACGGAACCCAGAAGTCCTTTGAGGCGGGATCCACCCCGCTGGACGTGGCGGCCTCCATCTCGCCGCGCCTGGCCTCCGCCTCCCTCGCGGCGAGATGCGACGGGCGCCTCATGGACGTCTACTGGCCCCTCTCCGCCGACTGCCGCCTCGAACTCCTCACGGACCGCGCGCCCGATGCCTTGGAGATCTACCGCCACACCTGCGCCCACCTCATGGCCAACGCCGTGAAGGAGCTCTTTCCGGAGGCGAAGATCGCCATCGGGCCCGTCATCGAGGACGGCTTCTACTACGATTTCGACCGCGAGAAGGCCTTCACGCCGGAGGACCTGGAGTCCATCGAAGTCCGCATGCGCGAGATCGCGGCCCGCGACGTCCCCATTCGGCGCGAGGAACTCCCCTGGGAAAACGCCCGCGACCTGTTCCAGGCCGAGGCGGAACCGTACAAGGTGGAGCTGGCCTTCGAGAAGGGCCAGAACGAGCCCGTCTCCATTTACCGGCAGGGCGCCTTCAACGACTTCTGCAGGGGCCCCCACCTGCCCTCCACCGGCCGCATCAAGCCGGACACCTTCAAGCTGCTTTCGGTCGCAGGGGCCTACTGGCGCGGCGACGAGCACAACAAGATGCTCCAGCGCATCTACGCCACGGCCTTCCTCACCAGGAAGGAGCTCGACGAGCACCTGAAGCGCCTCGAGGAGGCCAAAGAGCGCGACCACCGTAAGCTGGGCAGGGAGCTGGACCTGTTCTCCGTGGCCGACGAGGTGGGAGGCGGCCTGATCCTCTGGCACCCCAAGGGGGCCTTCGTGCGGAAGACCATCGAGGACTTCTGGCGCGACGAGCACCTCAAGAACGGCTACGAGTTCGTGTTCTCCCCCCACGTGGGCCGGGCCGCCCTCTGGCAGACCAGCGGCCACCTGGATTTCTACAAGGAGAACATGTACCCCTCCATGGAGATGGAGAACCAGACCTTCTACGCCAAGCCCATGAACTGCCCGTTCCACACCATGATCTACCGGTCCCGGCACCGCAGTTACAGGGACCTCCCCCTGAGGTGGGCCGAGCTGGGCACGGTGTACCGCTACGAGAAATCGGGCGTCCTCCACGGCCTCATGCGGGTTCGGGGCTTCACCCAGGACGACGCGCACCTCTTCGTCCAGCCCGATCGCATGGAGGAGGAGGTGGTCCGGGTCATCCGCTTCGTCCTCTTCATGCTCCGGAGCTTCGGCTTTACCGAGTTCGAGGCCTACATCGCCACGCGGCCCGAAAAGGCCGTCGGCGACGACCGCATGTGGGAGGAGGCCACCGAGGCGCTGAAGAAGGCCGCCGCGGCGGCGGATCTGAGCTACGAAATGGACGAGGGCGGCGGCGCCTTCTACGGCCCGAAGATCGACGTGAAGGTGAAGGACTGCCTGAACCGCTCGTGGCAGCTCTCGACCGTGCAGTTCGACTTCAACCTCCCCGAAAGATTCGACCTCGAGTACATCGGCGCCGACAACCGCCCCCATCGCCCCTACATGATCCACCGGGCCCTCCTGGGGAGCCTGGAGCGCTTTTTCGGCATCCTCATCGAGCACTTCAAGGGGGCCTTCCCCCTCTGGCTCGCCCCCGAGCAGGTCCGCCTCCTTCCCATTGCGGACCGACATGTGGCATACTGTGAAACCCTGGCCGACCGCCTTCGGGCGGAGGGCCTCAGGGTGACCGTGGACGCGCGGCCCGAGAAGACGGGCTACAAGGTCCGCGAGGCCCAGCTCCAGAAGATCCCCTACATGCTGGTCGCGGGGGACCGGGAGCAGGAGTCCGGCGCCGTGGCGGTGAGGAGCCGCAGCGGAGGGGACCGAGGGGCCATGGCCGTCGGCGAGTTCGTCGGCATGGTCCTCGGGAAGGTGAAGGCGCGAAGCCTCGACTTGGAATGAGGAGGATGCTATTCGAGAACCCGTAAGCAAAGGACCGAGGCTCAACCGCCAGATCCGGGTGAGGGAGATCCGAGTCGTCGACGAGGACGGAGCCCAGCTCGGGATCATGACGCCGGAGCAGGCGATGGTGCTGGCGGAGTCGAAGGGCCTCGATCTGGTGGAGGTGGCGCCCCTCGCACAGCCGCCGGTATGCAGGATCATCGACTACGGAAAGTACCTGTACGACGAGAAGAAGAAGGCCGCCGAGGCCAAGAAGAAACAGCGGCAGATCGTCGTCAAGGAGATCAAGCTCAGGCCCAAGATCGAGGAGCACGACTACCAGGTCAAGAAGCGCCAGATCGAGGCCTTTTTGGAGGACGGCGACAAGGTGAAGGTGACCGTGAGATTCCGGGGGCGCGAGATCGTCCATCCGGAGATGGCGCAGAAGCTGCTCTCGCGGATCGCCACCGAGGTGGTATCGAGGGGCAAGATCGAACGGGCCCCCATGATGGAAGCGCGGACCATGGTCATGCTGCTCATGCCCGCGAAGAAGTGACCGGAGGAATCGGAGCCATGCCCAAGATGAAGACGCACAGCGCCGCCGCCAAGCGTTTCAAGGTGACGGGCACCGGAAAAGTGAAGAGGTCCAAGGCGTACCACCGCCACATCCTGACCTCGAAGACCCGCAAGCGCAAGAACCAGCTCGGAACGGCGACCCTCGTCCACGAGGCCGACCTCCGCAAGGTCAAGCGCCTGTTGCTCGCGTAGGAGCTGAAGATGGCCAGAGTACGCCGCGGCCACCACAAGGTGGAGCGCAGAAAGAAACTCCAGAAGCTCGCCAAGGGCTACTTCGGCGCGAAGAGCCGCCTCTACCGCTCCATCAAGGAGCAGGTGGAGCGCTCCCTCGCCTTCGCCTTCGTCGGCCGCCGGGTCAAGAAGATCGACTACCGCCGGCTGTGGATCGTCCGCATCAACGCGGGGTGCCGCCAGAACGACCTCTCGTACAGCCGTTTCATGGACGGCCTCAAGAAGGCCGGCATCCTCCTGGACCGGAAGGCCCTCGCGGACATCGCCGTGAACGACCCCGGCGCGTTTTCCACCCTGTGCGCCAAGGCCAAGGCCGCCATCGCCTGAAGGTCCCTTCCCGAGAGGCAACCACGAGCCCGCGGCCCCCAGGGGCCGC
>JBFLVU010000054.1:0-13506 GCA_040758175.1 Acidobacteriota bacterium | reverse complement strand
GCCGATGTACGCCCCGTCGCCCACCGTGACGGGGGCCACGAGCTGGGTGTCGCTTCCCACGAACACGCCCTCGCCCAGGACCGTGGGATGTTTTGTCCAGCCGTCGTAGTTGCAGGTGATGGTGCCCGCGCCGATGTTCGAGCCCGCGCCCACGGTGGCGTCCCCCAGGTAGGAGAGGTGGTTCGCCTTGACGCCCTTGCCGAGGCGGGCCTTCTTGGTCTCCACGAAGTTGCCCAGGTGGACCTGCTCCTCGAGCACGGTGCCCTCCCGGGTGCGGCTGAAGGGGCCAAGGATGCACCGGGGGCCTGCGACGGTCTTTTCGAGGACGCAGTGTTCCTTGATCAGCGTGGCATTCCCGATGTCGCAGTCGCACAAAACGCTGAAGCTCCTCACCTCCACCCCTTCGCCCAGACAGGTGGAGCCGCACAGGCGTACATAGGGGTGGAGCGCGACTCCGGCGCCGAGCTTTACGCCGGGCTCGATCCAGGTGGACGCCGGATCCATGACCGTCACTCCCGCCTCCATCCACTGCCGCACCACCCTCTCCCGGAGCCGGGCCGTGGAGCGGGCCAGCTCCTCCTGGGTGTTGATCCCGAGCCAGGCCTGGGGGTCTGGGGCGGGATAGAGGGAGGCGGAGCGGCCCTCCCGGTGTAGGAGGGAGAAGAGGTCCGTCAGGTAATACTCCCCCTGGGCGTTGTCGCGTCCGATCCGCTCGAGGAGCCCCCACAGCTCGGGAAAGCGGAAGAAGTACGCGCCGGAGTTCACTTCGGTCACCGCCCGCTCCTCCGGGGTGGCGTCTCTCTCCTCCACGATCCGGGCCAGCGAGGCCCCGTCCCGGAGGATCCTGCCGTATCCCGAAGGCTTCTCCAGGCGGAGGGTGACGACGGCGGCCGCCTCGCCCGACCGGCGGAAGGTGTCCCACATCCCCGCCAGGACCTCGCTCGGAAGGAGCGGCGCGTCCCCGGGCACGAGGAGGACCTCCGCCGGGCCCTCGGCTTCGAGGGCGCCCCGGCAAGCCATGAGGGCGTGGCCCGTCCCCAGCTGGGGTTCCTGAGCGACGCAGACCGCGCCGCAGGGGGAGATCGCCTCTTGAACGGCCTCTCGCTGGTGGCCCACGACGACGAAGGTCCGGTCCGCCGAGAGCGCTTGAAGGGACGCGAGAAGCTGGATTACCAGGGGCCGACCCAGAATCGGGTGGAGGACCTTGGCCCGAGGGGATTTCATCCGGGTGCCCTGGCCGGCGGCCAGGACGACGACGAGGCGTTTCATGAGGGCTCCTTGACCCACGCGCGACGGCCCTCGCAGTAGGTGGCGGCGAGTTGGGCCTCCCCGTACGGGTAGAAGAGGTGGAGGTAATCCGGGGCGTCCCACAGGGTGAAATCGGCCCGCTTGCCGGCCTCGAGGGATCCCACCTCCTGGTGCAGGCGCAGGCCGTACGCGGCGTTCAAGGTGACGGCCCAGAGGGCCTCCTCGGGAAGAAGCCCCATCCCGAAGACGGCCAGCGTACAGATGTTCAAGAGGTTGGTGGTGTAGCTGGAGCCGGGGTTGCAGTCGGTGGAGAGGGCCACGGGGCAGCCCGCTTCGATGAAGGCGCGGGCGGGCGCATAGGGCTTCCGCAGGTAGAACGAAGTCCCGGGTAGGAAGGTGGCGCACACGCCGGACCGGGCCATGGCTTCGATGCCCGCCGGTGACGCCGCCATGAGGTGGTCGGCGCTCACGGCGCCCACCTCGGCGGCCAGGGCCGCGCCCCCCGTGTCCACGATCTCGTCGGCGTGGAGCCGGAGCAGGAGACCCAAGTCCTTTGCGGCCAAGAGGATGCGCCTGGACTGGTCGGCAGAGAAGGCGCCCTCCTCGCAGAACACATCGCAGAAGCGTGCCAGTCCTTCCCGCGCCACGCGCGGAAGCAGGACCTCCACGAGAAGGTCCACGTACGACGAGGGGGATTCACGGAACTCGGGAGGGACGAAGTGGGCGCCGAGAAAGGTCGGCGTCACCCTCTGTGGCCCCTCCTCCGCCAGGCGCCGGACGACTTCCAGCTGCTTGATCTCGTCGGCTTCGCTCAATCCGTAGCCGCTCTTGGCCTCGAAGGTCGTGACGCCGTGCCTCAAGAACCGCGCCGCGAAGCGCCGCGCCGAGGCGTGCAGTTCGTCGGCGGAGGAGCCCCTCACGGCGAGCATGGTGCTCAGGATTCCTCCGCCGGCACGGCCGATCTCCATGTACGTGGCGCCTTCGAGGCGGAGGCGGAGTTCGTGGGCCCGATCCCCCAGAAAGGGGACGTGGGTGTGCGGATCCACGAGTCCGGGCAGGAGCGTCCCCTTCGGCAGGGCCACCCGCTCTCGCGCCGAGGCGTCTCGCACGTCATCCCAGGGACCCGCGTAGGCCACCCGGCCCCCGCGGACTCCCAGGGCCCCGGGGGAGACCGTGGGAAGGACCTTCAGGTCGCCGCCCAGGCGTGGAGCCGGACCGGCGCAGGGGACCAGGCAGCCCACGGGTCCCACGAGGAGATCGAAATCCGCCGCCATCAGCCCTCCCGCCCCATGGAGGCCACGTTGTCCCGGGTCTTCGATTCCTCCAGAGCCTCCACGAGGGCCAGGATCCGTGCGGTGAGGTCCCGCATCCCTTGGAGCATGGATTCCCGTTCCATTTTCAAATCGAGAATTTGCCGCTCCACGGCGTGGGCGCGGACCTGGGCCTGCTGAACGAGGGCCTGGCCCCTGACCTCGGCCTCCTGAACCGTGCTTTGAGCCTCCCGAAGGGCTTGGGCCTTGATGTCGTCGGATACCTTCTGGGCCGTGTACAGGGCGTCCCGCAGGAGCCCCTCCCGGCGTCGGAACTCATCGAGGGAGCCTTGGAGGTGTTCCACATCCTTGTGGAGGCGCTGGTTCTCCAGGGTCAAGGTCTGGTAGGACTCGGCCACGGCCTGGAGGTAAAGGTGCACCTCCTCCGGGTCAAGGCCCCGGAAGGTTCGGCGGAACTCGGCGGTCTGGATCTCGATGGGGGATAGCGGCTTGCGCGTCGTCATCAGGGCCTCCGGGGACCGAAGAGTGCGGTCCCGATGCGCACGAGGGTGCTCCCCTCCTGCACGGCCACGGCGAAATCGTGGCTCATCCCCATGGAGAGCCACCGCATGGCTTCGGGTTCGGGGTGGAAGGATCTCACGTGGAGAAAGATCTCCGCCAGCCGGCGGAAATGCGGGCGGCCCGCCTCGGGATCCTCCGACAGGGGGGGAACGCCCATGACGCCGGTCAGGCGGAGCCCGGGGAGGCCCAGGATTTCGCAGGCCAAAGCCCTCGCGTCCTCCGGCGGCACGCCGCCCTTCTGCGATTCCTCCCCCAGATTGACCTCGATCATGACTTCCCGGAGGAAGCCCTCTTCCACGGCGATGCGCGAAAGGCGCCGGGCGAGTTCTACGGAATCAACGCCGTCCAGGCTGTCAAAGAGCCGGAGGGCCCTCCGGGCCTTGTTGGTCTGAAGCCGGCCGATGAAATGGACCCGTACCCGGTTCCGGAGCCCCGGTGGAAGTTCGGCCCATCGGGCCTCCCCTTCCTGGACGCGGTTTTCCCCGAACAACCGGAGGCCGAGGTCCGCGGCGGCGGTCACGTCGGAGGCGGGGCGCGTCTTGACGGCCGCCATGAGATGCACCGACCCAGGGGGCCTCCCCGCCGCGGCCACCGCCGCGCCCAGGGCCCTTCGCACGGCCTCCACGCGGCCTTCCAGCTCCCTCGTCGCCGTCTCCATGCCGTTACAGTAGGAGACGGGCGCTTGGCAAGTCAAGGAATCCGGGTTCGGGCCCTTTCGGAGGCTCCTTTGGAGGCGGCTTTCCTGCGGGCAAGGGGCGGGCGGGCCTCCTCCCCCGCTTCGCCGTTTGCCCGAAGGGGCCATCTGCCCTATTCTGAAGGCCCGGAGGTCGAGGTGCCGAGCGGATCCACCCTTCGCTACGACGGACTGTCCATGGAAGACTTCCTGGCGGCCTTGAACCACCGGGGCGCCGGAGGCGCCGACGGGCTCCCTCTGCCCCAGCACCTCAAGGAGGCGCGCATCGAGTCCACCTGGACGCCCGGCACCCTCGGCCCCACCCCCCTTACCCTCTTCCTGCTTCAGGAGCAGGACGCCCTGTCCGGCCGCAAGGAGGTGTTCGTTCTGCTTCACGGGGAGGGAGAGGCCTCCCGGCAGATCCGGGACCTGGTCTTGCGCCTGCGAGCCTACCTGAGGACCCGGGGGATCGCGAGCCTGCTGCGGATCGACCCGCGGTACGGCCTCCTCTGCGGCAGCGCCCTGGAACCGCTGGACCCCTCTGTTCAATGGGACCGCCCCACGGTGTATGCGGCCCTCTACCTCACGGACGATCCCGCCTCCCCGTCCCTCGCCGTCATGGAGTACGTTCCGGTGACGCAGCAAGAGGGCTTCCGGGAGGCCTTTCTGAGGTACAACGGGGTGGAGCCGGCCCGGTCCGGAATCCTCGCCAGCGCGTTCCGCCGATTCACGGGAGGAAAACCGCCCTCCGCGTCTCCCGCGGGGAAGCTCTCGTACGGAATGGTGGCCACGCTGGCGGCCTTTCTGGCCCGGGAAGGCGGGAAGGACGTTCGCCTGTCCCTCATCTTCAAGGACCTCTCCCCCCTGGATGCGCGCACCTGTCTGCTGGATCCGGACAGGGCCACATACCACCCTTCGGGGAACGACCGGTTTTTCGCCTCCCTGGGAGAGCTGGCGTGACGCGTGCGGCGGCGTGCCTCCTCCCCGTCCTCCTTTGGGCCCTTCCCCTCGGGGCCATGGAACTCGTGGTCTTCCAGTCCGAGCGTTCCTTGGTGGCGGAGCGGGTGGAGCCCTCCGACGGCCTCGTGATCCTTCACCTGCCGGGCGGTGGGCAGATGGGGGTCCCCTCCGAGTCCATCCTCCGTCGGTACGAGGGTTACGTTCCGCCGCCCGACCTGGAGGCCCCCGAGGCCATGCTCCCCGAATCCCTGCCCTTCCGGGACCTCATCGCGCGCTACTGCCAGGAGAACCAGATCGACTGGAAGCTCGTGGCGGCGCTGATCCGCGTGGAATCGAACTTCAATCCGACGGCCGTGTCCCCCAAGGGCGCCCAGGGTCTGATGCAACTGATGCCCGGGACGCAGAAGGACCTCGGCGTCAAGGATCCCTTCTCCCCCGAGGAGAACATTCGAGGGGGCGTGGTCTACCTGAAGTGGCTCCTGGATACTTTCCAGGGCGACCTCGAGCTCACTCTGGCGGCGTACAACGCCGGCGTGAATCGCGTCCAGAATCTGCAGGCGGTGCCGCCGATTCCCGAGACGCGGGCGTACGTCGCCCGAATCCTGGCCCTCTACCCGACGCTCTGACGGGGGGAAGGACCGTGCCACCCGGGGGGGGAGGAACCGTGGGACCCGTACTCCACCTCAACACCGAGGCCACCTACCGGGGGGGAGAGGTCCAGACCCTCGGGCTTCTCCGGGAGCTCGCGGCGGGCGGGGACCGCGGGCTCCTCGCCGCCCCCCCCGGGTCGCCCCTGGCCCGGAAGGCCCTCGATCTGGGTCTGGAGGTGGTCCCCTGGGACCCGCGGGGAGAATGGGACCTCGCGGCGGCCGGGGCCGTCCGGAGGGCCGCGCGGCGATGGGGCGCGACGATCCTACATGCCCACACCGCTCACGCCCTCACACCCGCTCTCGTGGCGGCGGCCCTGGATCGCGGGCTTCGAGTGGTCGCCACCCGGAGGGTCTCCTTCCCCCTCCGGTCGAAATTTTCCCGGATCAAGTACGGCCGGGCCGATGCTGTGGTGGCGGTGAGCGGGACCATCGGCGCGTCGCTGGAGGCCTCAGGAATCGCCCCGGACCGGATCCGGGTCATTCACAGCGGCGTGGACCTGGCACGCTTTCGGGACCTGCCGGGAAGAGAGGAAGCGAGGCGATCCCTGGACCTCCCCCCGGGCGCCTTCGTGGTGGGCGTGGCAGCGGCCCTCGCCCCCCACAAGGGCCATGCCCGGTTCCTCTCGGCCCTTGTGTCCCGCCGGAGTGCCTTCCCGGGCCTTCACCTGCTTCTGGCGGGGGACGGGCCCTGCAGGGCGGACCTCGAGGCCATCTGCGACCGAGAGGCCCTGCCTGCGAGGTTTCTGGGGCACCTGGACGACCTGGGCCCCTTCTACGGCTCCCTGGACGTTCTCGTCCTGCCCTCCTTGTCCGGCGAGGGGTCGCCGGGCGCGGTAAAGGAGGCCGCCGCCGCCGGGGTCCCGGTGGTGGCTACCGAGGTGGGCGGGGTGGCGGAGATTCTCCGCCACGAACGCGAGGCCCTGCTGGTTCCCGCGGGAGACCCGGAGGGGCTTTGGGAGGCCGTTCACCGGCTGGCGCAGGATCCCCCGTTGATGGAGGCGCTCCGCGCCGGGGCGGCTCGGCGGATCCTGGGTTTCGGGATGGACCGAATGGCGAGGGCCTACGCCGGGCTCTACGCCGATCTCACGGGCTCGAGGCCCGGGGTCGGAGGGCCGTCCAGCGGGCATAGGGAAACAGGCGGCGGAGGTACCGACGGAAGAGGCTCGGATCCACGGGGCAGGTGAAGACCGCCGAAATCCCCAGGGATTGCAGCGATTCCAAGGTGTTCACGTCCTGCCCCTCCACGAAGGCGGCCAGCCGGACCTGGGCGGTCTCGGGCGTGTGGGCCAGGCGCCGGAGAGATTCGATACCGCCCCACCGTGGATCGGACAGGTCCACCGCCACGACGTGGGGGCGAAAAGTCAGCAGGGCGAGCCCTCCCTCGAAGGCCGACGGCGCCACCTCGACCTCGAAATCGGGACTCCACAGGGCCGTCGCCTGTACCACGGGGAGGATCCCCTCGGATACCAGGAACAGCACCCGCTTGGAGCCGACGACAAAGGCCTCCGGGACGGGCATGGCGTGGGCCTCGAGGAAGGCGTCCAAGTCGCGGCGCCGGATGCGGTGATGCCCTCCAGGGGTCTTGAACGCGCCGAGCTCCCCCGTGCGGATCCAGTTCCGAACCGTGTACGGGCTGACGTTGCAGTAGCGCGCGGCCTGCCATGTGGTGAGCAGTACCCTGGAGGCCATGGCGTCAGACTCCGCCTGGACGGGCGGCCTCCTCCGTAAGGACCCGCCCCTGGAGCACACCGCCGTCCTCCACCTGGATGTGGGGGGAGCGAACGTCTCCGGTGATTCGGCCCCCGGCGGCGAGCCGGACGCTCTCGGATCCCCAGACCATTCCCTCCACCGTGCCCTCCACCAGCACGTGACGCGCGGTCACGGGGCCTCGGACCCGCGCGCCCCGAGCTATCCGGACGGAGGCGCCGGATCGGATCTCGCCCTCGAGGATCCCCTCCAGAAGAAGGTCTTCCTCGGTGCGCAGGCGCCCCTTCACTCGGGCGGCACTATCGATCACGGTTTCCATGCGCCCCTCCGTCCGGCACTATACCGCGAGTGGGTCTCCCGTTGAAGCGGGCTTGGTGACCCGAGCGGGCGCGTCTATACTGGCTTTATGAGCAGGCCGAAAACGGTGCTGGCCGCGGCGGTCCTCGTCCTTTTGCCGTCCCTTTTGGGACGGACCCAGGGGGTCCCGTCCGGGACGGACGTGAAGGCCGATCCCCTGCTTACCGGTATCGCCCTCTCGTGGGACCGCGACTTCGACCTCATCTACGACTGGGAGACCCCGCCCGAACCGGAGCGGGCGGAGTTCGGGCGACGGAGAGAAGGTTACGAGATGGAACGGAGGGCCCTGGAGGAGCGGCTGGCCGACCTGGAACTGCGGCTGGCCGCGGTTCAGGGAAGCTACAGCACGGAGGCGCTCCTGAGGGAGATGCTGGCACAGGACGTGGCGAGTCTGCAGGAGGTTCAGGACAACCTGCGGAGGGACATGGCCGATACCGAACGGCGGATCAAGGATGTGGACGAGGTCCTCCGCCGCCTGGCCAGGGAGGCCAAGCCATGAGCCCCCGCATCCTTCTCGCGGAGGACAGGGCCAGCCTGCGCAGGGCCGTGGCGGAGGTCCTCGCACGGGAGGGCTTCGAGGTGGTGGAGGCGGCGGAGGGACGCTCCGCCATGGCCGCCGTGGAGGAGGGCGGGTACGACCTGGCGCTGCTGGACCTCAAGCTCCCGGTCCATACGGGGCTCGAACTTCTCCGGGCCAGCCGGGACCGTTGGCCCCTCGCCTCCGTCGTGTTGCTGACGGCGTACGGATCGGTGGAGACGGCGGTGGAGGCCATGAAGGGAGGGGCCTGCGACTTCCTGAGCAAGCCCGTGGACCCCGACCACCTCTTGCACGTCGTGCGCCGGGCCCTGGACTCCGGAAGGCAGGGCCGCGTCCAGGAGGCCCTTTCCGCAGACCTCGACCGCATCGCCGCCTTTCGCCCCATCCGCGGGAGGAGCCGACTCCTCCTGGAGGCACAGGAGCAGGCGGCCAAGGTGGCCCCCATCTCCACCACGTGCCTGATTCTCGGAGAGACAGGAGTGGGCAAGGAACTCTTCGCGCGAGCCATCCACGAGGCGGGCCCCAGGCGGAACCAGCCCTTCGTGGCCGTGAACTGCGCGGCTCTTCCGGAAACCCTCCTCGAAAACGAGCTCTTCGGCCACGAGAAGGGGGCGTTTACGGGAGCCCACGCCTCGGCCCTCGGAAAAATCGAATACGCTCACGGTGGCACGCTTTTTCTCGACGAAATCGGGGAGATGGGGCCGGCCCTTCAGGCAAAGCTCCTGAGGGTCCTCGAGGACAAGTCCTTCACCCGGGTCGGGGGGACCCGGCCCATCCGGGTGGACGTGCGGGTCCTCTGCGCCACCCACCGGGACCTGTCCCAGATGGTCCGGGAGGGCTCCTTCCGCGAGGACCTCTTCTTTCGGGTGAGCGCTTTTCCCATACGGATTCCCCCCCTGCGGGAGCGGCCCGGCGACGTGCGGGAACTGGCGGAGCATTTCCTGGTACACTTCCGCCGTGAGGTGGGCCGCTCCGGCCTGTCCTTCACGCCGGAGGCTCTCTCCTGGATGGAGTCCCAGCCCTGGCCGGGCAACGTCCGAGAACTCATGAACCGCGTGGAGAGGGGGGCCATTCTCGCACCGGAAGACGGCCGCATCGGCCCCGAGATCCTCGCCGGCGGGCGCCTGCCCCCCCCGGGGGGAGCCGACGCGCCGCTTGCCCAGGAGGAAGACCCCGAAGCTTGGCTCGAGGCCGAGGAGCGGTGGCGGGCCCGGGAAGTTCTGCGTCGCTGCGGGGGGGACCGCCGCAGGGCCGCGCGACTGCTGGATTGGACGGGCGCTCGACTGGAGGCGGCCCTGGCGCGACGAGGAGCGGGGATCGATTGAAACCTCGGACCCCGCTGACCCGTTGTAATACGATTGCAGGAGGAGTGTGCCCATGAGCGAGAATTCCACCCCCGCCCCCCGACGCGTGCGCTGGGGCCTCATCGTCGCCCTCGTCGTGGTGGTCGGCCTGGTCCTCGCCGTCGTCCTGGCCCTGGCGGGCTTCGCGTCCCTGATGAAGGGGCCCACCGTCTCGGTAAAGCCGGACTCGACGCTGGTCATCGCCTTTGATCGCCCCCTTCAGGAACTGCCGCCCAATCCGCTTTTCACCGAGCTGTTCAACGTCAAGGTTTACTCGGTCCACGAGGTGGTAACGGCGTTGGACCGGGCGGCCGGGGATGACCGGATCAAGGGCCTCCTGCTCGACGTGGGCGCCATCCCTGCCGGATTCGGCAAAATCCAGGAGATCCGAGCCGCCGTCCTCCGGTTCAAGAAGAGCGGGAAGCCGGTGTGGGCCTATTTCGAAAGCGCCGGGAATGGGGGGTACTATCTGGCCTCCTCGGCCGACAGGGTCTTCGCACCGCCTTCCGCCAACCTGATGATGACGGGCCTTCTGGCGGAGGTCCCCTTCTACAGGGGGGTTCTGGACAAGCTCCGAGTGGAGCCCCAGCTGTACCACATCGGGGAGTACAAGTCCTACTCCGACACCTTCATGCGGAAGGACATGACGGAGGCCCAGCGGGAGGCCACCAACGCCATTCTGGACAGCCTCTACGGCCAGATGGTCCGCGGGATCGCGGAGGGGAGGAAGGTGACTCCCGAATCCGTCATGGCGAAGGTGGATCGAGGTTTCCTCTGGGGTGCCCAGCTCAAGGAGGAAGGCCTCGTGGACGACCTCCTATACCGGGATCAGTTGGAGGAGGCCCTGAGGAAGGCCAACGGGAACGACGAGAAGTGGAACCGGGTGGAAATGGACCGGTACATCAAAGACCACCGGGTGGATCCTTCCGCCAAGGCCCGCAAGACCGTCGCCCTCGTGCTCGCCAGCGGTGGAATCATCTCGGGCGAAGGGGAAGGATCCGACGGGGGCTCCGGCGGGAACGTGGGTTCCGCCACCCTGGTGAACTGGCTGAGAAAGGTTGGGGAGGACAAGGGCATTTCGGCCGTCGTGCTCCGCGTGGATAGCCCCGGCGGATCCGGCCTGGCATCGGACGTCATCTGGCGCCAGGTCCAAGTTCTGAGAAAGTCCAAGCCCGTCGTCGTCTCCATGTCGGATGTGGCGGCCTCTGGGGGTTACTACATCGCCATGGGGTCCGACGGGATCGTGGCGCAGCCGGGCACCATCACGGGATCCATCGGGGTCGTATCCGGGAAATTCGTCCTCAAGGGTCTCTACGACTGGATTGACTATCGGGAGGAGGTCCTGAAGCGAGGCGCCAACGCGGACATGCTCAGCTCCGGCGTCCGCTTCTCCCCGGAACAGGAGAAGATTATCGAGGGGCAGATGCGAGCCTTCTACCAGGACTTCGTGTCCAAGGTCGCGGAGGGCCGGAAAATGTCCTACGAGGACGTGGACCGAGTGGCCCAAGGGCGCATCTGGTCGGGCGAGGACGCCTTGAAAATCGGTCTCGTTGACCGGCTGGGCGGGATCCCGGAGGCCATGGACCTGGCGAAGGACAAGGCGGGGATCCCCAAGGACGAGCGTGTGCGCGTGCGCGTATACCCGCGTCCCAAGACCTTTTTCGAGTCCTTCCTGGAAGGCGGGGCCGAGGACATGGTTCGGGCGAGGCAGGTTCACGCCCTTCCGCCCGAGCTGGTCAGGGCCTATACAGAATACGAGCAACTCAGGCCCCTCGCCTCCGAGCCCTTTGTCCTGGTAGCCCCGGCCGGCCTGCCCGGGGTGTTGACCGGGCCCGCCCGATAAGGGCCTGGGGCCTCCCCCGAGGGAATGGAAGAGGCCTCTAAGAGGTTCTCCAGTCGGAGTGCCGCACCCAAGCCGCTTTCCTGAACGAGGGGGCGCGGCCCGGTTGCGCCCGGGTGGGGATCATTGGGCTTGGTCCCCCTGATGGAAAGCGGGTTGGTCCGGTCGTAAGGGAAGACCTATATTGGGAACAGGATGAGACGCGCATTCCGGGTCCTCGAACGCCTGCTGGGGTGCTCCGCCGCCCTGTCCGGACTGTTCCTCGTAAACGTCTGGAGCAAACCCGCAGGGTATTCGGGCGAGGTGGCCGTGCGGGTGAACCGGCCGGCGCCGTGTCGCCCGGCGCCGTCCCCCACGCCCCTTCTGCTCTCCCGAGCCCTGGTGGACTGCCGCCTGAGATGGCCCCGCCCCCTCTTCGACAGGACGGCCTCGGCCGTGGACGAGGTCTCCCGCGCATACGGGTACGCGCCCGAATTCATCCTCAGCGTGATCAAGAACGAGAGCACCTTTCAGGTGGGTGCGGTTTCCCCGAGGGGAGCCGTGGGGCTCATGCAGCTTCTTCCTGCCACGGCGAGGTCCGTCGCCTCCGAAGAGGGAGTCGACCTCGATGGGGCGAGCCTCTTCGATCCCGCGCTGAACATCCGCCTGGGGTTTGCCTACCTCAAGTCCCTGGAAGAGCGCTACGGGAGCGTGGACGCCGCCCTGGTCGTCTACAACGCCGGCCCCCAGGCCTTGAGGCGGGGCGGCCAGGACGGACTGCCCCGAATGGCTTACCGGCGCGACATCGAAGAGACCCGAAGGACCTACGCTCTGTGGTTGAAAAGCCCCTGAGACGGGGCGCCCAGGCTCCCGGGCCTCGCCGCGGAGGGCCTTGACGGACTATCCTTACAGGCCACGAGGAGGCCGTCGCATGTCGGAGACCTTTGAGAACCGAGTCCGCGAAGTCATCGCCAGAATCCGCCCGGCACTGCAGATGGACGGCGGAGACATCGAGATCGTGGAGATCCAAGAGCCCAACCTCAAAGTCAGGCTGGTGGGCGCCTGCCACGGTTGCCCGGGAGCTGTTTACACGCTCTATCAAGGGGTCTACGGCGAACTCAAGCGGACGATCCCCGAGTTTGGGGAGTTGGTTGCCGTCTGAACCGCGCGCTTTGCCCCTTGGGGCAGAGACCCGCCGGGCTTTGTTGGCCCTCGCGCGGGAGGCCATCCGGGCCTACCTCCAGGAGGGTCGGCGGCTCCGGCCCGGCAGGGATTTTCCACCGGTGGCCCCCCACCCACGGGGGGCCTTCGTAACGTTGAAGACGGAGGAGGGAGACCTGCGGGGGTGCATCGGTACCGTGTTGCCCGCGGGGCCCCTGGATGCCACCGTCGCCCGCATGGCGGTCAGCGCCTCGGTGGAAGACCCGCGCTTCGGGCCCGTTGGGATTGGCGAACTCCCTCTTCTCCGCCTGGAGATCTCCGCCCTCACGGTCCCAGAGCCCGTGCCGGCGTGGGATTCCATCGAGGTCGGCCGCCACGGTCTGATCGTGAGCCGGGCGCACCGAAAGGGGTTGCTCCTTCCCCAGGTTGCCGTGGAGTGGGGGTGGGACCGGGAAGAACTCCTCCGGCAGACCTGCATGAAGGCGGGCCTCCCGCCGGGAGCGTGGCGGGAATCGGGAACCCTCGTGGAATGGTTCGAAGCCGAGGTCTGGGGCGAGGAGTCTTGATTCGGCGCCTACCGCGCCTTGAGATCGAGCGTCATCGTGTCCTTGCTTCGAACGTCCAACGCCTTGCCGTCCCCCGAAAGGAACTTTCCCCGCACGTCGTTGACGAGGGTGGTGACCCGGTGGGAAAGGATCGAGGAGGCATCCTCGGGCAGCCAAAGGTCCTCCGTGATGTCCGTATGGATCGTGCCGACGAATTTGGGGATCTTGAGGTCCTTCACGATTACGGACGACCTCAAGTGAGAGCAGGGAACCCCGTCCCTCGTCTCCGGACCCAGGTACGTCAGCGTTCCCTCGAAGTTTGAAGGTCCCGGACCGAGGTCCCCCTCGGCTCCGGACGCCAGAAGCCGGGCCAGGGCTTCGGGTTTCAGGGGCCAGAACTCCCCCGGCCTCACCGCCCGGCCCGGTCCGAAGGCCTCGTCCGGGCTCACTCCGCTGGGTGGACCAAAGGCCTGGCCGAGAAGGGCCTCCGCCACCATCGAGAGAACCTTTCCATCTCGGCGCGTGATATGGACCTTCCCGGAGGGGTAGGAGACACCCAGGTCGACACCCTCCAGGTCGAGGGTTTGGTCCTTTCCGTCCAAAACCAGCCGCGCCTGGCCCACCGAAAGGACGAGGAGCGTGGGCTCCCCCAGGGAATTGACGCTGACCACCT
>JBFLVU010000053.1:0-13529 GCA_040758175.1 Acidobacteriota bacterium | reverse complement strand
GGGGGGCTGGGGATCCCCCCCCCCCGCTACAAGGTATTCCACGGACATGGCTGCGGATGCGGAAGGGGGCTACTTGCCCTCTTTCTCTTCTTCCGCGTCGGACTTCTTGCCCTTACCGATCACCTCGGGCTCCTGGGACTCGGAGGCGGCTTCCTCGCCGGCGGCAGGGGCGGCCTCGATCCTGGGAGCGGCGACAACGACCACGGGCTGGTTGAGGTCGTTTTCGATGACCCGGACGCCTTCCTTGAAGGTGAGCTGAGAGACCTTGATGCTGTCGCCCACCTTGAGGGGAGTCAGGTCGATGGTGATCCGGTCCGGGATGTCCGCCGGAAGGCACTCCACCTGGACCTCGCGCATGATCACGTCCAGGAGGCCCCCCTCGGTCTTCACGCCGAAGGCCGTCCCCTCGCAGACCACGGGCACGCGCACCTTCACCTTCTGATCCATCATGATCCGTGTGAAGTCCGCGTGGATGAGCTCGTTGGTCACGGGGTTGATCTGGATTTCCTTGACCATCACGTGCCGCTGGGCCTTGGTGCCCTTGAGGGAGAAGAGGAGGATCGTGTTCCTTCCCTTTTCCGAACGGAGGATCTGGATGATCTTTCGGGGGTCCACGGCGATGGGAACGGGCTCCTTGCCCCCTCCGTAGACGATACCGGGGACCAATCCCTTGGACGCGGTCCACTGGCGGCCCTTTTTGCGCACTTCGGGCCGCTGTTCGACCTCGATCTCGATGAACTGCTGAGACATCGTTCGCTCCTACGGGGTCTCGGGTGCGGGCACCCTGCGTGAAACCATAACGATATCAAAAGATTGGCCCTCTGGCAACCCCCCCGGCCCAGTTGCCGGGGACTCCCCTCCGGGGCTATTCTTTGGGTCCTCCGGCCTCGGGGGAGGCACGACGCGCTCCCTTCATGGGCCGGATCGCACGGAAGGGACCGGCCATGGCCCGCATCGATCCGCACTCCCACTTCGATCCCGAACAGCCCCTCGTCCGGAAACTCCACTGGAAGGTGTCCGCGGACTTCGCCTCCCGTCGCCTCGCCGGGGAGGCCCGCCTCTTCCTGGCCCTTCCCTCCGAGGGGCCCCTCGACCTGGATTCGGACGCACTGGACATCCGGGGGGCGAGGGATCAGAAGGACCGCCCGATCCCTTACCATCTGGGCGAGCCGGACCCCGTTCTGGGACGCCGGCTCCGCCTGGACCTTCCCGCGGGCACGACGGAGGTGGCCTTGCGATACGCCACCTCCCCGGAGGCTGTGGCCCTCCAGTGGCTGTCCCCCGAGCAGACCGAGGGGCGCGCGGCGCCCTTCCTGTTCAGCCAGTGCCAGCCCCACCACGCACGATCCATGCTTCCCTGCCAGGACAGCCCCCGCATGCGCATCACCTACCGCGCCGAAATCACGATCCCCGAAGGGATGCGCGCCGTCATGTCGGCGGGAGACGCGGGCGAATCCTCCGGGCCCAAGCCGGGCACCCGGACCTTCGCCTTCGAAATGCCCCAGCCCATCCCCTCCTACCTCCTCGCCCTGGCGGCGGGGCGTCTGGAAAGCCGAGAACTGGGCCCCCGCTCGCGCATCTGGGCGGAGCCCGAGACGGTGGAGGCGGCGGCCTTCGAGTTCGCCGAGATCGAGGGCATGATCTCGGCGGCCGAGGGCATCTTCGGGCCGTACGAATGGGACCGGTACGACATGCTGGTCCTCCCCCCCTCCTTCCCGTACGGCGGGATGGAGAACCCCCGCCTCACCTTCCTTACGCCCACCCTGCTGGCCGGAGATCGGTCCCTCGTGGCCGTGGTGGTCCACGAGCTCGCCCACTCCTGGACGGGGAACCTCGTCACCAACGCCACCATGAACGACTTCTGGCTTAACGAAGGCTTCACCGTGTGGGCCGAGCGGAGGATCCTGGAAGCACTCCGGGGCGGGGAAGCCGCCTCCCTCGCTTGGGCCATCGGCCAGACGGGCCTGGACCGGTCCCTGGAACGATTCGGCGCCGATTCCCCGTTCACGAGGCTTCGGACGGACCTCTGGGGGGTGGACCCCGATTCCATGTACTCGGACGTGCCCTACGAAAAGGGGGCCCGCCTGGTGGCGCTCCTGGAGCGCACCGTCGGCCGCGACGCCTTCGATGCCTTCATCCGGGAGTACATCGAGCGCTTCCGGTTTACGTCCATTACCTCAGAGGAGTTCCTCGCCTTCTTGGAGGAGCGGCTGCCCGGTCCCGCGGAGGAGGTGGGGACGAAGGAATGGGTGTTCGGAACGGGGCTTCCCGGGAACGCCCCGCGCTTCACGTCGAAGGGCCTGGCCGCCATCGAGGCCAAGGCCGCCGCGTGGGCGGAGGGGGTGCGTCCCGCCGAGGCCGAGGCCGCCTCCTGGACCCCCGCCGAGACCCTGATCTACCTGCAAAGCCTTCCCAGGCCTCTTCTCGAAGCCGACTGCGCCCTGTTGGACCGCATCTTCGGCCTCACACCTCAAGGCAACTACGAGATTCTCGTGGAATGGCTTACCATCGCCGCCGCCTCCGACTACGCGCCCGCCTTCCCTCGGATCCGTGAAGTCCTGGGCCGCGTGGGGAGGATGAAGTTCCTCAGGCCCCTCTACAAGGCCCTGGCCGCCAGCGCCAGGACCCGGGAGCTGGCCCGGAGCACCTTCGAAACGGTCAAGGAGCGATACCACGCCCTGTCAAGGCGGGTCGCCGAGGTGGAAATGGCCGCCTACCCCGAGGCCTGATCGATTTCTTCTTTCGATCCGTATAGGCCGGACTCAGCGTGCGGCGGTCTGGTCCCTTTGGCTCGCCTCCCGCTGGTCGTCCAGGTGGTAGAGGGAGACGGGAAGGGGCTCGTGCACCTTCTTTCCGTCCCTCCGGACGATGACCGCGGGGGCCCCCACGACGGTGCACCCGGCGGGCACGTCTCGGTTGATCACCACCGACTCCGCACCCACGCGCGCGCCGTCGCCGAGAGTCACGGGACCCAGGATCGTGGCGTGGGTGCCCACGAAGACCCCGTCCCCCAAGGTTGGGTGGCGCTTGCCCCGGTGCTTGCCCGTGCCGCCGAGGGTGACGCCGTGGAATAGGACGCAGTCCCTTCCGATCTTGACGGTTTCGCCGATGACGACGCCGGACCCGTGGTCGCAGAAAAACCCGGGGCCGATCTCGGCTCCCGGGTGAATCTCGAGGCCCGTCAGGAAACGCATGATCTGGCTGATGAGTCGGGGAACAAAGGGGAGCCGGAGCCGGTAGAGGGGGTGGCTCACGTATCGGTGGATGACCACGGCGTGCAGGCAGGGGTACAGGACCCACTCCCCGGGCCCGCAGGCAGGGTCGTTTCGCTTGATGGCCTTGATGTCTTCGAACATATCGCCTCCGTTCCGGGCAACGGAACGGCCTCCAGGATATTCCTGGCCGACCGGAAGGGGAAGGGCCGGGGCGAGGGAAGCGGCCTCCATGCACACATTCGCGATGAAGCGGCCGAAAAAGGCGCATCGTCTCCCGCCTAACGTCTCCCGCCTCTCGTCTCCCGTCTCTCGTCTCTCATCTCCCTTCTCTCGTCTCCCGTCTTGCGTCTCGCTTCTCGCCTCCCCCTCCCCCACCGTGCTATACTGACCACCCGCGAAAAGACGGAGAAGGGAGCGTGCCGAATGCCCAAGTACATTTTCGTGACGGGGGGCGTGGTTTCTTCGTTGGGCAAGGGGATCGCCGCGGCCTCCATCGGGTGCCTCCTCGAGGCGCGGGGCTTCAAGGTCACGATCCAGAAACTGGACCCGTACATCAACGTGGACCCGGGCACCATGTCGCCCTTCCAACACGGGGAAGTCTTCGTCACCGACGACGGGGCCGAAACCGACCTGGACCTCGGGCATTACGAGCGATTCACGAGCCAGGTATCCGGGAGGGGCAACAACTACACGGCCGGCAGGATCTACCTCCAGGTCATCGAGAAGGAGCGCCGGGGTGACTTCCTGGGCGGCACCGTGCAGGTGGTCCCCCACGTCACCAACGAAATCAAGGAAGCCGTCAAGGCCCAGGCCAAGGGCTACGACGTCTGCCTCGTCGAGATCGGCGGCACCGTGGGCGACATCGAATCCCTGCCCTTTCTGGAGGCCATCCGCCAGCTCCAGCTGGAAGTGGGCCGGGCCAACGCCCTTTTCATCCACCTGACTCTCATCCCCTTCATCCGTGCCAGCCACGAGCTCAAGACAAAGCCCACCCAGCACAGCGTCAAGGAACTGCTTTCCATCGGGATACAGCCCGACATCCTTCTTTGCCGGACCGAGTACCCGATCCCCCGCGACATGAAGGCCAAGATCGGCCTCTTCTGCAACGTGGCGGAGGAGGCCGTCATCACCGCCAAGGACGTGGAGCACGTCTACGAGGTGCCCCTCTACTTCGCCCAGGAGGGCCTCGATTACATCCTCCTCAAGTACCTCGGCCTGCCGCTCCACGAGCGGCGCCTGGAGAAGTGGGAGGAGTTCCTCGACACCCTCAAGCATCCCGAAGACACAACGACCATCGGAATTGTGGGCAAGTACACCCAGTACGAGGATTCCTACAAGAGCCTTCGGGAAGCCCTCATCCACGGCGGCGTGGCCAACAAGCTGGGCGTTCGCCTGAAGTGGGTGGAAGCCGAAGACATCGAGCGCGAGGGACCGGCCGGGCCGCTCAGCGGCGTCCACGGCATCCTCGTCCCCGGAGGCTTCGGCGAGCGGGGCGTGGAGGGCAAGATCAAGGCCGCGGGTTACGCCCGCCGCCACAGGATCCCCTACTTCGGCATCTGCCTGGGGATGCAACTCGCCTCCATCGAGTTCGCGCGCGCGGAGGCGGGCCTTCCCGACGCCAACTCCACCGAATTCAACCCCGACTGCCAGGCGCCCATCTTCTACAAGCTCCGCGACCTGCTGGGCGACGACTCCTACGGCGGCAACATGCGCCTGGGGAAGTGCGCCTGCGACATCACCTTGGGCAGTTTCGCCCACAAGGCTTACGGGGACCTGCGCATCGAGGAGCGCCACAGGCACCGCTACGAGTTCAACAAGGCCTTCCTCGCGCCTCTCCAGAAGGCGGGCATGGCCTTCACCGGCCTATCTCCCGACGGGAAGTTCGTGGAGATCGTCGAGCTCGCCGACCACCCCTGGTTCCTGGGCTGCCAGTTTCACCCCGAGTTCAAGTCCCGCCCCCTGAACCCCCATCCCCTCTTCCGGGCCTTCGTGAAGGCCGCCTACGAAAACCGCCTGCGGTCCGAGGCGGAGGGGGGAAGGGAGAAGTAAGAATCCGGGGAACCGGCACCACGCACGCGCCTGGGACGCCAAGGCTGGAAAGCCGAATGGACGCGAGGAAGGCGGCACCCGCTGAGGGAGGGATCTCGACCCGCAGGGCCCGGGAGAGCAAGAGCATGCCGGGCATGGACTTTGCGGGGACATTCCTGGACTCCCGAGTTCTTCTGACCGAAGCCGCCATCGTGGAGCGGCTGCGGCACGAATGCGGGGCCCGCCTGGATGACCACGTGAACCATGCGGGCCTCCTCTATGACGCGCCTGGAAGCCTCGGCGGGCTTTACAGGCAATACATCGCCATCGCCCGGCGGTTCGAGCTGCCGATCCTGGTCATGACCCCGACCCGGCGCGTCAACAAGCTGACGCTGGCCCGGTCCGCGTATCGGGAGCGGAACCTCATCCCGGACAGCGTGGCCTTCCTGGAGAGCATTCGGGCCGAGAACGGCCCGTTCTCGGGAAAGATCTTCATCGGCGGACACCTGGGCTGCCAAGGGGACGCCTATGCAGCCGACGGGGCCCTATGCCGGGCCGAGGCACGCCGCTTTCACCGGCACCAGGTGGCGCGTTTCGCCGAAACGCGCGCGGATTTCCTCTTCGCCGGCATCATGCCCGCCGTGGAGGAGGCCGAGGGCATGGCCGAGGCCATGGCGGAGTCGGGGCTCCCGTACATTCTAAGCCTCATGGTTCGCAAGGACGGCCGCCTTCTTGACGGGACGGCCATCGTGGAGGCCATTGGCCGCATCGACGAAAGGGCTTTCCCTCCTCCTTTGTGCTACATGTCGAACTGCGTCCATCCCGCCAATCTGCGGCTCGCGCTCGAAAGTGACCTCAACCGGAGGTCGCCGCGCCTTCAGAGGTTTGTGGGCCTTCAGGCCAACGCCTCGCCCCTGGGCCCGGAGGAACTGGACGGGTCCGAGACCCTGCACCGGACGGACTTCGACGAGCTCGTACGGGAGATGGGCCGACTGCGCGGGGATTTCGGGTTCAAGATCCTTGGTGGCTGTTGCGGCACCGACGATCGCTTCCTGAAGAAGCTGGCCCATGGTCTGACTCAGGATCCGCCCAGCCACTCCGACGCACCGCACGCCTAGTAGCGAGTCAGAAGTTTGATAAGGAATGGACCCTCGCAAAAAGGCCGGGGGAATCGGAAAGGAATGTGGCAATACAAGACCTGACCCCCTTGCCTCTGACCCCTTTGCCTCAAGGTAGGGCGCGGACTGGAATTCTGGTCCGGCGACTCTGGTGGGGACAGGTTGGGCCTTCTGCTCCTGGAAGGTGTCCTGGCTCCAGGTACAGCCCTGGTCCATGGCCATGCACCTACCTACTTCCCGCCCTTCCTGCTATCCTGTCCCGGCATGGAGCGAGAGATGGCGAAGGAGCCCGAAGTTCAGCAGATCAATATCGGGGAGGGCGTGACTGCCGGGGGCGGTCGTCCCTTTTTCATCGCGGGTCCGTGCGTCATCGAGTCCGAAGCGCACGCGAGGGCCGTCGCCCTGCAACTGGCCTCGTGGTCGCGGACCCTGGACCTCCCCCTCGTCTTCAAGGCCTCCTACGACAAGGCCAACCGGACTTCCCTTTCCTCCTTCCGCGGGCCGGGCCCCGCGGAGGGCCTGCGGATCCTCTCGGAGGTGGCCCGGGAGACGGGACTTCCGGTCCTGACCGACATCCACGAGGCATGGCAGGCGGAGGAGGCCGCGGCGGTTGTGAACGTCCTTCAGATCCCGGCTTTTCTGTGCCGCCAGACGGACCTCCTGGTGGCGGCGGCGCGAACGGGCAGAGTCGTCAACGTGAAGAAGGGCCAGTTCCTCTCCCCCTACGACATGGCCCACGCCGTCGAGAAGCTCACTTCGTCGGGGTGCGACCGAATCCTCCTGACGGAGCGGGGGGCCTCCTTCGGCTACAACAACCTCGTGGTGGACATGCGGAGCATCCCGATCCTGCGCTCCTTCGGGTTTCCGGTGATCTTCGACGCGACCCACTCCGTTCAGCTTCCCGGCGGGGGCGGCGGAAAGTCCTCGGGACAGCGGGAGTTCGCGCCCGTGTTGGCGCGCGCCGCCGCGGCGGCGGGGGCCGACGGATTCTTCTTCGAAGTCCACGAGGCGCCCGATCGCGCCCTGTCCGACGGACCCAACGCCCTGCCACTGGAGAGGTTCCCAGCATTGGCACGCCACGTCGCGGCGTTTTTTGATCTGGCCAGGAGGCCGGCATGACCCTGAGCGGCGCGAAGAGAGTCCTGACCCTGGAAGCCGAGGCCCTGATCCGGCTGAGAGACAGCCTGGACGACACCTTCTCGAAAGTCGTGGAGCGGGTTCTTTCTTGTCCAGGCCGCGTCGTCGTCACGGGGATGGGCAAGAGCGGTCTGGTGGCCCGAAAGATCAGCTCGACCCTGGCGAGCACGGGCACGCCCTCCTTCTTCCTTCACCCCGCCGAGGCGCTACACGGAGACCTCGGGATGGTCAAGGGGTCGGACCTCGTCCTCGCGCTGAGCAACAGCGGGGAGACGGAGGAGCTGATTCGCCTGGCGCCCTACGTGAAACGCATCGGCGCGGCTCTCGTGGCCGTGACCGAAAGTCCCCGGTCCACCTTGGCCCGCGCGGCGGACCTCCACCTCACGGTGGCGGTGGACCAGGAGGCCTGCCCGCTGGGGCTCGCCCCCATGGCCTCCACCACGGCCCAACTCGCGCTCGGAGACGCCCTTGCGGCCGCCCTCATCGAGAGGCGGGGGTTCAAGCCCGAGGACTTCGCCCGCCTCCACCCGGGGGGAAAACTGGGGAAGCGCCTCATGCGCGTCCGGGAGCTCATGCACACGGGTGCGGAGGTGCCGCGGGTGGCGCCCGATTCGGCGGTAAAGGACGCCATCTACGAGATCTCCTCCAAGAAGCTGGGCGCCACGCTCGTGACGGACGGCCGCGGCCGACTGGTGGGAATCCTCACGGACGGGGACGTACGCCGCCTCATCGAGAAGCACGGCGGGGCGTTCCTGTCCATGACGGCGGGGGAATGCGCCACGGCGAACCCCCTCACGATCTCCCCCGACGCCATGGCAGTGGAGGCCCTCGGGATCATGGAGAGCCGAAAGATCACGTCCATCGTGGTGGCCGACGATGCGGGACGCGTGGCGGGACTCCTCCACCTCCACGATCTGTGGGGACTTCAACTCATCTGACCCGACCGGGAGCCGCCCGTGGGACCCCCGGAACTCTCGATTGGAAGGGGGTGACCACGGCGCCCTCACGGGATTTCCGTCTCAGGAGCGGGGACTCGGGAACGGGAATGCCCACGCCCTTTAGGGGCAAGGACCGTGCGGCCCTCCCTTCACGCGGGAAGGGCCCCGTGCTATTCTGACCGGGCACGGAGCGCCCGAAGCCATGACGTTCTCCTGTCTGGATTCTCTGCCCCAGCCGTTGAAGGACCGCCTGAGGAGCGTGAGGCTTCTCCTCCTCGACGTGGACGGCGTCCTCACCGACGGAGGCCTCTACTTCGCCAACGGCGGCGACGAGTGGAAACGCTTCGACGTGAAGGACGGCGCCGGCATTTACATGGCCCGCAAGCTGGGCCTTGAAGTGGGCCTGATCACCGGCAAGACATCGGACATCGTGACGAGGAGGGCCGGGGAACTGGGCATGGCCCTCGTGCGCCAGGGGGCCATGGACAAGGTGCCGGCCTTCACGGAGCTGGTGGAGGAGGCGGGGTGCACGGCCGCCGAGACGGCTTACGTGGGCGACGAGGTGCTGGACCTGCCCGTCATGGCGCGGGTGGGCGTTTCGGCGTGCCCGGCCGACGCGCACGCCCTGGTGAAGCGGCACGCCGACGTCGTCCTGTCGGCCCCCGGCGGTCGAGGCGCCGTCCGGGAGTTCGTGGACCTGCTCCTCGATGCCCGAGGGGGGCTGGACAGGATCGAGCGCATGTTCTGGGAGGGCAGGCCGGATGCGTAATCTCCTCGGCACGCTGAAGTGGCTCATCATCGCCTTGGTGATCCTCGCCTGGTTCGCCCTGAGCGTGGGCAACCGCCAACTATCCACGGTCTTCGTCCTCATTCCCGGGGTCATCGAATTCCAGAGGGTCCCCCTCCCGGTCCTCCTCATCTTCCCGCTCGTCGTGGCCTTCCTGGTCTTCTGGTTCGTGGGCATGCTCGACCAGGTGGACCACTTCCTCCGCGCGCGGGAATTGCGAAAGCGCATTCGGGACCTGGAGCAGGAGGTGGACCAGCTCCGGAACCTGCCCATCCGCGACGGTCTGCTCGGAGAGAAGACCGTCGAGGAGGAATACCGCCCGTGATGAAGGCCTTCGGTATTCCGAATTGGGTCCTCGCCACCTTCATCCTGGTCTTTCTCCTGGGGCTCTTTCTGGGCGCCAGGCTCCCCCTTTTCCGGAGGCCCTCGGGAGACGGGAAGGACGCCCGCCGGTCCCTGCATTACATCCGAGGCATGTACGCCATGCTGACGGGGGACGTGGAGAACTCCATCCGGCACCTTACGAAGGTCGTGGAGGTCTCCACCGAGCCCGTCGAGGTGTACCTCGCCCTGGGCAACCTCTATCGGCAGCGGGGGCAGATAGACCGGGCCATACGCGTCCACCAATCCCTTCTCACGCGCGCCTCCCTGAGCGAGGAGGAGCGGGTGCTCGCCCTGAACGCCCTTGGCATGGACTTCAAGACCGGGGGCCTCATGGACCGCGCCGTGAAGACCTTCCGGGACGCCCTGGCCCTCCATCCGAGGGACCCCGACGCCCTGACCTTTCTCGTGAAACTCTCGGAGGACCTGGGCGAATGGGCGGAGGCTTACGAGTACGCCGTCCGGCTTCAAAAGGTCCGCCACCAGAAGGACCCCAGGACGCTCTCCTTCCTTCTCGCCCAAAAGGCCCAGAGGCTGGCCGAATCGGGTCTCCACCTCAGGGCCGCGTGGCAGCTCCACCGGGCCCTCCGACTCCATCCGGAGAACACGACGGCCACCATATTCCTTGCCCGCCTATACCTCAAGGTGAACAAGGCCGACCGGGCCTTAAAAACCGTCGAGAAGGCCCTCAAGGAGACCCCGCACAAATCCTTCATGCTCCTGTTCCTCCTGAGGGAGATCTACGCCCAGCGCCAGGACCTGGACGGTTACCTCGACACCCTTCACCACCTGGGTCACGAGCAGGGACAGAAGCGCGCCCTTCTCCAAGAGCTCCAGGAGTTCCTCGACCTCAAGCGGAGGGAGCCCGCCGCGGCCGTCACCCGGCACCTCGTGCGCCATTTCGGCCGTTCCCGGCTGGTTCAGAAGACTCTTTGGGACCTGAGCCGCCGAGGCGCCGTCGATCCCTCCCTGGTCAAGGAGTGGGCCGAGGCCCTCGCCGGGAGCGAGCAGATGATGGACGCCTTCGTCTGCATTTCCTGCGGGTACAAGACGCTGGAGATCCTCCATCGCTGCCCCAACTGCAAGGAGTGGAACTCCTTCGTGGACGGAGAGGGCTGAGGCCCGGCGGCCTTCGGCCCACGGATCGGGAGGGCGGGTATGCGGGCGAGACGGGACTTTCGTTCCCTGGCGGAGGTGGCATCCCCCCTCCGCGGGCGCTTGGCCTCCGGCGACCCGACCGAGATCCTCCGATCCGCGTTTCACTTGGCCCCCGGGTCCGTCCGGGCGGAGGTACGGGAGGAGACCCTCATGATCCGGACCCAGGACAAGACCGTTCGCTTCGCGCTCGAGGGCGCCGAGCCACAGATCCTCTCCTGGTTCCATAAGAACGGCTTCGAGGGCCTGAGGAGGGTCGCATGGTCTGTGGCCTGAGCGACCAGGCGCTGGACGCATTCCTCCTCGCGGCGCTGAGGGAGGACGCTCCCGACGGGGACCGCACCACCGAGGCCCTCCGCATCTCGGGCCGGGGGCGCGGGTCCGTGCTGGCCAAGGAAGCGCTCGTGGTCTGCGGCCTGCCGGCGGCCCTCCGGACCTTTCGCCTCGCCGATCCGGCCTGCGCAACCCAGGCCCTCGCGGAGGAGGGCGCTCGCGTCCCCGAGGGTTCCGTGGTGGCCAGAGTGGAAGGACCCCTGGCCGCCCTGCTCATGGCGGAGCGGGTCGCGCTCAACCTGCTCCAGCGGATCTCGGGGATTGCGACCTTCACCCGCGCCTGCGTGGACGAAGTGGCCGGGACCCCGATCCGTCTCCTGGACACGCGGAAGACCACTCCGGGCATGAGGGCGTTGGAGAAGTACGCCGTCCGGACGGGCGGAGGAACCAACCATCGCATGGGCCTTTCCGACGGCATCCTCATCAAGGACAACCACGTGGCCGCCGTGGGCTCCATCGGCGAAGCGGTCCGGCGCGCCAGGGCCAACGCGGGCCACCTGCTCAAGGTCGAAGTGGAGGTGACTAGCCTCCTCCAGCTTCAAGAGGCCGCGGCGGCGGGCGCGGACCTCATCCTTCTGGACAACATGTCCGACGAGGAGTTGGCCGAGGCCGCCCGCGTCCGCCCGCCCGGCGTCCTCCTCGAAGCCTCCGGCGGGATGCGACCCGGCCGCCTGCGGGCCGTGGCCGAAACGGGAGTCGATTTCATCTCGGCGGGCGCCCTGACCCATTCCGCTCGGGCCGTGGACCTATCCCTGGAGATCGAACCGGCGCCATGATCGCACCGGGCTCCCCTCCCTCGGGTCCTGGCCCAAGCGCCCGTCCCCGCCCGCCCGTGTGCCTGACCACGCGCTGGCTGGGCCGCCCGTGCCTTTTCGTGGGCACGGTGGAATCGACAAACGACGAGGCGAGGCGCCACTTGGCCAAGTTAGGGCCCGGCGCGCACGGGGCGGCCTTCTTCACGGACGATCAGCGAAGCGGGCGAGGGCGCCACGGCCGCACCTGGGTTTCCCAGCCCGGAGCGGCCCTCGCCCTGAGCATCTCCCTCTGGCCCCGCGACGCCCAAGCCGGTCCCCTCTCCCTGCTTCCCGTGGCGGCCTCCGCCGCCGTGGTTCTCGCCCTCCGGGACCTCTGCGGACTGGAGGCCGCCCTCAAATGGCCCAACGACGTGCTCGTCGCGGGGCGGAAGGTCTCGGGCGCCCTCTTGGAGGCGGCCTGGAAGGGCGAAGCGCACTCGGGTCTCGTTCTGGGCGTGGGCGTCAACCTCCTCCAGGAGGAAAGCGACTGGCCCGCGGACCTGCGGGATCGGGCGGCCTCGATCCGGTCCCTGGGAGGTTCTCCCCCGCCCCTGGAGGTCCTGGTCGGCCACCTCCTCGGCCGCATGGAACCCCTCCTGGAGGCCTGCTTCGAGGGCGCCCGCGGGCTCCTTCACAGGGTGGGCGCCCTCTGGATCCACCGCGAAGGGGATATGCTGGAGGTCCGGGCGGGCGGGGAAACTGGCGTCGGGGCCTTCCTGGGCATCGGACCCGACGGAGAGCTGGTGCTCGCGGTGGCGGGGGAGGAAAGGCGCGTGCGTTTTGGCGACGTCGAACGCCTCAGGAGGCGGCCATGATCTTCGTGATGGACGTGGGGAACACCCAAAGCAACGTGGCGCTCTTCAGGGAACGCGAACTCGTTCTGTCCTGGAGGCTCTCCACGGCGAGACACCGGACCCAGGACGAGTGGGGAGCCCTGCTGCAGAATCTCTTTCACCACAACGACCTCCGGCTGGAGGAGGTCTCGGGCGTCGCCATCTCCTCGGTGGTGCCGCCCCTCGACGCCCCCCTCCGGCAGATGAGCCGCCGCTATTTCCACCGCGATCCCCTCTTCGTGGCGCCGGGCATCAAGACGGGGATCCACATCCTCTACGACAGCCCCACGGACGTGGGCGCGGACCGGATCGTCAACGCCGTCGCCACCTACGCCGCGTGCGAGTGTCCGGCCATCGTGGTTGACTTCGGCACGGCGACGACCTTCGACATGCTCGGGGACGGGGGGAACTACCTCGGGGGCGTCATCGCCCCGGGCCTCTCCATCTCGGCGGAGGCCCTCTTTGAAAAGGCGGCCAAGCTCCCCAAGGTGGAGATCGCGCGCCCAAAGAAGGTCATCGGCAAGAGCACCGTGGCCTCCATGCAGTCCGGGTTCTATTGGGGCTACGTGGGCCTGGTGGAGGGCATCATCCGGAAGATGAAGAAGGAGTTCGGGGCCGTCCGCACGGTGGTGGCCACGGGCGGGCTCGCCCCGGTCATCGTGAAGGACTGTCCCTCCATCGATGCCGTGAACGAGAACCTGACCCTTGAGGGCCTCCGGATTCTGTACGAGATGAACGTTCGCGAGGGAGGGTAGCCTCCGGATTTGCGACTGGAGGCGGGCCATGGACGAGCGCATTCGAGACTACTTC
>JBFLVU010000052.1:0-13833 GCA_040758175.1 Acidobacteriota bacterium | reverse complement strand
GCCCTTCCGAGGGAAGTCTTCCCCACTCCGGGCGGCCCCACGAAGCAGAACAGGGTCCCCGTGTGTCCTCCCTTGAGCTTGCAGACGGCCATATATTCAAGGATTCGGTCCTTGACCTTCTTGAGGCCGTAGTGGTCCCGGTCCAGGTTTCTCTGTGCGGCGGAGAGATCGAGGACGTCCTCCGTGGTCTTTCCCCAGGGCAGGTCGAACACGAGGTCCAGGAACGCTCGCAGATGGCTCAGTTCCTCGGAGAAAGGGCCGTAGCGCGAGAGGCGGGAGATCTCCTTTTCCAGCACTTCCCGCACGGGGGCGGGCAAATCCAGAGATTCCAGGCGCTTCTTGTATCCGGCCTCCCCCGAGTCGCCCCCGTCCGCTCCCGAAAGCTCCGCCTGGATGGTCTCCAGTTGCTGTCGGAGGAAGTACTCCTTCTGACGCCGGTCCATCTCTTCGCGGGTCTGGCGGTTCAGTTTGTCTTGGAGGGACTGGATTTCCACCTCCGAGCGGAGTTCCGAGAGGAGGAGAGTCAGCCGCCCCACGACCTCGGGGGTTTCGAGCAGGCGTCTGGCCCGATCGAAGGGAAGGTCCAACTGGGAGGCCACCAGATCCGCCAGCCGGCCCGGCTCCTCGATGGTGGACAGGAACTCGCGGGTTTCGGGGGGGATGCCCCGTCCGCCGCCGGAAAGCTGGTCCAGCCGTTGCAGGACCTCCCGCATCTGGGCCGTGGCCGTGAGCCGCGAGGCCGGGTCGAGGGCGTCGGGGAGGGGCTCCACGTGGGCGTAGCGAACGTCGCCCCGGCGTCGCTCCAGGGCCAGCCTCGCCCGGCTGACTCCTTGAACGAGGAGGAGGTTGACTCCTGCGGCGTCGCTCGGAGCCAGCCGCAGGATCAGAACGACGGTTCCCACGGCCTTTGTGGAGATGCGGCCTCCCTTGGCCGCTGGGCAGACGGCCATGTAGTCGCCGCTCGCATGGGCCTCCTCGAGCAGGGCCTTTCCCGCCGGCAGGGGAAAGGCCAGGGTGGAGAGAGCCAAGGGAAAGACCACTCTCTCCTCCACCGTCCAAACGGGGAGGCGGTCCGGCGCCGCCGGCCTGGGGGCGGGTTCTTTGGTCATGGGTGGGTCCTCAGGAGTTCACGGGGATGCGGGCCATCCGGCCCCGGCGCTCGGAGACCCGGGGAAGGCGGACGCACAGCACCCCCTTCTCGTACGCGGCCGAGGCCTGGTGAGTATTCCAGGACCCGTCCAGGTGGATCGTCTTGCGGAAGGGCCCCCGGTCCCTTTCCAGGAGGTGGTAGGCCTGGAGTTCCGGGTTCGGGATGCGGGGGCGCTCCCCTTGGATCACGAGGGTTCCCCCTCCCCCCATCACCGACAGGCTCTCGGGGGCCATGCCGGGCATGTCCACGTAGACCAGGAGATGGTCCTTGCCCTCCACAACGTCATAGGGGGCCGTGAAGCCCACGTCCGCCTGGCTTTCGTCCTGTTGAATCGACTGGAGAGCCTCGAAGAGCTGGTTCATCTGGGCCTGCAGTCGGACCACGTCCAGGAAGGACGAGAGCATCTTGCGCATCAGGGTCCGCCCTCCCGCTTGGTATCCAGGAGGTGCCGCACCTCCTCGAGGAACTCGCTGATGTCCCCGAATTGCCTGTACACCGAGGCGAAGCGGACGTAAGCCACCTGGTCCAGGAACCGGAGCCGCTCCATGATGAGGTTGCCGATCTGGGTCGTGCTGATCTCCCGGTCGGGACTGTTGTGGAGGATGGATTCGATCTCCTCGACGATGGCGTTCAGGGCCGCCGTGGCCACCGGCCTCTTCTCGCAGGCTTTGAGGATCCCGAGGAGGAGCTTTTCCCTGTCGAACTTCTCACGCCTCTCGTCCTTCTTCACGACCCGGTAGGGAACGGTTTCGATGGTCTCGTACGTGGTGAAGCGGCGGTGGCAGGAGAGGCACTCCCGGCGCCGGCGGATGCTGTCGCCCGCCGAAACCTCCCGGGAATCCACGACCTTGTCTTCCAAATGGCCGCAAAAGGGACAGCGCACGGGGCCTCCTTTCGCGCAGTGTATCGGAGGGATGCGGCGGCTTCAAGGACCCTCGCCCGGAAGGGGGGGGGTGGGAACGTCCCTCAGGCGCTTCCGCTCCTCCTCGGCCCGGGCGGCCTCCTTCAACTCCTCCAGTCGCACCCTGCCGAAGGCCAGGTACAGGAGGCCCCACAGGATGCCGGGGAAGAACATGACGGCGTGGCCCACGATGCCCGCGGTCACCGCCAGGTCTTCGGAGACCCCGTAGAAGAGCGTGAGGCAGACCTGGATGGCCTTGTGAACCCCCCCGATGCCCCCCGGGGTCGGGATGGCCGCCCCGAAGGAGACGAACATCAGCAGGAGGAGGCCCGCCGAGTGGGGCAGGTCCAAATGGAGGCTCTGGAGAAAGGCCCAGCAGGCCCCCGCGATGCACAGCCAGATGGCCACGGAGAGGAAGGTGACGTAGAGGATCGTCCGCTTCTTCCGAAAGGTGGAGAGCCCGCCCGTGAAGGCCAGGAGGGCCCGCACAACCCTGAGGAGCAGGGGGTAGCGCCCGAGGCGCTCGCTCCGGCGCGCCATCCGGTCGAAAATCCGGCGGCGGGGCATGAGCCAGAGGAGGAACAGCCCCGCGGGGACGGCCGCCGCCACGAGAACCCAGGAGAGACGAGTGAAGTAGGTCAGGAGGCCCTCCGCTTCGGGGGCGAACCCCTCCGTCGGGAGAATGAGGTACCCGAACCAGAGGATGGCGAGGGCGATGAGGTCCATCCCCCTCTCCAGGACCGAGGAACCCAGGACCTGGGTGAAGGAGAGTCCGTGCCAACGGGCCAGGAGAAACGGTTTTCCGATCTCGCCGATGCGCCCTGGCATCGCCCCCGAGAGGGTGTAGGAGACAACCGTGGCCTTCAGGAGGCTGGAAATGGGCAAGCGCTCGCGCACTCCCGCGAGCATGACCCTCCAACGGAAAGCCCGCAGAAAGACCGACAGGATTTCCAGGGCCAGGGCCGCCCCGAGGTGGGGAAGGGAAGCCCGCCGCGACTCCTCCAGAACCCTGTGGAGGTCGGCCTTGTGGAGGAAGAAGTACAGAAGGACCCCCGTGAGGACGAGGGTGAAGACCCACAGGAGCGCCTTGCGGGCTCGCGGCGTCACGGCGGGGCCTCCAACAGGACCTCCGGGCGGAACACCGTGAGGGAGTAGGCCCCCGCGGCGAGAAAGGCCTCCGCCGCGGCCCGGGAGGCGGGATCGCACAGGACCTCCAGGCGGACCTTTCGGGGCAGGCGGGCCTTGAGGCGCCGCGCGCCTTCGGCAGCCCCGGCGGCTCCCAGGGCGCGCTCGGGAACGACGAGACCCGCGGGGGGGTGCTCCCGCAGGAGGCGCAAGAACCGGTCCTGGCCGTCGGGAGGCAGGACGGCTGCGGGGAGGAGAAAGCGGACCTCCAATTCCGGCGCCGTGGCAAGCAGGGCCGCGACTTCCTTCCTCAGGGCCTCTCCCGAGCGGCCCAGCAAAAATCCCGGGGTGAGGGCCACCAGGGCCCCCCGGGCACCCAGGCGCAGGCACTCGAGGAGTTCCATCCTCTTCGTGGATAGGGTGGAGCCCCCTTCGGGATACGCCACCACCCCCGAGAGACGGGCCCCGGGCCGGGACTCCGCCTCCAACTCCTCCAGCAGGTAGGGATGAACCAAGGCCCGGCCGACGCCCCGTTCCTCCCAGGCTCGAAGACGGGCGGCGGCCTCGGCCGGTAGGATACCGGGCCCAAGGAGGGCGCCTTCGATTTTCGGCGCGAGCGGTTCGGATGGTGCCATTCGGTTTCAGGCGTCCTTGGACCAGGTCCGGCGTTCCAGGGAAGCGACCTCCTCCGGACTAAAGAGGACGGGGAGGTGGAGGATCAAGTAGAGGCGCTCCTCCTGGCGGACCATGGCCTCGATGAAGCGCAGGTCCTGCTGACGGATCATGGGAGGGGGCGGCTTGAGTTCACCAGAGGGGGCCGAGAAGACCTCCACCACCGCATCCACGAGGAAACCCACGGGCGTGTTGCCGATCACGGCTACGACCACCCGGCCCTTTTTGGGGTCTACGGGCCCGTACCCCAGCCTTTCCCGGAGGTCCACCACCGGCAGGATGGCCCCCCTCAGGTCGATGACCCCCTTCAGAAAGGCGGGCACTCTGGGCAGGGTGTAGATTCGGGGAATCTTCAGGATCTCCCGGACGGACTCGACGGCCAGCGCGTAGGACTGGGATTCGACCGTCATGCCCAGGTACAGCCGGACCTCTTCCGAGGGCTTTTCCTTCCTGGCCTGGAAGAGGCTCGGGGCTTCCGTCACGTCAGCCTTCCTCAATGCGGAAGCGGCTCATGGAGCGCGACAGAGCCTCGGCACGCTGGGAGAGGGAGGCGGCCAAATCGGAGGACTCCTGGACCCTGCGCGCGATGGCCTGGCTCTTCTCGGACAGGCTTCCCATGGCTCGCTCCACGGCCCGGCCCGAATTGCTCTGCACCTGGTTCTGCGCCATGACGTCGGCCACTGCGGAGGTGAGCCGGTCCATGGCCTGGCGGATGAGCGTGGAGCCGGCGCTCTGCTCGGAGGTGGCCCTTCGGACCTCCAGGGAGAGGGACCGGATCCGGTTGACGGCCTCCAGGACCTGCTCCGACCCGAGGGTTTGCTCCTTGGTGGCCTGGCGGAGCTGGTGGGCGAGGTCCCTCAGCCGCTCGGTGGACCGCACGATGCCCGTGGCCCCCTTGGTTTGCTCGGAGGTGGCCCTGGCGATCTCCTGGACCATCTGGAGGGAGGGTTTTACCGCTTCCTGGATCCGGGCGAAGACGCCGAGGCCCTCGCGGGCCACCGCCACCGTCTCGTCCACGATGGCGCGCTGGGACTCCACGGCGTGGACGGCCTGCTGGACGTCCCTCTGGACCGAATCGATGATGGCCGAGATCTCCCGCGTGGAGACCGAGGTCTTCTCGGCGAGCCCCTTGATTTCCCCCGCCACCACGGCGAAGGGTTTTCCATGCTCCCCCGCCTGGGCCGCGATGATGGCCGCATTGAGGGCCAGCAGGTGGGTCTGCTCCATGACCTCGTCGATGACCGCAAGAATGTTCCCAACCTCCTGGCTGCGCCGTCCCAGGAGCTTCATGACCTCTGTGGTGGAGGCGAAGGAGGACCTTAGCTGCTCCACGCTGGAGCGGGAATCTTCCATGGCCTTCGCCCCGGCCTGAGCCTCCGAGGCCACCGCCTCGGTGGCTTTCCGGGTCCGCCCAGCGTTTTCCTCGATCTGGCGGATCGAGCCCTCCATCTCGGTCATGGCGGCCGAGGTGTCCTCCACGAAGCGGTTGAGGGTCTCCGTGGAGGCGTCCACCTCCCGGTTGGCCGCCACGTTCTGGGTCATGGTCGTGGCCACCGTCCCTACGGCATCGTTGAGCCCCTGGGTGTTGGCGGCGATCTGGTCGATGCTGGCGGCCATCTGGAGGACCGATGAGCTGACCTCCTCCGCCAGTTCCGACAGGCCCTCCATGAGCCGGGAAACCTCCCCAACGGCCCCCTGGATCGCCTTGACCTCGGCCCCCGCCTCCCGCGTGGCGCTCTCCTGAGCCTTGGCGTCGTCCAGGGCCAGAGCCAGCTGGCGGGCCTGGACCGATGCCCCCTCCTCCACCCTCCGCATCCCGTCCCGGGCTTCACGGACCATCCCGGCCAGACTGGCGCCCATTTCGCGGAAGGTGGCCGAGAGCTGTCCCAATTCGTCGCTCCGGCGGATTTCCTCCCGAAAGCCCGTCAGCTGTCCGCCGGCGATCCTGCGGGCGTCCGCCGAAAGGACGTCCAGAGGCGCTACGATGTACCGCGCCACGGGCAGGGTGAGAAGCGTGCCGGCGACGGTGCCGAGGAGGACCACCAGGGCTCCGAAGCCGATGAAGCCCTTCCGAAGGGCCCCGAGGGACTCCAGGCCCACGACCATTCTCAGCTCGCCCAGGCGCCGCATGCGGTGCTCGCCGGCGGCCGGCTGGGGCGCCTCGAATCCGATCTCCCCGATCCCGGCGGAGGCAGTTTCCGCGACCAGGACGGGCACCCGGAGAAGGAGCGCGGAGCCCATCGGCGTTCCTACCCGTCCCCACTGGGCCGACCCGGGTGACCCCTCCAGCCGAGCGTAGGGCGCCTGCTTCAACGCCCCGCCCGCCTGCACCACGGCGCCCTTCTCGTCGGCGAATTCCACCCAGTACAGGCTGGCATCCGCCTTTGCGAGCTGGTCCACCGTGTCCTTCAGGCCGCTCTTGTTGAACTGCAGGTTGTAGGCCGAAAGCCCCGATACCGTGGCGCCGAGGTTCGAATAGGAGTTCCGGAGCTGGCCCAGGGCCACGTTGCGGGTGTGGAAGTAGTACACGAGAGCCAGAAGGAGGGACCCCACGAACAGGCATCCCACGAGGACGGCGAGGATCTGTCCCCGGACGCTCCCCCGCAGGAAGGCGAGGCCGCGCCCCAACCAGCCCTTATTCATACACGACCTCGATGCGCAGCGCGGCGGGGACCTTGAGGCGGAGGGCGTCGGCCGTGTTCTTGTTGGCGGCGGAGGCGGACACGGCCGGCTGGACCAGCTTGTCGGTGGGGATGTTCACCCCGTTGAGGATGGCCTGAGCCACACGGGCCGCCTCGTTCCCCACGGCGTCCGGCGCAAAGAAGGACGCGCAGAGGGCGCCGCTCGCCACCAGGTTCTCCGACAGGGCCACCGGCACGACGCGGTTCTCCAAACACGTCGAAATGATGTACCGCAGGGCGTCGCCGTTGGCCGTCAGGGGGTCCGGAAGGAGCAGGACCAGCCGCGTCTGCTCCTTGACCTCCCCCAGCACCGCCGCGAGGTCTGCGACGTTGCCCACGGATCGCCCCTGGGCGTCGAAACCGTCCGCCCCAAGCCGGCTGATGAGGCCCCCGACGGCGGGACCCACGGCCGGGCTGTGGAGGATCACGCAGGATTTCCCCTTGGCGCCGAAGGCCTTCACCAGGGTGGAAAGGCCCTTGGTGGAGCCGAGGGAGGCGATGCCCACCATCTTGGGGTCCTGGAAGAACCCTTCCACCTCGGGGTAGTAGACCATGGCGTAGATGATCCAGACGTCCGGGAGCGCCTCCCTCACCTTCTTGGCGGCGTAGGTCCCCACGCAGTAGACCAGCTGGGGCGACTGGCCCTTCAGGGTCTGGAGCGCCGCGTCGTCGGCCGCCGTGCCCTGCAGGTCGATGGCCTTGGGGTTGAAGGTAGGAAGCTGGAGCGAGTACGCCACCTGGATGAAACCGGACTTGGCGTCGGCGTACGCCTCCACTCCCGAGCGCGAGACGATGAAGACACCGGCGGCCGCCGCCTCGACGGCGACGACCAGGGACGCCGCCACTGCCAACGCCGTCCATACCCTGCGCTTTCCCATGCGCACCTCCCCATGAACCTCAAGTTGAATCAGACTATCACCGGCCCTGCGGCAGGTCAACGAACAAGGTCCGGGGGGAGGCAACCATCACCCTTCCCGGCGCCCCGGGAACCCTCCGAAGCTGGTGGCACCGGGCCGCGGTCACCGCCACGCGGTCCCCCGCGGGAGCACCGCTGTGCGCCGCGGCATAGGCCGCCGCCGCTTGTTCGACGGGGAAGGGAAGCGCGTCCAGCCTCCGGGGATTGCGGACCACCACGTGGCACCCGGGGTAGTCGGAGGCGTGAAACCAGAAGTCCTGTCCCCGGCCCAGCCGGAAGGAGACGGTGTCGTTCCCGGCCGCGCTCTTGCCGGCGTACCCCACGAAATCGAGCGGCAGGGGCACTTCGGCCACCCCCGGGGGAAGCGTCCGGCGGCGCTGGGCAGGAGGGCGCCGGCTCACCCGTTCACCCTCGGGGAAGAGGCGCTTCAGGTCCTCGCAAACCGCCACCGACCCCCTTTCCGCCTCCAGGGTCCGGCTCTCCTCCTCCAGGATCCGCAACCTAGCGGCCCCCTCCCGGCGCCTCGCCTTTCCTTTGCGAACCCTCCGGAAGAGGGCCTCGGCGTTTTCTAGTACACTCCGCGACGGGTCCAGGGGAATTTCCACCTCCGAGGGAGGATCGGTGCCGTAGTCCGTCACGCGTCTCGAGGAAAGGCCCCTCCGCCGGAGGTCCCCGGAGGCCATGAGGGCGTTCGCCCAGGCCTCCTGGGCCTCCCAAACCTCCCCTTCGCGCAGATCCTCGAGGATGGCCCGGCGGCGGCGTTCCAGGGCCGCCGCCCGCCGACCGAGGGCGCGGAGAGAGGCCGCCCGGCCCCGTTCGACGAGGCCCTCTTTGAGGCGATCTGAAAGCGCGGAAACATCCTCTTCTTCTGCCGGCGGCTCCGCCCGTCGGGGCAACGGGGGAGTCCATTCGGACCCGGCCGCGCCCGAGCGTCTCTCCCCCGACAGCACCCTCCCCGCCCACACCACCCGGTCTCCTTCGTCCAGGAGAAGCAGGTTTCCGGACCTGCCCAGCCCCTCCCAGACCAGGGCCCGGACCAGGCCGCCCCGGAAGGCCACCCGAAGGATCGGTTCCGCGGGACACGGGACCGACGCGTCCTCGACGCGCGCCCCCGTCAAGTGAACCCGGAGGACGTCTTCGGGCCTGCCCCGGGGCCAGGCCCAACGGCACAGGCCCGTGGCGAGGTGGGACGGGTGCCAGCAGAAACCGAGGGTCTCCTCCCCGCTGAACTCCAGGCCCAGGCTCCACGCATCCGGCCGCGCCACGCGGGCGATGGGACGGCCCATCAAGCGCGGGGCCAGTTCGCGGACGAGGCGGGAGATGGTTGCCGGGGTCATTGGAGGCGCCGGAAGCGGCGGCGGCGGAATCGGTAGATCCAGTCCTTCCAAAGCCTGTGAGGATTCCAGGCACGGTTCACGTAGGCGAAAGCGAAGACGGCCCCGCCGAAGTGTGCCAGGTGCGCGATTCCCCCGCCGGATCCGAAGACCGAGAAGAACAGGCTCGCCCCTACCCATGCCACTACGAGCAGCCAGATCTTCACGGGAAGGACGAACCAGAGCAGGACCTCCGTTTGCGGAAAGTACAGCGCGTAGGCCGTGAGGACGCCGTAGACGGCTCCGCTGGCGCCGATGACCAGGACGGGCCCCTTGAGGAAGAGCGCCGCGGCCAAACCGCCGGTTAGGGCGGAGCCTCCGTAGAGGAGCAGAAACCGCCGGGTCCCCATGAAAACCTCCAGGTCCCCCGCGAAGAAGTACAGGGTGAGCATGTTGAAGAAGAGGTGGCCCATGCCGCCGTGGAGGAAGGCGTAGGTTAAGACCGTGTGAACGTACCCGGGCCAAACCCTCCCCGGCACCAGCCCGAGCATCTCGGTGAAGGGGGGGAGGGCCGCCTGGAGGAGGAAGGCCGCCACGTTCAGTCCCACGATCCACCCCAGGGTGGGGGTCCAGCGTCCTCCGAATCGGATCTGCGGCATCGCGCGCTCCCGGGGGCCATTATAGGCGAGGGACCGCCCCCCGTCTCGAAGGACCGTGAGGGGCTGTCGATCCTCCTTTCGATCTCCACGCCCCCTTCGCTTTGCAGGGAAAGCCAAGTGGAGTATGCTGATGAGCTAGGTAGAGAGATGGGTCCGCCGAAGCTGAGGGTGCTCGCCAAGAATCCGGAGCTGGCCAGGATCGGCCAGCGGGTCCAATCGCTCGTGGGGGAAGACCTCCAGCGGGTGGAGGCGACCATCGCCGCCCACCTCCGCTCCCCCTACGCCCCGGTGGCCGAAATGGGCGCCTACCTGGCCGCCAGCCGGGGCAAACGACTCCGCCCCATCCTCGTTCTCCTCTGTTCCCGCCTCATCGGCTATGAGGGACAGCGGCACATCCTCTATGCCGCGGTCCTGGAGTTCATCCACACCGCCACGCTCATCCACGACGACATCGTGGACCAGGCCCTCCTGAGGCGCGGCCGAGCTTCCCTCACCTCCCGGTGGGGCCCCGAGCTGGCCGTCCTCATGGGCGACCGAGTCTTCATCAACGCCATGCACCTCGCCGTCAAGGACGGCTGGAACGACATCATCCCCGTCATCTCGGACACGACCCTGAGCCTCATCGAGGGCGAGCTCATCCAAAGCCACCGGAAGTGGGACCTGACCCTCCGCCCCGAGGACAACCTGGAGATCGTCAAGAGGAAGACCGCCCACCTCTTCTCCACGTGCTGCGCAACCCCCGCCTACCTTTCGGGGGCCCCCCAGGCCGTGAGGGAGGCCCTCGCCGCCTTCGGCCTGAACCTCGGCATCGCCTTTCAGATGGTGGACGACTGCCTGGACTTCGTCTCCGACGAGGCGACCCTCGGCAAGCCCGCGGGGCACGACCTGAAGGAGGGCAAGATCACCCTGCCTCTCCTCCTCTTGCTGGAGCGAGGCACGCCCGACGACAAGGCCTTTCTGGAGGCCGTCGTGGCGGCCCGCCGCTTCGACCCGGAGACCCTCCGCGAGGTGGCCGCCCGGGTCGTGGAATCGGGCATGCTCGAGGAGGCCCAGCGGATCGCCGCGTTGTACGCCGACGAAGCCCGCGGCCACCTTCGGGACTTTCCGGAGGGACCCTACCGGGAGGTCCTCGCGCTGATGCCCGAGTACATCATCCGCCGGCATTTCTGATGGCTTCGTTTTCCTGGATCTTCTTCGACCTCTTCGACACCCTCTGCACCGTGGACGAGGCGGCTTACTATGGCGGAAAGCGGGCCGCCGCCGAGGCCGCGGGCGTGGACCCCGAGGCCTTCCTGGGGGCCTGGAAATCCACCTCCGCCGAGGCCAGCAACGGCCGGATCAAGACGCCCTTTGACCGCGCGGCAAAGGCCCTCGCCATGCTGGGCGTATTCGACCGCGCCGCGGTGGGGGAGGTGGCGAGGCGTGACGTGGAGACCATCCTGGCCAGCGTGGTCTACTACGAAGGGGCGGCCGAATGCCTCGCGGCGCTCCGGTCCCGGGGCTTCCGCCTGGGCCTCATCAGCAACGCCACGGCCACCACGGCCTTCGTCGTGGGACCCCTGAAGCTCCGGGAGTATTTGGACCCGCTGGTCTTCTCGTACGAGGCGGGCGTGACGAAGCCGGACCCCGCCATCTTCCAGAAGGCCCTGGAGCGTTCCGGGGCCGCCGCCGCCCGCTCCCTCTTCGTGGGGGACGGCGCCAACCACGAGCTCGACGCGGCCCGGGCCTTGGGCTTTTCGACCCTCTGCATGGACCACCCCCGGAAGGCCCTCTCCTTCCGGGACCCCGACGGACTTTCCGGCTCCGACCATCCGCGTGTGACGTCCTTTGCGGACCTTCTGTCCTGGATCGGAGACGCCCTCCCGGCCTGAGCGCCGACGTTCCTCCCGGCGGAGGCTCAGGCGCTCCGGAGGGTGAGGGTAACCGCAAGGCCCCTGCCGGGGCGGTTGTGGAGATCCAGAGTCCCTCCCAGGCGCTGGGCCAGGTCCCGACATAGAACCAGGCCCAGCCCGGTTCCGCCGGGCTTCGTCGAGAGGTAGGGGGTGAAAGGCGACGCCGCCACCTCCGCAGGAAGGCCCCCGGCGTCGTCCTCCACCCGGATGCAGGTCCAACCCTCCTCCTCCTCGACCTCCACGCGGACCGTTCCGGAGGCTCCCGAGAAGGCCTCCACGGCGTTTCTCAGGAGGTTGAAGAGGATTTGGTAAAGGGAGGCCTCGTCCGCCTTCACGGTGCGCACCGGCGCACGCGGGATCTCGATCCGGACCCCGCGCGAGGCGGCCAGGGGCTCCAGCGTCGTGACCGCTTCATGAAGGAGGGCCATCAGGCCGACTTCCCCGGTCCGGGAGGGGAGATCGGAGCCCAGCGTCTGGAAGCGGTTCACGAGCTCCATGAGGCGGTCCACCTGCCCCCTCAGCACCGTGGCCGCCTTGGCCGCCGTTGAGGCGAAATGCGGGTCCGCCGGATCCAGGGCGTCCAGTTCCTGGAGCCAGAGGCGCATGGGGGTCAGGGGATTGCGGATCTCGTGGGCCAGGAACCGGGCCATCTGTTTGTGGGCGGCCAGCCGCTCCCGGTCCAGGGCCGCCGTGAGGTCCATCCAGTGGAGGAGGACCCGCTGGCCGGCGGCGTGGCGCTGGAGTTCGTAAATCCGGCCGTCCCGCTGGGCCCTCGTCCCCTCCTCGGGTCCCTCCGCATCGGCCAGGGCGCGTCCGAGCGTGTTGGCGAAGAGCATCTTCCCTGCCGCGTCGGTCATGACGATCCCGTCCGGCATGAGGTCGAGGACGCGCCGGAAGAGGTCCGCCGACGTGCGAAGCGTCCTGCGGAGCCGGTACTCGCGCGCCAGTTGCCTAAGGACGACCAACAGGTACGAGAGGTCCAGGGGCTTCTCGACGAAGTCCAGGGCGCCCGTCTCCCGGGCGCGCCGTGCCGTTTCCGCCTCCCCGTAGCCGGTCATGACGATGGCCATGAGGTCGGGCCGGGACACCAGAAGGCGTTCGAGGAGCTGGAGTCCGCTCATCCCGGGGAGGCGGAGGTCGAGGAGGGCCAAGTCCGGCGGGCGGTCCCCGGCCTCCTTCAAGGCCTCCTCGGGCGAGGCCGATGGGACGACTTCGAAGTCTTCCTGGCGTCTCAAGATCCGGCTCAGCTCCTCGAGGGTGGCCCGCTCGTCGTCCACCACGTAAAGGACCAGCCGATCCTCCTCCGGGGTCGTCCCGCTCACTCGGCTCCTCCCCCCGCGCCCGCGGGCCTGAGGGTCACTCGCACGATGGTCCCGCCCTGCGGCCGGTCCCCGATTTCCACTCGGCCTCCCATTTTCCTCGCGAGGGCCTCCACCACGTAAAGTCCAAGGCCGGTGCCCTGGGCCTTCGTCGTGACGAAGGGCTCGAAGGCTCGACCCCGCACCTCTTCCGCCAAGCCGGGGCCGTCGTCCTCCACGGCCAGCACCGGTTCCCCGTCGGGATTCCTGTCGAGGCGCACCCAAATGCGCCCGCCTTCGGGCCGCACCGCATCCAAGGCATTGAAGAGGAGGTTGGCGGTGATCTGGACCAACGATTGGGCGTCCCCGACCACGGCGGGGCCGTCATCCTTCCCCAGGGCCTCGAGGGCCACTCCCTTTCGTTCCGCGGCGGGCTCCACGAGAGAGAGCGCCGCGCCGAGCCATTCCCCCGGTTCCACTCGACGGTCCGGGCCCGGAGCGCCACGCGTGGCGGAGGCGAAATCCTTGAGGACCCGCTGGGCGGTCCGCAGGTATCCCCGCAGGGTCTCGGCGTCCTCCCGGCTCGGGGCCCTCGCATCGAGGGACAGCGCATCCAGCCGCAGGACCGCCGGGTTCAGGGCGTTGTTGATCTCGTGCGAGAGGGCGGCGCCCAGCCGCTCCAGGAGCGCCAGGCGCTGAACCCGCAGGAGCTGCTCCTGTTGGTCCCGGATCCTGCGGGTCATCCGGTCGAAGACTTCCGCGAGCTGTGCGGGCTCGTCGAAGTCCGTCGGGATATCACCTCCCCCCTCCGGCCCGGCCCAGCCTTCCATGCGCGACGCGAGGTCGGACACGGGGCGGACCACGTCCCGGCGAAGGGCCCGGATCAGCAAGGCCCATCCCGCCAGGAGGACGCCGATGAAGACCCCCAGCAAAACGATGAGGGCCCCCAGGCTCCATCGAAACGTGGCCGCCGTCTCCCCCACGAGGGAGGCCAGCCGTCGTTGGTCCATGAGGAGCTCGGCGCGTCCCCACCTCCTGGCGTGCACGTAGAGGGGCAGGGAAACCAGGACGCGATCTCCCAAAAGATCCAAGACGGGTTCCTGTTCCGGAGAGGACAGGCCCCGGTCCCAGCGCTCTCCCGCCTCGATCTCGAAGAGCCCTCCGGCGGAGGTCAAGCGGATTCCCCTCAGATGCTCGGAGAAGTAGATGCGCGCCGACAGGTCCTC
>JBFLVU010000051.1:0-14008 GCA_040758175.1 Acidobacteriota bacterium | reverse complement strand
AGCGTGACCACGTCCGCCGTCAGGGAGCGCAGGTCCAGGGTCACTTTTTGAAGGGGAGGCGGCTTCACGTAGCGCATGAAGTTGTTCAGAATCTCCGAGAGGCGGCGGCTCTCCTCCTCGATGATCTTGAAAAGGTCCCCCTCCTGGCTCCCCGCGGCGTGCCGTTTGGCGAGCATCTGGGCGGCCCCCGAGATGCTCCCCAGGGGGTTCTTGATCTCGTGGGCGATGTCCGCCGCCATGGCCCCCACCGCCAGGAGCCGGTCCTTGAGGGCCAACTCCTCCCGAAGGCCTACCACCTCCGTCTGGTCCCTCACGAGGACGAGGAACCCCACAGGGGAAGCGCCCGAGCGGAGGGGGGCCACGACGAGCCCCAGATGGCGGCCCTCGGGAAGGGCGACCTCCACCTCCCGCTCGCCGAATCCGTCCTCCGGAAAGGGCGACGGACCTTCGTATCCCACGTCCCGGAGGCGGTCGACCAGGGCCCAGCCGGCGGGAAGGGTCTCGCCGAGCAGCCGCATCCCGGCCGGGTTGGAGAAGGTGACCGTCCCCTTCGCGTCCGTCGTGATCACGCCCCAGGTCAGGGAGGAGACGAGCTGCTCCGTGAACATCCTCGCCCGCCTCAAGTCCAGCTCGGCTTCGCCCAGGGCGCGGCGCGCCGTCTCGAAGCGTCCCGACACCAGCCCCATCAGCGCGGCCACGAGGTAGAAGCCCACGTAGTGGGCCACGAGGGCGTGAAAGGCGGACTCGGCCGTGGGGACGTCGAAGGGGAACTCGACGCCCATCTTGGAAGGATCGATCCACCCGTAGAGGAGGGAGACGCAGAGAAGCCCGAAAAGCAGCGCGTCGAGGGAGGCCACCACGAAGGCCCCCCTTCGCTTGAGAAGGTATCCCCCCACGACGATGAGGATCTGGTACAGGAAGGTGAAGAGGCTCGCGAACCCGCCTGTGAGAAAGCACAGCAGGGTCACGCCGAGGATGTCCCCGAGTATTTGCAGGTAGAGGAAGAGGGGCCTTGCTCGGAGCGGGCGAACCGTGAGGAAGAGGATCAGGTGGAGGAGGTTCAGGGCGAGGATGAAGGCGATGAGGTAATAGAAGGGGCGCAGGAAGGACTCGCCGCCCACGAAGGCCTGCACGGCGAGCGCGCTGAGGAAAAAGGTGAAGACCACGACCATCCGGTACACCATCAGCCGGACGGCTTGGTGCTCCAAGGGCTCCATCCCGGGTCCCTCGATGCCCCCCGACTCAGGGGGCGGGGAAAAAGCGAGGGCGCCGCAGGGCGCCCTCGTTCTTCTTCCCGGATTCTCTGCTTCCCTGGTTCCCTGTGTCCATCCTCACTGGATCTGCTGGATGAGGGTGAAGAGGGGCATGTACATGGCGATGACGATGCCGCCGATGGTCACGCCGAGGAAGACGATGATGATGGGCTCAAGCAGGGACATGAGGTTCGTCACCGCCTCGTCCACCTCGTCCTCGTAGAAGTCCGCGATCTTCGACAGCATGGCGTCCAGCGCGCCCGTGCTCTCGCCCACGCCGATCATCTGGGTGACCATCCCCGGGAAGAGCTTGGACTCCTCCAGCGGTTGGGTGAGCGTCTTCCCCTCCTCGACGGCCTTCCGCGTCTTCATGATGGCTTCCTCCACGATGGCGTTTCCGGAGGTCTTGGCCGTGATGTCCAGCCCTTCCAGGATGGGAACGCCGGAGGAGACGAGGGTGGCCAGTGTGCGGCAGAAGCGGGCCACGGCGATCTTCTTCAGCACGATGCCGAAGACGGGGAGCTTGAGGAGGATCTTGTCGATGAGGTACCGCCCGCCCGGGGTTTTGTAGTAGAGCCGGACGGCGACGAAGACGGCCACGAGCATGAGGAAGATGAGCCACGCCCAGCGCCCGAGGAAGTGGCTGATGGCGATGACGATCCGGGTGGGCATGGGCAGCTTCGCGCCCAGGCCTTCGAAGAGGCTGGCGAAGGTGGGCACGACCTTCCACATGATGACGATGACCACCAGGATGGCCACCGTCACGACCACCGTCGGATAGATGAGGGCCGACTTGACGGCGGCCTTCAGCTTGACGGCCTTCTCGATGTAGACCGAGAGCCGCTGAAGGATGGTGTCGAGGATGCCGCCCGCCTCCCCGGCCGCCACGAGGTTGCAGTAGAGGTTGTCGAAGACCTTGGGGTGTTTTTTGAAGGCCTCGTTCAGGGAGGAGCCCGCCTCCACGTCCTCGCGGATCTCGAAGAGGACCCTCTGGAAGGCCCGGTTCTGCTGCTGCTGGCCCAGGATCTCGAGGCACTGGACCACCGGGAGGCCGGCGTCGATCATGACCGAGAACTGCCTCGTGAAGATGGCCAGTTCCTTGGTCTTGACGCCACCGCCGAACTTGGGAAGGGCCAGCTCCTTGCCCTTCTCCTTCACGCGGGTGGCGATGACCTGCTGGCGGCGCAGGGCGGCGATGACGCCTTCCTTGCTGTCGGCCGCCATGACGCCTTCGACCGTCTCGCCGGTCCGCTTGCGCCCTTTCCACTCGAATTGGGGCATGGTGCCACCCTCCCTTCACGAGGCCGGACCTATCGGCCCGGGACGGCCCCCCTCGGAGGAACCACGGGGCCGGGAGGGCCCACGCGGCGGCTCTGGAGCGTCATGTTCCGATTGATGAGCTCTTGCAGTTCGTCGGGCATGGACGACCTGGACAAGGCGGTTTCCAGGTCGAGCTTCCCCCGCAGGTAGAGGTCCGCGAGGGACTGGTTGAAGGTCTGCATCCCGCTTCCGGTCTGGCCGGTCTGCATGATGGAGTAGATCTGGTGGATCTTGTCCTCCCGGATGAGGTTCCGGATGGCCGCGTTGGGCACCATGATCTCCACCGTCAGGCACCGGCCCTTCCCGTCGCGCGTGGGCAGGAGGGACTGGCACAGGATCCCCTGGAGGACGAAGGAGAGCTGGGTGCGAACCTGGGACTGCTGGTGGCTCGGGAAGACGTCCACGATGCGGTTGATGGTCTCCACCGTCGAGTTTGTGTGGAGGGTGGCGAAGGTGAGGTGCCCCGTCTCGGCGATCCTCAGGGCCGCCTCGATGGTCTCCAGGTCCCGCATCTCGCCGATCAGGACCACGTCGGGGTCCTGGCGGAGGATGCTCTTGAGCGCGTTCTTGAAGGAGTACGTGTCGGCGCCGATCTCCCGCTGGTTCACCACGCAGGCCTTGTGGGGGTGGAGGTACTCCACAGGGTCTTCGATGGTGACGATGTGCTCGTGCCGCTCGCGGTTGACCTTGTCGAGCATGGCGGCCAGGGTGGTGGATTTGCCCGAGCCCGTGGGCCCCGTCACCAGGATGAGCCCCCGCGGCTTCTCCGCCATCCGCTCGACCACGGAGGGCAGGCCGAGCTCCTGGAAGCCACGGATCTCGTAGGGGATGGTCCGGAAGGCGCCGGCCACCGCTCCGCGCTGGCTGAAGATGTTTCCGCGGAAGCGGCTGAGGCCCTTGATCCCGAAGGAGAGGTCCAGCTCCAGGTTCTCCTCGAACTTGTGCTTCTGCTGGTCCGTGAGGATGGAGTAGCAGAGCTGCTTGGTCTCGGCGGCGCTGAGCGGCTTGATGCCCTCGATGGGCTGAAGCTTCCCGTGGATGCGCACTTGGGGCGGGGAGTTGACGGTCACGTGGAGGTCCGAGCCCCCGTTCTCCACGAGGAATTTCAGGAGCTGGTGGATGGACACGCTCATGGGCGTCCTCCGCTACAAAACGGTTTCCCGGACCACCTCGTCGATGGTCGTGACTCCCTTCGAGATCTTGATGAGGCCGGACCGCCGGAGCGTGATCATGCCCTCCTCGAGGGACTGGCGCTTGAGCTCCACGGCGTTGGCCCCCATGAGGACCATCTCGCGGAGCTGGTCGCTCATCTCCATGACCTCCATGAGGGCGGTGCGGCCCTTGTAGCCGCTGTTGTTGCAGGTGGGGCAGCCCCTCCCCTTGTACACCTTCGTCGTCTCCGCCTCCTCCTCCGTGTAGCCGAGGTCCAGCAGGGCCTTTCGGGGCAGCTGCATCTCCTCCTTGCAGTCCCTGCAGATGCGCCGGATGAGGCGCTGGGCCTGGATGAGGTGAACGGAGGTGGCCACCAGGAAGGGCTCGATGCCCATGTTCATGAGCCGGCTGATGGTGGAGGGGGCGTCGTTGGTGTGGAGGGTGGAGAGGACCATGTGGCCGGTGAGGGCGGCCTTGACGCCGATTTCGGCCGTCTCGAAGTCGCGGATCTCTCCCACCAGGATGACGTTGGGGTCCTGCCGGAGAAAGGCCCTCAGGGCCGAGGCGAAGTTGAGGCCGATGCCCTCCTTCATCTGCACTTGGTTGCACCCCTGGATATTGAACTCCACGGGGTCCTCGGCGGTCATGATGTTGGTCTCGGGCGTGTTCAAGCGGCCCACGGCGGAGTAGAGGGTGTTGGTCTTGCCCGAGCCGGTGGGCCCCGTGACCAGCACCATGCCGTAGGGCTTCAGGATGGCCCGCTCGAACTTCTTGAGGCTCTCCTCCTCGAAGCCGAGCTGGGTCATGTCGAGCTTGAGGCCCTCCTTGTCGAGAAGCCGCATGACGATCTTCTCGCCGTACAGGGTGGGCACCGTAGAGACCCGGTAGTCGATCTCCTTGCTCTTGTTGTCGATCTTCATCCGCATCTTGATGCGCCCGTCCTGGGGGAGGCGTTTCTCTGCGATGTCCAGCTTGGCCAGGATCTTGATGCGGGAGGCGATGGCCTCCTTGAGCTTCATGGGCGGGCGGAGGATCTCGTAGAGGACCCCGTCGATGCGGAACCGGACCCGGAAGTCCTTCTCGTAGGGCTCGATGTGAATGTCGCTGGCCCCCCGGCGGACGGCGTCCGTCATGACGACGTTGCAGAGTTTGACCACGGGCGCGTCCTGGCTGGCCGCCTCGAGGTCCTCGGCGGAAATCTCGCTGTCCTCCTCCTCGACTTCGAGGTCCGCCACCTCCTCCTTCTGGATCTCGTCCATGATCGCCTTGAGCTGGATGTCGTGCGTGGAGCCGTAGTACTTGGCGATGGCCTCCCGGATGGAGGCCTCGGAGGCCACCACGGGCTCCACCTGATAGCCCGTGATGAACCGGATGTCGTCCAGGGCGAAGACGTTGGAAGGGTCGGCCATGGCCACCGTCAGGGTGGCCCCCGTGCGCTCGATGGGGATCACGAGGTACTTCTGGGCCACGTCCGAGGGGATGTGCTTGAGGACCGACTCGTCGATCTCGAAATGTTCGAGATGGATGGCCGGCACTCCGTACTGCTCCGAGAGGAGGGATGTGATGTCCTCCTCCTTGACGTGGCCGAGGCGCACGAGGTTGTAGCCGAGCTTGCCGCCGTTGCTTTTCTGGAGGGCCAGGGCCTCCTGCAGCTGCTGCTGCGAGATGAGTCCCGCCTTGAGAAGCATCTCACCCAAGCGTTCGGCCATATCGCTCCCCGGCCCCCTTTGGAAAACGTAGTGTACCACTTGAAGTGTAGTTTGCAGCATGCTGCAAAGTCAAGGGAATGACCCCGGGGGGGTGGGGGCGGAACCGGGGGGGCCGGGAAACCGGAAGGCGGGCGGCGCCCGGTCCCGTCCCGCGGGCCGCGGGGGGCCGCCGGGAGGCCGAGTGCGCCGGGCGGAAAAGCCTGTGCCCAGGAGGCTTCTGGAGGGTCGCGACCCGCCTCAGAAGGGGGCGAAGCCGCTCTCGGACCAGAAGTCCGAGCGGATCCCGTTGTAGAGCGTCTGCAGGGCGTCGAGGTGCTGCTTCTCCCAGTCCGCCAGAAACTGGTAGAAATCCCTGACTTCCGATTCGGTTGCGCCGCGGGCCGCGTCGCTGAAGTAGGCGATGGCCCTGGACTCGAGGGTCATTCCCACGGAAAGGACCCCCATCTCGAAATCCGCCCCCCGGGCCTGCTCGCGGAATTTGTCCGAGAAGATCGAGTCCGTAAAGGCCTTCAGATCGGGTGTCCTCCGCTCCAGGGCGAAGGCGGAGGTCCCCTTTTCCTCGTACCGCCCCATGATGCCCTTGAGGTAGGCCTTGTGCTGAACCTCGTCGTGGGCCAGCTTTTCGAAAAGTTCCTGAACGGCCGGCTTGGTGGCCCGGTCCGCCGTCATGCTGTAAAAGGTGTATCCGTCCACTTCGATCTGGTAGGCCTTTCTCAGGACCTCCCGGATCACATCCTTCGGTTCGGTCATCTCAGGCTCCTTCCCGGCGCGTCCTCATTCCCCGGGCTCCGGCGGGCGCCACGGTCAGGGCGCGAGGTCGCCCGTCCACGCGAAGGGCTCGGGTTTCTCGGCCGCGCGATCCGCCGGCACGTACTCCAGGGCGTGGGTGGGACAGAAAGGGACGCACTTGGGATCCCCGCCGCACAGGTCGCACTTCTGGACGCAGTGGTAGGTTTCGTCCCAGAGCATGTTCCCGAAAGGGCAGGCGGCCACGCACATGCGGCAGGAGATGCAGCGGTCCCTTGCCATTTCGATGGCGCCGGTCCGGCCGTTTCGGACGAGGGCCTCGGTGGGGCACACGGCGGCGCAGGCCGCGTCGTGGCACTGGAAACAGACGACGGGGGTCCCCAGCTCGGGGCCCCGCTTGAAGATGTTGATTCGGGTCTTGCTCGGCCTGCCCTCGCTTCCGTGGGCGAAGGCGCAGGCCAGCTCGCACTTGCCGCAGGCGATGCACCTTTCGATGACGACCCGGTAGATCCTGTCCATGGATGGCTCCTTTGGCCCGCGGCGTCAGGGCGCCGTGCCGGCTCCCTCGGAAAGCTTGACGAACTGCCGCGCCATGTCGGTCCGCTTGCACGCGTCGCAAAGGTCGAAGTACGTGGAGGGGACGCCCGTCCGCCCCGAAAAGTGGGCGGCCTCGTCGCGCGTGACGTGGGCCCGGCCGCACCGGGCGCAGCGGACCATCTCGAATTCCTTGCCCCAGATGGTCCTCTTGGCGTCCGAAGTTTCGTAGGGGATGCAAGAGGTCGGGCAGATTTCCGCGCAGGCGAGGCAGCCGATGCAGTCGGGCGGGGCCTCGTGCAAGGGCGGGGCGATCTCCCGTCCCGCCCCCCGATTCACGGACGAGATGGCCGACACGCCGATGTGGTCGCAGACCCGCGTGCAGAGGCCGCAGAGGATGCAGTCCGTGGGGGCCGGGTTGGGCTCGTAGGTCGTTTGCTCCAGGCCGTGTCTTGCGGCCACCTGCTGGACGAGGGGCGTGTCCGGACAGCGGGCCAGAAGCAGGTCGATGACGACCCTCCGCGTGGACCGCACGCGCTCCGTGTCCGTGAGGACGAGGAGGCCGTCCTCCGCGGGGAACATGCACGATACGACCATCTTGCACCAGCCGTCCCACTCCTTCCTCGTTACGTCCACGAGGCACATCCGGCACCCGCCCCAGGGCTCCAGGGCCGGGTGGTCGCAGAGCGTGGGGACTTCGAAACCGGCGGAACGGATGGCGTCCAGGAGGCGGGTCCCCTCGGGGACCTTCACGTTCTTGCCGTTGACGGTGATCGTGATCATGGGGCGCCTCCTGTCCCAGAAGCCGCGGCGAGCTCTCGTTTGGGGAAGAACCTCACGGCGTCGGTGGGGCAGACCGTGTAGCAAGCGCCGCAGGAGATGCACTTGCCTTGGTGAATGACGTGGAGGGCCTTCTTCTCGCCCGTGATGGCGTCGGCCGGGCAGGCCCGCGCGCAGGAGCCGCAGCCGTTGCAGGCCTCGGCGACGATTTCGTAGGCCGTGAGGTCACGGCAGATTCCGGCCGGGCAGGCCTTGTGCTCCGCGTGGGCCAGGTATTCGTCGCGGAAGTACCGCAGGGTCGAGAGGACGGGGTTGGGGGCGGATTTGCCGAGTTCGCAAAGGCTGCCGAGCTGCATCCCCTCCGACAGCCGCTCGATGCGCCCGATGTCCCCGGGAACGCCGCGGCCGGCGACGAGGCCGTCGAAGATGGCCTTCATCTGCTTGAGGCCCTCCCGGCAGGGGACGCACTTTCCGCAGGACTCCTCCATGAGGAAGGAAAGGAAATAGCGGGCCACATCCACCATGCACGTCCGGTCGTCCATGACGATCATGCCGCCGGAGCCCATCATGGAGCCCGCCTCGGTGAGCTTCTCGTAGTCCACCGGGTAGTCGAGGTGGGACTCGGGAAGGCACCCTCCCGAGGGACCGCCCGTCTGGACCGCCTTGAAGGGACGGTCCCCCAGGATCCCGCCTCCGATGTCGTAGATGATGTGGCGAAGGGTCGTGCCCATGGGCAGTTCGATGAGCCCCGTATTCTTGACCTTGCCCACGAGGGAAAAGGCCTTGGTCCCTTTTGACTTGGCCGTGCCCATGGAGGCGAACCAGTCGCCCCCCTTGTGGAGGATGGCCCCCACGTCGGCCCAGGTCTCCACGTTGTTGAGGACCGTGGGGCAGTCGAAGACGCCCCGGTCCGTGGCGTGGACGTATTTCTGCCGGGGCTCGCCCGTCTTGCCCTCGATGGAGCGCATGAGGGCGGAGGACTCTCCGCAGACGAAGGCGCCGCCGCCGCGGGAGATCCTCACGTCGAAATCGAACCCGGTCCCGAGGATGTTCTCCCCTAGAAGCCCTCGCCGCCGGGCCTGCTCGATGGCCAGCGTGAGGTGGACGACGGCCAGCGGGTACTCGTCGCGGACGTAGATGTACCCCTCGTGAGCGCCGATGGCGAAGGCGCCGATGACCATGCCCTCGAGTACCGAATGGGGGTCGCCCTCCATGATGGAGCGGTCCTTGAAGGCTCCGGGGTCGCCCTCGTCGCCGTTGCAGAGGACGAACTTCCTCTCCCCCTTCGCCTTGCGGGCGGCCTTCCACTTGCGCGCCGTCTGGAAGCCGGCGCCCCCGCGGCCCCGCAGGCCGGAGCGCTCGACCTCTTCGATGACCCTCTCCGGAGTCAGGTCGAAGAGGGCGCGGGTGAGACCGGCGTAGGCCCCGTGGGCCAGCGCGTCGTCGAGGTCGGCCGGGTCCACCTTCCCGATGTTCCGCATGGCGACCCGCGTCTGGTTCTTGTAGAAGGGGACGTCGCCGTATTTCTCGACGGCCTTCTTGGTGACCGGGTCCTTGTAGAGGAGCTTGGACAAGGTCCCCCCGCCTCCCGTCGCCTTGTCGAGGATTTCGCCCGCGTGCTCCGGCTTGACCTTCGTGTAGAGGATTCCCTCGGGCTGGATGACCACCAGCGGGCCCCTCTCGCAGAAACCGTGGCAGCCCGTCTTCTTGGTGAACAGGCCCACGGAGGCGGGGATCCCGCGGGACTCGGCCTCTCTCTGGAAGGCCTCCGCCACGCCCTGGCTCCCGTTGGCCAGGCAGCCCGTTCCGCAGCAGACGAGCACCTCGATCTTCCGCCCATCGGCCGCCCGGCGGCACGCCGCGACGGCCTCCTCGAACCGGGCCCTGGAGTCAATGCGCATGGGACTTGCCCTCCTGGCCCAGGAGCTTGGGCATCTTCGCCGGTTTGGCGTTCCCGTGGTACTTTTCTCCGACGATAAGGACCGGAGCCATGGCGCAGGCCCCCACGCAGTTCACGGTTTTCAGCGTGAACCCCATGTCGGGCGTCGTTTCGTCCGGGCCGATGGAAAGCAGGCGCTGGACCTCCTCCACGAGCTGGCCGGCGCCCCGGATGTGGCAGGCCGTGCCCGTGCACACCTTGATGAGGGTCCTCCCCTGGGGCTTGAGGGAGAAGGCCTTGTAAAAGGTGGACACGGAAAAGACCTTGGCCAGGGGCACGTCCAGGACCTCCGCCACCTTGAAAAGCACGTCGCAGGGCAGGTAGTTGTAAGCGCGGTGCACGTCCTGGAGAACCTGGATGAGGGAGGCCTCTTCCCTCGGATACCTCTCCAGGATCTCCTCCACCGGGTGGAGGTCCTGGCAGGATGTCTGGCTCATGGCTTTCCTTCCTTCATCTCCGCGCCGAGGTCGTACCCCCTCTTCAGCGCCACCAGGTTGGCCTCGATGACCTTGGGCTTGCTGGCGAAGGTATCCCGGATCAGGGACTCGAGTTCCTCGAGGGCCACCGCGTCGGTGGCGCCGATGTAAGCGCCCAGGGCGACCATGTTGGCCCCCTTGGGGTTCTTGAGCTCGTTGGCCACGTCGTTGGCGGGGACCTTGAGAACGCGGACGTCGTTCCTCGACGGCTCCCGGTTGATCAGCGACGAGTTGACCAGCAGGAGCCCTCCCGGCCGGAGCATCGGCTCGAACTTCTCCAGGGACGGCAGGTTCATGGCCAGGACGGCCCGCGGAGATTGGATGACGGGAGAGCCCACGGGGCGGTCCGAGATGACCACCGTGCAGTTGCACGTACCCCCGCGCATCTCGGGCCCGTAGGAGGGAAGCCAGGACACTTCCTTGCCCTGGTGCATCCCGGCGTAGGCCAGCATCTTTCCGATGAGCAGGATGCCTTGTCCGCCGAAGCCCGCCATGATCACGTCATTCTGCATGGCCGCTCCCCCGCCTTCCCCGTCCGAGCGGGCCGGGCGCCCGGTCCTCGCCGCCGGGGGTCTTGAAGGTCCCGAGCGGGTAGTAGGGAAGCATGTTCTTTTCCAGCCAGGCCGTCGACTCCGCGGGAGGGATCCCCCAGTTCGTGGGGCACGTGGAAAGGATCTCCACGAGGGAGAAGCAGACGTTCTCCTTCTGGTACCGGAAAGCCGTACGGAGCATCTCCTTGGCCGCCACCGCGTGGAGGGGCGAGTGGACGGAGGCCCTCGCCACGTAGGCCGGCGTCTTCAGCGTGCTGACGAGCTCCGCCACGCGAATGGGCCATCCCGCCAGGTTCACGTCCCGGCCCAGGGGGCACGTGGTGGCCACCTGGCCGGGCATGGTCGTGGGGGCCATCTGTCCGCCCGTCATGCCGTAGATCGCGTTGTTCACGAAAACCACCGTGACCTTCTCGCCCCGGTTGGCGCAGTGGATGATTTCGGCCATCCCGATGGAGGCTAGGTCGCCGTCCCCCTGGTAGGAGAAGACGATGAGGTCGGGGCGGGCCCGCTTTACGCCCGTGGCCACCGCCGGCGCCCGGCCGTGGGAGGCCTCGTGGAAGTCCGTGGCGAAGTAGTTGTAGGCGAGCACGGAGCATCCCACGGGTGCGATGCCCACGGTCCGTTCCCGCAGGCCCAACTCGTCGATGACTTCCCCCACGAGCCGGTGGATGACGCCGTGGGTGCACCCGGGGCAGTAGTGGGTCGTCACGTCCGCGAGGGCTTCGGGTCGCCGGAAGACGGTCTCAGCCATGGGCCACCTCCCCGGACCGGCCGGCGGCGATGGCCCGGATCTGTTCGGCCACCTCCTCGGGCGTGGCGAGCATCCCGCCCTGGCGCCCGAAGAAGTGAACGGGCCGCGTTCCCAGGAGGGCGAGCTGCACGTCCTCCACCATCTGGCCGGTGGAGAGCTCCACGACGAGCACGGCCTTGGCCTTCTGGGCGGCGCGGCGGACCTGTTCGTAGGGGAAGGGGAAAAGGGTTACGGGGCGGACCATGGCGGCCTTCACGCCTTCCGCGCCCAAATCCTCGATGGCCGTGGAGCAGACCCTCGCCACGGTCCCGTAGGCCACCACGAGGACGTCGTAGTCCGCCTCGGTGCCGTATTCGACACAGCGGACCTCATCGCGGACCATGGCCGCGTACTTCGCTTGGAGCTTCTGATTGTGGTGCTCGAGAACCTGGGGATCCAGGAAGAGGGAGTTGATGATGTTGGTGGCCCTGCCGCCCTTGCAACCGGTGGCCGCCCAGTCCTTGGGGGGGAGGGGCTTGCAGGGCACCCGTCCGGTCCGAAATTCCACGGGCTCCATCATCTGGCCGATGAGGCCGTCTCCGAGCACGAGGACCGGATTCCTGTAGTAATCCGCCAGGTCGAAGGCGTCCTGGACCAGGTCCGCGGCCTCCTGGACCGACCAGGGCGCCAGCACCAGGAGCCGGTAGTCGCCGTGGCCGCCTCCCTTCGTGGCCTGGAAGTAGTCCGACTGGCTCGGGAGGATGCCTCCCAGCCCTGGGCCGGCGCGCATGATGTTCACGACGACGCAGGGAAGCTCGCTTCCGGCGAGGTAGGAGATGGCTTCTTGCATGAGGGAGATCCCCGGGGAGCTCGAGGAGGTGAACACCCGCTCCCCGCTTCCCGCCGCTCCGTACAGCATGTTGGAGGCCGCCACTTCGCTCTCCGCCTGCACAAAGGTGCCGCCCACCTGGGGTAGGCGGTGGGACATGTACTCGGGGATCTCATTCTGGGGTGTGATGGGGTAGCCGAAGAACAGCCGGCATCCCGCCTGGATGGCGGCCTCGCCGATGGCCTCCGAGCCCTTCATCAGTTTCTTGGCCATGGCCGCGCTCCTTCAGTCGCAGAGTCCGCGATCAAACGGCTCTTCCTTGGGAGAGGCGCCTGCGTACACCGCGGAATACAAGTTGTCTCCTCGACGGGTAGGGGCCGTTCCCTCCCCGCTCCACGGGCCAAGCCCGTGGAGTCTCCCCCCGCCCTTGGCGCCCTCTCGCCTCCGGCTCGAGCGCTCCCCAATCCCTTGGCGGGTGAAGGCGATCTTTTTCGTGCGTCGTCGAATCATCTTTCGCCGTTCCTTTCCGATTACCAGCGCGGGATCGGGGTCAATAGGCGAAGTAGTGGTACAGGGTTCCGTGGACGTGCATCTCGATGGCCACGTCGGGGCAGGTGATGCAGCAGAGGCGGCACCCGATGCATCGCTTCTGCTCCTGCATCCTCGCGTAGAAATAGCCCTTGGAGTTGATGTCCCGGGCCATTCCGAGAATCTTCTGGGGGCAGGCCTGCACGCAGAGTTCGCACCCCTTGCAGCGTTCGGGGTTGATCACGATTTGGGGCACGCGGGACTCCTTATCAACCTGCCGCGGAGCGGGTCTGCCGCGGCCTGCTCTGTCTGGCACCGGCCGGCGCCGGGACCTCGTCAGCCCACCACGAAGAGCGGCCCGACGGTCCTCTGGGCGCGGTCGGATTCGAAGGGCGGCTTCACGAATCTTCTTACGGGAAGCACCGGACAGCCCGGGTTTCCCTTCTCCACTTCCTCCGCCAGCTCCAGGGGCGCGGCCACGGCCCGGACCTCCAAGGAGAGGCTCCTGCCGACCTCCCGGGCCAGGCTCAGTCCGTCCAGGATCACCTCCGCCGTGGATTCGCCCATGAGGTGGGTGTTGGAGAGAAGCCCCGTCGTCCTTACCCGGGACGTCGCCTCGATCTCGCGGGCCATGGACACGGCCGAGCTCACATCGGGGGTGAAGGGCCTGCGAAAGTTGAGAACGAGAAGGAGGTCCGTTTCCGACTCCGGAACGGCGTCGCTCACGGAGGCCAACGCCCGGACCCCCGTGTCGTCTCCCCCCGCGTCGATGAAAACCCGGCGGGTCGGGTCCTGAAGACGCGTCCGGACCTGGGGCAGGACGATCGGCAGATCGGAGGAGAAGTACTCCCCCATGGGAGCCACCAACTCCACGTTCGCGGCGGAGAGGATGTCCCGAGCGGACCTTGACCGCAGATACGGCTTCACCACGTCCAGGTCGAGGAGAGACACGGGAACCCCAGCTCCCGCCAGGTCCATGGCGGCGGACAGGGTAATCTCCGTTTTCCCGCTGCCGAAGTGGCCGCACAGGATCGTGACCCGACGCGAAAAGACCTGGGCGAACGTTTCGCCCGCCGGACGGACCTTTAGAACCTGCCCCATGCGGGCTACGCGCGATTCGTCCACCGTCGTGTGCCTCTCCGGCCGGAATGCGGCCTCGAAGAAGGTGTCCAATATAGTCCGCGGCGGCCTAGGGTCAAAAACCGCGCGCGGGGCCCCATGGGTTGAAAGGGCCAAATGCCCCACACGCCGTCCGGCTTTGGCTCTGCTAAGGGGGCGGGGCGGGAAGGGTAAAGGAGAGGACGAATCCCCGGCCGTCCCGGGCGATCCCCGCCAGGACCCGGGTGGTGCCATCCCGGCGGAAGGCGCACAGGCAGGTGGGGACGGCCTCCAACGGAGGCGAGGTCCAGACTCTCTCCCAGATCCTGCCGTCGACCAGGTCGAAGGCTTCGATCCGTGGG
>JBFLVU010000050.1:0-14207 GCA_040758175.1 Acidobacteriota bacterium | reverse complement strand
CGCTCGGCGCACCAGTCGCTGTAGAAGAGCCCGTAGTTGATCCCGTCGTAGTAGCCGGTCCCAATGGTCCAGCGATCCGTCTCCCCCGCGGCGTGGAAGGTGAGTGCGATTCCCTTCAGGGTCTCGGCTTCGAGGAGGTAATCACTCACGGCGGGGAAAAACACGAAATCGCGCCCCGGCTGGTCCACGGGAAACTTCACGTCCACGCCCTTTTCGTCCCGGATGTCGTCCTCGAGGAATTCGAGGGTGTCCAGGAGGGCCGGGACCGGGATGGCGGACGTGTTTCCCGTCTTACCCTCGAGCTGTTCGCGCGTGGCCACCACCAGAGCCTTGGGGGCGATGTCCATTTCGCTCAGGATGTAGCGGCTCAGGTGGGTGAGAAGGCCGTGATCGATGCCCATGGGGCACTCGAAGGAACACCGGCGGCATCCCGTGCAGTGGTAGACCGATTCGGCCAACTCACGGATCTTCTCCTCCGTAAGGTATCCGTTCCCCCTGAGCTTGCTCCCGAGGATCCCCCGCAGGGTGAAATGCCTTCGGTAGACCTCCAGAAGGAGGTTGGACCGGTAGCACGGGACGTCCTTTGGGTCCTTCGTGTGAAGGTAGATCTGGCAGGCGCACGCGCAGTTTCCGCATTTCGCCCCCACCCTGGAGTACGTGTCCACGAGGGGTCCGTAGTTGCTGTGCTGGAGAACCGCCGCGAAGATCTCCAGGAATCGCCGGACCTTGTCTCCCGGATACACGCGCTCCAGGTAGTAGCTGAGCCCCAAGACTTGGTGGGGCAGGAGCTTCGGTCTCGGCTTCGACGCCGCCTCCCCTCCCGGCGCGGGCTGCCCGTTTTCCACTCTCGATGCGGACTCCTGGGCCATTCGGCACTCCCCTTTCTTTAACCCTCGGCGCCCCCTCCGGAAGGCGGGTCCGAGGCCCCCCCCGGGCCGCACTCCCCGTACTTCTGGAAATAGGCGCAGTCCTTGCAGTGATCCACCCGGCGGACGGTCAGGGGAACCAGTCCGTGCAACTGCCAGCAGTTCAGGGTCTCGGAGCGCTTCACGAGACACTCGCCGCAGCGTTCGCCGAGAACGCTTCCGTAACGAGCGTCCTCCTCCTCGTGAAATTCCCAGCAGGTGGGCCTCCCTCCGGCCTCTCTGTCCACGAGTTCGGCGGCCATCCCTTCCTCCACCATGAACCGGCGAAGGTCCGACCGCAGAATCCGAAACTGTCCGCCCGCCGTGCGGTAGGCCTTGAGGCGGCCACCGCGGATCCAGTTCAGGATCGTCTCGGGCGTCACGAAGCACAGGCGGGCCGCCCGCCCCGTCGTAAAGGCTCCCTCCGTCGCTCCCTCTCGCCGGCCCGCCATGCCTTTTGCTCCTTGGGGAAAATCGCCGCCTTTCGCCCTTTCCCCGGTTCCGGGGTACGCAGTCCCCGTACCAATCCAGGGAGGGCCCCTTCAGGATTGCGCAATCGATGGATTGGCAAGGTGTTGACGACTTCGGCTCAGGAACCAGGGGATGCCGCTGGTCCTTCACGGCGGGGGCTGTTGGCGCAATGCGCAACACCGTCGCGCGACACTATTGCACTTTTCTGCAACACCCCGTAGAGTCTCCGCCAGCGGGACCCCGCCAAGGCGATTCCGGTCCCGGGAGGCGTGCATGAACAGCAGGCTGGACGCCCGGTACTTTCCCCTCCTTCTGGATGTGGTGGACCAGGGCATTTTCACGGTGGATCAGGGCGGGCGCATCACCTCCTTTAACCGGGCCGCTCAGTCCATTACGGGCTACGCGGAGGAGGAGGTTTTGGGGCTTCAGTGCTCCGCGGTCTTCAAGACCGACCTCTGCCACACGGTCTGCCCGTTGAGGAGGAGCATCGCGAGCCGCGAGCGCCTGCAGAACCGGGAGGTTCGGATCCACGCCAAGGACGGCCGGACCATCCCCATCTCCATCAGCACCGCCCCCCTGGCCACGGCCTCCGGAAAGCTACTCGGGGGCGTGGAGGTCTTCAAGGACCTCAGCCACATCGTGGACCTGCGCCGCAAGATCGACGGCCAGTACCAGTTCGAGGACATCGTCAGCCGCAACCCCCAGATGCACCGCATCTTCGCCATCCTGCCCCTGGTGGCGGAGAGTTCCAGCACGATCCTCATCACCGGCGCAAGCGGCACGGGGAAGGAGCTCCTCGCCAAGGCCATCCACAACCACGGGCCGCGAAAGCGGAAGCCCTTCGTGGCCCTCAACTGCGCCGCCCTCCCGGAAACCCTCCTCGAATCCGAGCTCTTCGGCTACCGCAAGGGGGCTTTCACCGACGCGCGCCACGACCGCCTCGGCCGGGTGGCGCAGGCCCAGCAGGGTACCCTCTTTCTCGACGAGGTGGGCGACCTTCCCATGGCCCTGCAAGTCAAACTCCTGCGGTTTTTGCAGGAGAAGACCTACGAGCCGCTGGGTTCGAACGTGCCGGTCCGCGCCGACGTCCGCGTGATCACGGCCACCCACCGGGATCTGGCCTCCATGGTCCGGCTGGGAGCCTTCCGCGAGGACCTTTACTTCCGGCTCAACGTCTTGCAGATCCAGCTCCCCCCCCTCAAGGACCGGCCCGAAGACATCCCCCTTCTCACGCGCCACTTCATCCAGCGGTACAGGGAAGCCACCGGCAAGCCCATCGAGAGCGCCACATCCGAAGCCATGGCGGCCTTGTTGAGGCACGATTTTCCGGGGAACATCCGGGAACTCGAGAACATCATCGAGCGCGCCTTCATCCTCTGCCGGGAGAAGGAGGTCGGCATCGAGCACCTTCCCTTCCGCGAGGCTTTCGCGGGGGCCTCCTCGGCGTCTCCGCCCGCCTCCGGGGGGAGCCTCGGCATTTTGGAGGCCGAGGCCATCCGCTCCGCCCTGGCGAGAAGCAAGGGCAACCGAACACGGGCCGCCAGGGAGCTGGGCATCCACCGGACCACCCTCATTCGAAAACTGAAGGCCCTTCCGGACGAGGCCGAGGAGCGGCGACCCTCCCCCGGGACTTGACCGCGGGCGTCCCCCCTCCTACCCTGGCGCCAGGAGGCCAATTATGCCGATTCCGACCGAACAGCTCGCGGAGGCCATTTTCAAGATGGTCGAAGAGACCATGGGGAAGAAGAACCTGAAGGCCGGCGATTTAACCAAGGCCATGATCGCCCAGTTCGGCGAGGGCGAGGTCACCAAGGACGACTGCAAAGCCGCCATCCGCATCCTCATGGACTCGGGCCGCTGCGTCTACAGCTACTTCGGGGGCAGCTACATCACCCTTCCCCACCGTGAAGGCGCCGCCAACGACTGACGGGGCGGGGCGGCCGTCGGTGCGCCGCCCCCCGCCTCCCGCCGCCGACCCCTTCCCGTCTTGGGCTTTGCCGGACCGTCCGCCGGGTTTTCCATGATCCGATCTCTACCCCGATTGGTGGTCGCCGGCCTGGGAGGGGATTCGGGCAAGACCCTCGCATCACTGGGCCTCCTCCTTCTCGCCCGCGAACGGGGGTTGAAGCCGTCGGCCTTCAAGAAGGGCCCCGATTACATCGACGCCGCATGGCTCACTTGGGCCTGCGGGACGGCCGCGCGGAACCTGGACACCTTTCTGATGGGCTTTGACGGGGCGAGGACCTCCTTCTTCCGGCACGCCTCTCCAGACCTGAGCGTGATCGAGGGGAACCGGGGGCTTTACGACGGGTCGGACGCCCGGGGGACCCACAGTACGGCGGAGCTGGCCAAGGCCCTCGGGGCTCCCGTCTTGCTCGTTTTGAACGGCACGAAGGTCACGCGCACGGCGGCCGCCCTGGTCCTCGGGTGCCAAAAGATGGATCCCGCCGTGTCCTTTGCGGGGGTTCTGCTCAACCAGGTGTCGGGCGCCCGCCACGCCCGGGTGACCCGGCAGGCGGTGGAGGAGACCACCGGGCTTCGGGTTCTCGGCGTCCTTCCCCGGGCCCCCTCCGGCGACCTGTTGCCCGGTCGCCACCTCGGGCTCGTGACCCCCAGCGAGCATCCCCGCATCCGGGAGCTGGAGGACAACGTACGGCGCCTCTTCGACGGCCACCTGGATTGGGAGGCCCTGCTCCACGCCGCCCGGCGGGCCGAACCGGCTCCCGCGGCCGAGCCCATGGCCTCGCCGCCATCCGTACAGCCCGCGTCGCCCCTCCGCATCGGCGTAGTCAGGGATTCGGCCTTCACCTTCTACTACCCGGAGAACCTCGAAGGCCTGGAACGGGGAGGCGCGCGCCTGGTCTTCCTCTCGCCCCTCTCGGACGGGCGGTTTCCCCAGGACTTGGACGCCCTCTACCTCGGAGGCGGCTTTCCTGAGACCCACGGGCCTTCGCTCGCGGCCGCCTGCGGTTGGATGGAGGGTCTCAGGCTGTCGGTTCGGGAGGGGCTTCCGGTCTACGCGGAGTGCGGCGGCCTGATGCTCCTGTCCCGGACCCTTCGCTGGGAGGGCAGGACCTACCCCTTGGCCGGGGTCCTTCCGGTGGACGTGGAGGTTCTCCCCGATCCGCAGGGCCACGGGTACGCGGACCTGGAGGTGGACCTTCCCAACCCCTTCTTCGAGGTGGGCACGCGGCTGAGGGGCCACGAGTTCCACTACAGCCGGATCGCCCCCCCCGCCGGTGTCGCCACCGCCGCCGCGGTGCGCCGGGGAACGGGCGCCATCGGCGGGCGGGACGGCCTCGTGGAGGGAAGTGTATGGGCGGCCTACACCCACGTGCACGCCCTGGGGTGCCCGGAGTGGACCATTTCGTTACTTCGAGCGGCTAGCGATTTCGCGCAGGCACGGAAGACACACCCACCGTCCGTTTAGTGGAGAGCCTTCTCCGTGCGTGCGGGATTTGGCCCAGGCCGGCCAAATCTCCCGGATCTCCATACCTGGAAGGGGACGGACCCCCTATGATGCCTGGAGAGGGGACCTCTGTTCGGCCCGGAACGGTACGTCTGGGGCCCCGTCCGCGGGAGGGGGGATCTTCCCGTCACAGCGGTTACCGTCGAGGATTCCAAGGTGCGTGCATTGAGAGGAGGCTGTCGATGAGCAAGCTGGTACCCCCGCATGGAAGCAAGGAACTCAAGTGCCTTCTGCTCGAAGGGAAGGCCAAGGACGACGAGATCAAGAAGGCCCAGGGCCTGAAAAAGGTCCCCATCACCAGCCGCGAAACCGGCGACCTCATCATGCTCGGCATCGGCGGCTTCACTCCCCTGGACGGCTTCATGGGGCACGACGACTGGAAGGGCGTCTGCGACGCCTACAAGATGCCCTCGAAGAACGGCCTCTTCTGGCCCATCCCCATCACGCTCTCCGCCAAGAAGGACCTGGCCGACTCCATCGCCCTGGGCGAAGAGGTCGCCCTGTGGGACTCGGAGACCAATACCCTCATGGCCACCATGAAGGTCACCGAGAAGTACACCATCGACAAGGCCTACGAGTGCGAGAAGGTCTTCCGGACCACCGACATGACCCACCCCGGCGTGAAGATGGTCATGGAGCAGGCCGACGTGAACCTGGCCGGCCCCGTGAAGGTCCTCTCCGAGTCGTACTTCCCCGAGCAGTTCAAGGGCCTCTACCAGCGTCCCGCCGAGGCCAGGAAGATGTTCGAAGAGCGCGGCTGGAGCACCGTCGCCGCCCTTCAGCTCCGCAACCCCATGCACGGGTCCCACGCCTACCTGGCCTGGGTGGCCATCGAGGTCTGCGACGGGGTGTACATCCACCAGCTCGTCGGCAAGCTGAAGCCCGGCGACATACCGGCCGACGTCCGCGTGAAGGCCATCGACGCCCTCGTGAACAAGTACTTCCGCAAGGAGCGCGTGGCCATGGCCGGGTACCCCCTCGACATGCGCTACGCCGGCCCCCGCGAAGCCCTGCTCCACGCCGTGTTCCGCCAGAACTACGGCTGCTCGCACCTCATCGTGGGGCGCGACCACGCCGGCGTGGGCGATTACTACGGCCCCTTCGACGCCCAAAAGATCTTCCTCGAGATTCCCCAGGACGCCCTCCAGCTCAAGCCCCTCTGCATGGACTGGACCTTCTACTGCTACGAGTGCGGCACCATGGCCTCCATGAAGACCTGCCCGCACGAGAGCAAGGCCGTCATCGACGACGAGGGCAACTACAAGGGCGGCGCCCGCCTTCTCCTCTCCGGAACCCTCCTGCGCAAGCTCATGAGCGAAGGCAAGCCGGTTCCGGCGGAGTTCTCCAAGCCCGAGGTCATCGCCGTCCTGAAGGAGTACTACGACCACCTCGAAGAGAAGGTGGAAGTCAAGCTCCACGGGGCCGCCACGGGCGACGTGAAGAAGAACTGACCGCCCGGACGAAAGTCCGCGGCACACCCTTTGGAGGCCGGGGCCCGATGCCCCGGCCTCTGTTTTTCCCCCGAAGGCCCCCCGCCCGGGGGGCCCAGGGGAACTTTTGGGCGCCCGCTTGCGTAGGGTGGGGTGTAAGGGGAGAGACACCATGCCGTCCTTGAAGACCCTGATCGCCCTGCTCGCCGCCGCCGCCCTCGCCCTGTCTTTCGCCTGCGGTCCTGACAACCAGGCCCAGGACCGGGACAAGAAGGCCGAGAAGGAGAAGGCGGAGGCCGTCCCCGTGGAGGTGGCCAATCCCTTCCTGGCCTCCATGGAATCCACCCTCAACCTGACCGCCACGGTCTTTTCGGAGAACCAGGTCCCGGTGTACTCCGAGACAACGGGAATCGTGGAGGCCCCGCCCTTGGAGGAGGGCACCCAGGTGCGCCGCGGGCAGGTCCTCGCCCGGCTCAAGCGGCAGGAGTTGGACCTCTCCCTCCAGATGGCCCAGAGCACCCTCGACAAGGCTCAGGCCGACTTCTCCCGCTCGGAAGAGCTCTACCGGGGGCGTCTCATCAGCCAGGACACCTTCGACCAAGTTCGCTACGCCCTGGACCAAGCCCGCATCGCCAGGGACCAGGCTCGGGTGAACCTGGAGAAGGCCACCATTTCCGCGCCCATCGACGGCGTGGTCGCCCAGCGCCTCGTTCGGATGGGCGACCTGGTCAAGCCCCAGCAACAGTTGTTCACCCTCGTGGACATGGCCACCGTGAAGGCCAACCTGTTCGTTCCCGAAAAGAACGTGGCCTCCGTGCGACCGGGCGCGGACGTTCGCGTTCGCTCCGATGCCTTCCCGGACCGGCCCTTCGCCGGCTCCGTGGAGCGCGTGGCCCCGGTGGCCGATCCCGCCACGGGCACCTTCAAGGTCACCGTGGCCCTCGAAAACCCCTCGCTGCTTCTCCGCCCCGGTATGTTCCTCTCGGCCAGCGTCGTTCTCGACACCCACCGGAACGCCCTCGTCGTGCCGAAGAAGTGCCTTGTCTACGAGGGGGAGAGCCCCATGGTCTTCCTGGTCCGTCAGGACAAGGCCCACAAGACGGCCGTCACGCCGGGCCTTTCCGACCCCATGAACGTGGAGATCCTCAAGGGTCTGGGGCCGGGGGACCGGGTGGTCACCATCGGGCAGAGCGGCCTCAAGGAGGGCAGTCCGGTCAAGGTGCTGCCCTCCGCCGGAGGCGGAAACGCGTCCATGGCCCTCGGCTTCTGAGAATCGTCCGGCGCCGCAGGTCGGACGCCTTCCAAAATCCGTTCTACGGCATGCCCGCAGGAGGGAGGGGTGAACCCCATGCAGGATGAGACTACCCAGAAGGCCACCGGCACGCTCTACCGGCTGGCCGTGGATCGGCCCGTAACCATCACCATGATCCTCATCGGGGTGGTGGTCTTCGGACTCGTTTCCCTGACCCGGATCCCCCTCTCCCTCATGCCCGAGCTGAATTATCCGACCATCACGGTCCGAACGACCTACGAGGGAGCCGCGCCGGAGGAGGTGGAAAACAACGTCTCCATCCCCCTCGAGGAGGCCCTGGGCGTCGTGACGCACCTCAAGCGCATCCAATCCGTATCCAAGACCGACGCTTCGGACATCCTGCTGGAATTCGACTGGGACACGGACATGAACCTCGCCACCCAGGAGGTCTCCGAGAAACTGGAGAGGGTCTTCCTCCCGGATGAGGCGGAGAAGCCGCTGATCCTGCGGTACGACCCCACGCAGGATCCGGTCATGCGCCTCTCGCTCTTCGGCCCCGTCAACCTGATGGACCTGCGGACCTACGCCGACCAGGATTTCAAGCGGGAGCTGGAGAAGACCCCCGGCGTGGCGGCCGTCAAGGTCCGCGGGGGGCTGGAGGAGGAAGTCCGGGTCTTTCTGGACGAACAGAAGCTGAGCCTCGCCAAGCTGGACATCGAGGCCCTGAACCGCGCGCTGGCCGAACAGAACATCAACCTGGCCGGCGGGAAGCTCAAAGAGGGGTCCACGGAGTACATCGTCCGGACCGTCAACGAGTTCCGGACCTTGAGGGAGATCGAGGACGCCGTCGTGAGCCAGCGCGAGGGGGTCCCCCTCCGCATCCGCGACCTCGGCCGCGTGGAGCGCTCCTTCAAGGACCGGGACATGGTGACCCGGGTGAACGACCAGGAGAGCGTGGAACTGGAGGTCTTCAAGGAGGCCGACGCGAACATCGTCGGATTGAGCCAAGCCCTTCGCCAACGACTCTTCGGCCCCTCGGGCAGGCCGCGCCCCCCCGAGGCGGAGAAGAAGGAGCCCGCAGGGCCAGGTCCCGGTCGAGGGGGAACCCCGCCCCTCGCCGACGGCCTGCCCAAGGACGTCGCCCTGAAGATCGTCTCGGACCAGGCCTCCTTCATCAGCCTGGCCATCGGCAATCTCAAGAGCGCCGCCGTGGGAGGCGGCCTGCTGGCCATCGTCGTCCTCTATTTCTTTCTCAAGCGCTTTCCCCCCACCCTCATGGTGGGGCTCTCGATCCCCTTCTCCGTCATCGCCACCTTCGCCGCCATGTACCTCTCCGGGGTCACGCTCAACATCATGTCCCTGGGCGGTCTGGCTCTCGGCGTGGGGATGCTCGTGGACAACGCCATCGTCGTTCTGGAGTCCATCTCGCGCTGCCGGGAGGAGGGCGATCCGCCCCGGGAGGCCGCCCTGAGAGGCGTCAAGGAAGTGGGCATGGCGGTGGCCGCCTCCACCCTCACGACGGTGGCGGTATTCTTCCCCATCGTATTCGTGGAGGGGATCGCGGGCCAGGTCTTCAAAGACCTCTCCCTCACGGTGGTTTACTCCCTTCTGGCCTCCCTTGCTCTCTCCCTTTTCTTCATTCCCATGCTCGCCGCGCGGGAGTGGTCCACACGTTCCGCGGCGGGAGGCTCCCTTGCCCAGGAGATTTTCGTTCCCCGCCACTGGGCGGAGGCCCGGGCCCACCTGGCTCAGGCCCCGGGGGCCCTCGCCAGGGCGGGGCGCCTCCTGGCCTTCCCGGCCTTCCTGGCCCTGGGGCAACCCCTATGGCCCGAATCGGGACGCCCGGCTCGGGCACCGGCCCTCGAGGGGTCCTCCTCCATCCGCCGGATCTTCTCCGGGATTCTGCTCGCCCTACGGTGGCCGCTCTGGGCCGGGTTCCGCCTCCTGATGGCCCTCATGGCCATGGCCGCCGGGGCACTGGGATATGCCCTTCGCCTGGTGACGGCGGCGGGAGAATTGGCCTTCCTGTGGGTGGCGGGAGCCGGGGGGCTCCTGGCCGGGCGCCTCCTGGCCCGGCCCCTGCGGGCCTTCGACGGGGCCTACGACCGGCTCATGGCCCTGTACAGGAGAATCGTCCGGGGAGCCGTCGGGCGTCCCGCGCGGGTCCTCGCCTCGGTGGGCGTCGCCCTGGTTTTCATGACGGCGGCGTTCTTCGCCGTGGATGCCGAACTCATTCCTCAGATCCACAACCGCACCCTGGTGGTGGAGGCCACCCTGCCCGTGGGAACGCCCCTCGAAGTGACCGACGCCACGATCCGCCGTCTGGCCAAGGACATCATGGACCTCCCGGAGGTGAGCGAGGTCGCCATCCAGTCGGGCGTCGCCAAGGACGACCTGACGACGACGGAAGGCGGCGAATACTCCTCCACCCTGACCGTCGTCCTTACGCCCAAGGGTCGGATGCGGGCCGTGGAGAACAGGGCGCTGGAGGCCATCCGCCGGCTCCTGGGGTCGGTGCCCGACCTGAGGGCCCAGGTCCGCTACCCGTCCCTCTTTTCGACGAGAACCCCCATCGAGGTCGAGATCTACGCCAACGACCTGGAGCGGCTCAAGGCACTCAGCCGGGAAGCCATGGGCGAACTCGCGGGCGTTCCGGGGCTTACCGACATCCAGAACTCCCTCTCGAAGGGCAATCCGGAGGTGCAGATCGCCTACGACCGCCAGCGTCTGGCGCAGTACGGCCTGGACATCGCCTCCGTCGCCTCCCTGGTCCGGACCAAGGTCCTCGGACAGGTGCAGAGCCGCTTCGACCGGGGGCGGGAAAAGGTGGACATCCGCGTCCAGGTTCGGCCCGAGGACCGGGCCAACCTGTCCCAACTTGCCGACCTCGTCGTCAATCCGGGAGCCGCCGCGGCCGTGCCCCTCGCCGCCGTGGCCGAGATCCGAACGGGCGTGGGTCCCTCGGAGATCCGCCGGGTGAACCAGCAGCGCGTGGCCGTTCTCTCCGGGAACCTCAAAGGGCTGGGCCTGAGGGGCGTCGCGAAGCGGATCGAAGACGCCATGGCCCGTCTCCCCCTGAGACCGGAAGAGGGCTACCGTATCGCGGGCCAGAAGGAGGAGATGGACGCCTCCAGCCGTTCGCTCATCCTGGCCCTCGTCCTGTCCATCTTCCTCGTGTACCTCGTCATGGCGAGCCAGTTCGAGTCTCTCCTCCATCCCCTCCTCATCATGGCCACCATCCCCCTGGCCTTCGTGGGTGTCATGGCCGTCCTGCTCCTCTTCTCCATTCCCTTCTCGATCCTCGTCTTCATCGGCGTCATCATGCTCGCGGGGATCGTCGTGAACAACGCCATCGTCTGGGTGGACTACACCAACCAGCTTCGGGAGCGGAACCTGGGGCTCGAGGAGGCGGTGGAGCGGTCGGGGATCGTCCGCATGCGGCCCATCCTCATGACCACCTTCACGACCCTCTTCGGTCTCCTGCCTTTGGCCCTCGGCCTCGGTGCCGGCGCCGAACTCCAGCAACCCATGGCGGTGACCGTCATGGCAGGACTTGCTGTCTCCACGCTCCTCACTCTCGTGGTCATCCCGACCCTGTACGTCCTGGCCGAGCGCCGCCGGGCCGCCGAGCCGCGACCGGCGCCCCCGCAGGACGGGGAGGGCGCGCCGTGAGAACCTCCTCCCTGCCCGCCTTCAGCCTCAGGAGGCCGGTCACAACGCTCATGGTCTTCTTCTCCTTCCTGCTCCTCGGGGGGGTGGCCGCCTCCAAAATTCCGCTCCAGCTCCTTCCCGACGGCTTCAATCCGCCCTTCATGTGGCTCTGGATCCCCTACGCCAACTCCTCCCCCACGGAGGTGGAGGACAAGATCACGCGGCCCCTGGAGGAGTCCCTGAGGACCCTCAAGAACCTCGGCGGCATCTGGAGCACCAGCCGGAGCGACGCGGCGATCGTCCGCATGCGCTTCGACTCCAACACGGACATGGGGCTCGCCTACGCGGAGGCCCGCGACCGGGTGGAGCGCGTCAAGCCGACCCTTCCCGAGGACGTCCGCGAGGTCTATCTCCAGCGGGCCAATCCCAACGACGAGGCGGTGTACATCCTGGGGGTGCAGTTCGACGGCTACGTGGAGGACCCCTACTACCTTCTCAAGAACGGCCTGGGGCAGAAGATCCTGCGACTTCCAGGCATCGCCAAGGTGGACGTGGGGGGCGCCGACGAGAAGGTGATCCAGGTGGAGCTGGACATGGACCGCGTCAAGGCCCACCAGGTAAACCTCTACGAACTCACGCGCAGGCTGAGGAGCGACAACTTCACCCTCGCCTCTGGACACGTGGACGAAGGGAACCGGCGGTACCTCGTCCGGTCCGTCGCCCGCTACCCCACCATCGAGTCCATCGCAGCCCTTCCGGTACGCGGGGACGGGCTCAAGGTCTCGGACATCGCCGCCGTGACGTATGGGGTCCCCGAGGTCACCCGGCACTTCCGCATCAACGGAAAGCCCTCCTACGTGCTGGAGATCTTCAAGGAATCGGCTTCGAACACCGTGGAGGTCTGCCGGCGCATCGACCAGGAGGTGGACAGGCTCTCCCTCCAGTACCCCGGCGTGCGGCTCATCAAGTTCGACGACGACGCCAAGTACATCACCGAATCCCTCGGCCTCCTCCTCAACAACGGCGGCGTGGGAGGCCTGCTGGCCGCCCTTCTCCTCTTCTACTTCCTGCGACGGGTGAGGATCACCCTCCTCATCACCCTGGCCATCCCCCTGGCCCTCCTCATCACGGTTGTGGTGATGTACTTCGCCGGGCAGTCCTTGAACATCATCTCCATGATGGGCCTCATGCTTTCCGTGGGCATGCTCGTGGACAACTCCGTCGTGGTGGTGGAGAACATGACCCGGGTCATGACGGAGGAGGGCCGCGGCGCGAGGGAGGCCGCCGTGAGAGGGGCGGGGGAGGTGAGCCTCGCCATCCTCATGTCCACCCTCACGACCATGGTGGTCTTCCTGCCCTCCGTCCTCCTCACCCAGGACGGGATGATGCGGTTTTTCATGGGCCAGCTCGCCATCCCCATCTGCATTTCGCTGGCGGCCTCGCTCCTGGTCTCCCTGCTCTTCATTCCCCTCTGGTCCTCCATCGTGCTCAGGGACGCCCGGGAGCCGGGGGCGTTCCTCAAGGCGTGCGACCGGGTGTACGAGCGGACCCTTGGTTGGGCCAACCGCCGCTACGTCAACCTCCTCGCCTTGACGCTCCACCACCGGTCCGCCGCCCTGACCCTCCTGGTCCTCATCGTGGTTCTCACGGTTGCGGTGCCCTTCCAGAAGGTGCACATGACCGAGGAGGACAACGGGAGCGGCCGAAACATCTGGGTGGGGTTCAACTTTCCCGGCGCATTCACACTGGAAGATTCGGACGCCTTCATGCGGAAGGTGGAAGCGAAGGTCGAGAGCCTGAGGGACAAGTACGACATCAAGCATTACCGAATTTGGGCGAGCAAGACCCGGGGCAACATCCGAGTCCTCCTCAAGGACATGAGCGAGAGCGACCTCGAGGTCCCTTGGGTGGCCGAGCACCTCGTGAAGGAACTGCCCACCCAGCCGGGCGTCACCCAATTCACCAACTGGTCCCAGAGCCTCTCCTCCGGAGAGGCGGACATGCGGATCTACCTCCTGGCGGACGACACGGGACAGCTTCTGGACACCTCCCCCGAGGTGGTCCGCCGCCTGAAGCTCATCCCGGACGTCGTGGCCGTGGACACGGACCTGGAGGAGGGAAACGACGAGGTGCGCCTCCAGCTCGACCGGGAGGCGCTCCAGCAGTACGACGTCTCTCCGGAGGTCCTCTCGAACCTCGTGGCGTACGCCGTTCGGGGGTATCCCCTCCCCAAGTACCGCTACGAGGGGAAGGACGTGGAGGTGCGCATCCAGGTGCAGAAGGCCGACCGCGAGAACCTGGACCAGATCCGGGACCTAGCCGTCCCCACGCGCGGGGGCGGAACCGTCCCCCTCGCCTCCGTGGCGACCTTCCAGGTCCGGAGAGCGCTTCAGGAGATCAGCCGATTCAACGGGAGAACGGCGCTGGGCCTCAAGATCAGCACGACCCTCAAGGACAAGAAGGAACTGGAAAAGCGCGTCATGGGGGTGGTGAGATCCATGCAGCTCCCCCCTGGAATGACCGTTTCCACCTCCAACCTTTTGGGGCGGGGGGGCAACGCCGGCCAGGACTTCGCGGCGGGGCTCGCGCTTTCGATTTGCTTCGTCTTCCTTCTCATGGGGGTCCTCTTCGAATCCTTCATGCTCCCCTTCGTGGTCATCACCTCGATCCCCCTGGCCTTCGCCGGTTCCTGGTGGCTGCTCTACGCCATGGGCTCGGAGCTCAACATCATGGCCGTCATCGGCACCATCCTACTGGCCGGCGTGGTGGTCAACAACGCCATCGTCCTCGTGGATCGGGTGAACCAGCTGCGCAAGGAAGGCTCGGACCGCGAGGGGGCCCTCCTCGAGGCCGCCCGCCAGCGCTTCCGGCCCATCCTCATGACGGCGCTCACGACCATTCTCGGCCTCCTCCCCATGGCCTTCGGGAAGGCGGCCTTCGTCGGAATCCCTTACTCCCCCATGGGCCTGACCTTCGTCGGGGGCCTCACGGCGGGCACCTTCCTCACCCTCCTGGTGGTCCCGCTCTTC
>JBFLVU010000049.1:0-14357 GCA_040758175.1 Acidobacteriota bacterium | reverse complement strand
CCACAGGTGGGGTCTCCTCAAGCAGAAGCTCGGGGACGTGGAGGCGGCCCGCGCGCATTTCGAGCGGGCCCTGGAAACGGCCGCTTCGGTCGGTTTTCGGGCCCACGAGGTCTCCGCCCTCTGCGATCTGGGCAATGCCCTTCGGCGGCTGGTGAGGCCGACCGAAGCGGCGGCCGCGTACGAGAGGGCCGCCGACGGGGGGCGGGCCCTCGGACTGAGGGTCATCACCTCCTACGCACGGTTCAACGCCGCCATTTGCCGCTTGGAGGAGGGCCACCCCCTGGAAGCCCTTACGATCTTTCAGGGAGCCCTGCTGGAGGACGTTGCGGCGCGGAATGCGGTGGCGGCCTCCCTGGATGCCTTCTGGTGCACCCTCACCCTGCAGCACCTGGGCCGGTATCCCGAGGCCTTGGAAGCGGCGGACAAGGCTTTGAGCCAGTTGGACAAGGTCTCGGAGCCCGAAGTCCTCCACGATCTTCTGGTGGTCCTCTCCGACCTGCTCCTCCTCACGGGACAGGAGGGGCGCCTCCGCCACGTCCTGGAACGCCTTCGGGCGACGCCATGGCCCGACTTGGAGGCCGACGACCGGATCATGGAAGCCGCCGTGCGCGCCGCCGCCGCCAAGAGGGGACTTGGAGCCTTTTCGGACCTCGACAGAAAGAAGGCGGTGGACCTTCTCGAGACGGCCACCCCTTGCGGACGCGCCTTCTGGCATCTCCTCTCGGCCGGGGCGGGAGGGGACGCGAGGGGGGCTCTCGAAACCGCCTGGGCAGAGGCCCGATCGGCCGGATCCCACCACCTGTCGTGCCGCGCCTTGCTGGCTCTGGCCAGGGCCGGTGACATGCCGCGATTGGAGGCGGAGGTCCAGGAGAACCTTCGCACCTACCTCACGGCGAACCGCGTCCGGGGCCCCGAACGCGACCTGTTGTCCATCCTGGAGGCCCCACCGGATCCCCGCCCCGCCCCCGAGGAGTTTCCCCTGTCCGAGATGGCCCTGCTTGCCTCTGCCGAATCTGGGGAGGAGGGGGCTTTGGAGCGTCTGGCGGCGTACCTGGGAGGGCCCGTGTGCCTCTCCTCTCCGGGGGACCCGCCGCGTTTTGCCGGAGACGCCGATCCGGACAGCCGCCGGGTCCTGCTCGCCGGTCGGGGGCGAACGGGCCCGGTCCAAGAAGACGGGACCTCCTTGGTGGGAGCCCAGGACCCCTCGGGGCGCTGGGTGGGGTGCGCCTTTCGTCCCGGGAGGTACGTGCCCGGGGAGCCGGAGACGCTGCTCCGGCTCTGGCTGAAGTTGCTCCCGATTCGGAGCCCTGCCCCCCACCGCCCGCCTCCCGTACTCCCCAAGGCCTTCGAGGGAATCCTCCTGACGCGATCCCCGGCCATGGCCCCCCCCCTGGACCTGTTGGCCCGGGCGGCGGCGTTCACGTTTCCTGTCCTCCTCACCGGCGAACCGGGCACGGGAAAAGAGATCTTCGCTCAGGCCCTTCATCACGCCTCGGCCCGTGGGAGAAAGGCGTGGGTCCCTGCCAACTGCGCGAACCTCAGCTCCACCTTGGCGGCGAGCCTTCTCTTCGGGCATCGAAAGGGCGCCTTTACGGGGGCGGACCGGGACCAAGGCGGCTTGGTGGAGGCGGCGCGGGACAGCACACTCTTTCTGGATGAGGTGGGTGAGCTTCCGGCGGAGGTCCAGGCGGCCCTCCTGCGCTTCCTTCAGGACGGCTCCTTTCTTCCGGTAGGGGAGGTGCGCCCCCGCCACAGCACCGCCCGCGTCGTTGCCGCCACCAATCGGGACTTGGAGGAAGCCGTAAGCCAGGGCGCCTTCCGGGCGGATCTCCTCCACCGTCTCAACGTCATCCGCGTGGAGATTCCCCCGTTGAGGCGCCGGACGGAGGATGTGGCCCTCCTTTTCGAGCACTTCCTGACCCGCGCGGCGGACGCGGAAAACGTCCCGTGCCCACCGGTGGATCCGGAGGTCCTGTCCCGCCTGGAGGCGTACCGATGGCCCGGGAACGTCCGAGAACTCCAAAACACGGCCCGGGCGCTCCTCGTCGCCTCGCGGGGCGAGGAAAGGATCCAGCCGCGCCACCTTCCCGCCCGCATCGCAGAGGGCGGCGCACCCGTCCCCGGAGACGGCCTCACTCTGGCCCACTCCCTGCGCCGGGCCGAAGCGGCGGCCATTCGTTCCGCCCTCGACGCTTGCGGGGGAAGTCCGTCGGAGGCGGCGAGGAGGCTGGGCATCTCCCGCCAGGGCCTCTACGAAAAGACGCGCAGGCTCGGTTTGCGCGGGGAACCCCGGTAGCCCCAATCCCTCGGTGGAGCAGGAGCGCGGTCCCCAAATCACCCTGAAAACGTCGTTGAGTCAAGTCAACCCTTCCCCTGAAGGGGGATGGGGGGCCATCGAACCGAGGGCGAAGCGGGCGTGAACGGCCCTCCCGATTCGACGGGGAGTGTGTTGCTGTCCGTTTCGGCACAACCGTCGCCCGAGGCGCGACCGCATCCATGGCCGATTCGAAGAGCAGGTGGAGGGCGCCGTCCGGACCGGAAGCCCGCGTCGCCTTCCCGTGGCACTTGGTATACTTCATCCCCTGGAGGTGAGCGTGGCGGCCGGATGGTGGGCGTGGGTCAGCGGGGAAGTCGGTCCGGTTCCGGCCGAGGAGGGCCGGCTTTCGGCCCTCGACCACGGCTATCTATACGGAGCCAGCCTGTACGAGACCCTGAGGACCTACCACGCCAGACCGTTTGCGCTCCAACGCCACCTCGAGCGGCTGGATCGTGGAGCCCGGCGAATGGGTTTCCCCGCCCTTCCCCTCGATGCCCTCGCCAGGGCCCTGGAGGACCTTGCGTCCCTTCGGGCCCCCGAGGAATCCTACCTTCGGGTGACGGCCAGCCCCGGAGCCCGGGTTCCGGGGGGATACGCCGCGCCGGGCGGCCCGCCTCTCTGGACGGCCCTGGCCGGCCCCCTCCCTCCCCACGTGGCCGCCTACTACGAGCGGGGGGTCCGCGGCGTACTCTCCCGGAGGCCCCGGTGGAACCCGGGAGGCTTCATTCCGGCCGTGAAGTTCGCCGGCAACCCGGAGCTCCACCTCGCTCGGCGTGAGGCGGAGGCCGAGGGCGCCTTCGAGGCCCTCCTCCTGAACCCGTCCGGGTTCCTGGCCGAGGGGTCGAGCAGCAACGTCTTCTTGGTCGCGGGGAAGGTCCTGGTCACGCCCGACCTCCAGTCGGGCATTCTGGACGGCGTCACGCGTTCCATCTTGTTGGACCTCGCGCCGAAGGCGGGCATCCCGTGTCAGGAGCGCCCGGTACGGGTCGAGGAGCTCTTCGAAGCCCGCGAGGCCTTCCTGGCCTCCACGCTCAAAGAGGTCGTTCCGCTGGTGGAGGTCGACGGCCGGCCCATCGGGGCCGGAGCCCCCGGACTCCTCACTGACCGCCTCCTGGGACTCCTGCAGGAGCACGCCCTGGGGGCCACTTCCGGAGACAGCGCATGATCCGTTGGAATGCCCGCTTCCTGGCCTTGGCGCTCGCGGTGGCCCTTCCCGCCTTGGCGGCCGCCGGCCCCGAAGGGGGAGAGCCCACTCCTCCCGATCTCAGGATTTCCACGTCTTTCTCCCCCACGCCGGTGGTCGCGCCGGGAGAGGCCACCCTGACGCTCGCCGTGGAGATCCCCACCGGCTACCACCTCTTTGCGGGGAAGGATCTCCGTGTGGAAGCGGAGGGTTCCCTGGCGCCTCTCCTCGGCACCCCCGCCTATCCGGCGGGCGAAGTGGAGGAGGGAATCGCGGTCCTGCGGGGCCGTGCGGCCATTCGGATCCCGCTGACCGTTCCGGCCGGCGCGGCGGGACCCATCCGGGGGACCCTGATCCTCAAGTGGCAGGCCTGCCAGGACTACGGGGAGAAGATCTGCTTCCTCCCCACCCGAAGCGCCGTATCCATCGAGGCTCCATTGGCGGCCGCACCTCCGTCTTCGACGGGGAGCGTCCAAGAAGCCTTACCCCCCGCGCCGCCCGTCGTGGAGCCCGCCGTGGAGCCGGCTCCCGGCCGGGAGGCCGTCCCGCTTCAGGAGGCGCCCCAGGGAAGGTCATTCCAGGACCGCTTCGGACAAGCCGCACGGGAGAACGTCCCCCTCGCCCTCCTCCTGGCCTTCCTCTTCGGCATCCTCTCCAGCCTCACGCCTTGCGTGTATCCCGTGATCCCCATTACGGTCGCGTACATCGGATCGCGGTCCGAAGGCAAAGGCAGGACCCACGGATTTCTCCTGTCTCTCGCCTTCGTGCTGGGGCTCGCCCTCGTCTACGCCGCCTTGGGCGCGGTCTCCGCGAAGGCGGGCCAGACCTTCGGGTCCCTCGCCCAGACGCCTTGGGTGGGGATCCCCGTGGCGCTCCTCTTCTTCGCCCTGGCCCTCTCCATGTTCAACCTCTTCGAGTTCAAGACCCCGGCCGGCCTTACCAACCGGATCGAACGGACCAAGCTGAAGTCCCGGGGCGGCGGGTTCGTGGGGGCCTTTCTGATCGGCGCCCTGTCCGGGCTCGTGGCCAGCCCCTGCATCGGTCCCCTCATCCTGGCCATCCTCGTGGTCGTGGCCTCCACCGGATCTTCTCTCCTGGGGTTCCTGTACCTCTTCACCTTCGCCCTGGGCCTGGGGGTGCTGTTCTTGGTCATCGGCACCTTTTCGGGAGTCCTGGCGGCCCTCCCCAAATCGGGGGGGTGGATGGACGGAGTTCGCGTTCTTTTCGGAGCGCTCATCCTCGCCGCGGCCTTCTATTTCACCGGACTGTACCTCCCCCGGCCGGCCTTCTGGATGGCTTCGGGGCTCGGACTGGGGTTCGTGGCCGGGTTCCTTCTCTTCGGTTCGAGCCGCCACTTTTTTTCGGTTCCGGCGCGGGTCGCGGGGTTGGTCCTGTGCGCCACCGCCCTTCTCCTCGTCCTCCCCCTTCTGCCTCCCGCCCCGTCGTCCTCCAGCGGGACACACGGCTGGCACGGCGAACTGGAGGCCGGACTGCGCGACGGCAGTGCCCGCAACGTGCCCGTTCTCCTGGATTTTCGGGCCGACTGGTGCGTGGCGTGCGTGGAACTCGAGAAAAGAACCTGGCCCGATCCGGACGTGGAGCGGCTCCTGAAGCAGATGGCCCCCGTCCGGCTCGACGTCACGCGGAATTCGTCCGCCGACCAGGAGATCCAGTCGCGCTATTCGGTCCGAGGGCTCCCCACCGTGATCCTCCTGGATCCACAGGGGAAGGAACTGGCCCGCTTCGTGGGATTCAAGGGCCCAGCCGATCTGGTCGCCTGGGCGCGCCCCCACGTGAGGCCTTCCCCCCCGCAGGGGACCTGATCGTCACGGGCGAGGCGGCCCGGGCAAGGGAGGTGGCGTCGTGAACGCGCTGGCCTATTTCCTTTGGCTGTCCGGTCTGGCTTTCGGGGCCCTGGCCCTCGTGGAGCAGGACCGGGGATCGGAGTTTTCCGTCTCGGCTCCCGGTTTCGGCACGGGCCAGCCCATTCCCCGAGCCCACACCTGCGACGGACCGGACCGCTCCCCCGCCCTGACCTGGACCCACGTCCCCCTCGGAACCCGCGCCTTCGCGCTCCTTTGCGACGACCCCGACGCGCCCATGGGCACCTGGGACCACTGGGTGATCTACAACATTCCGGGAAGCGCCAAGGGACTAATCGAGGGGCTGGTCGCGTCCGAGCACCTTCCCGACGGGACTCTGCAGGGAGTGAACTCCTGGGGGCGCACCGGCTACGGCGGACCGTGCCCGCCCCCGGGCAAGGCTCACCGCTACTTCTTCCGGCTCTACGCGCTGGATGCGCCCCTTCCCTTAGGGGCCGGGGCCACGAAGGCCCAGGTGCTCGCCGCCGCGGAGGGCCGCACCCTCGCCGCCGCCGAAACCATGGGCACCTACGAACGGTGAGTCCCTCGGGCCTCAGAGATCCGCGCGCCAATCGGCGGTGGGGGAAGACTCCTCCAGGCCGTGGGCCTGGCGATATTCGCGCTCCAGCTCTTCCACCCGGAAGCGGTCAAGTCCAGAGGACTTCAGGAATTCCTCGCGGAGCCCATCCTCGCCTGATTCCAGGATCCGCGGAAGGACGTTGTTGAGGTAATCGCTCTCCCGTTTGACGTCCTCCAGGGCAGAGGCGAAGGCGCCCTCGGGCACGGCGCCCCGCCACCCCTCCCGCTTCTTCAGTTCGCCCTCCACCTCCCGCTGAAGAAGGCGCACGTGGACGGGGTTCGCGAGATCAAAGTAGAACTGCTTCAGGCGGGACCGGATGCTCAGGTACAGGTGGTGCTCGGCGGCCTCGCGGAGGGACAGGGCCTCGAGCTCGGAGGCGATCTCCCCCAGGCTCTTCTCCCCCCGCTCCACGGACGCCAGCCCGTCGCTCAGCACGGCCACCTTCTGGCGCCCCAGCCGCAGGATGTAGGGGTTCTCCAGGGCGGGCTCCACGACGAGGCGGTAAAAGAGGCCCGGCTCCACTCCCTCCATGTGGCGGCGGTTGCCGAGAAGGGAGCGGACCTTGTTTTCCGTGACGGTGGCGTGCTCCATGAAGGCCAGCTCGGAGACCATGGCCTCGGCGTTGTCCAGGCGGTCGAAGTACGTCACAACCTGGGAGAAGACCTCCAGGGGCTCCATGTCCTCTCCCTGGGCCGCCCGCTCGTCCAAAGCCCGGCCCGTGTTCAGGAGGATCTGTTCGAATCCGTTGTCCCGGCGCTTCTGCGCCATCTGCTTGTAGGCGAGGAGCCGTGCGATCTCGGCATGCCCCACGACCTCCGAGGCGGGGCGGCTCGAAAGAAAGAGCCCCTCGAAGATCTCCCGGGTCTTGCGGAGGTACTCGGGCTCCGCGGTGCGCACCACCGGGGCGGCCGGGATAAGCCCGTCCAGCGTATCGAAGAGACTCCGCGGCAGGCCGTGGCGCATGGCGAGGTTCCGCAGGGAGTTCAGCCGGGCGGCGGCCGAAGGGTCGGCGTCCCCTTGCATGAGCCGCAGGAGCACGTCCTTGTACTCGTCCACCACCTGCCGGTTGGCGTCGTCCTTGTAGAGGATGTCCACGGCGATTCGCTCGCGCTGGTACTCGGCGATGCCGATCTCCTCGGCAAGGGGCGCCAGGAACCGCTCCTGGGCCTCGCCCCATTCCCTCGCCCGGCGATAGAGGCCGTAAACGAATTCATAGAAACGCTGGTGCGGCCGCTGAACGAGCCTCAGGAGCAACAGAGTGGCCTCCGGCTCGGCCAACTCGCGGAGGACTTCCCCGATGAGGCCGCTGTCGTCCCCTGCGCCAGGCTTCTCGCTTCGCTTTAGAACGCGCCCCAGCGTGCGGAGGAGGACCTCCTGGGTCCGCCGGACCGAGTAGGGCCAGGGAACCTTGATGAGGAAGAAGGAGTTCGAAAGGGCGTTGCCGTCCAGGAAGAGGGTTTCGTACGTCAGGAAGCCCGAAACCTGGGACGTGAAGGTGAGTCCGCCGTCTCCCGGGAACGCGCCGAAAAGGACGAGGCGGTTTCGCACTTCCTTGTGGCCCAAATCGAGCAGGGGCATGGGGGAGCCGAACATGTACTCGGAGACGGAACCCCCCGTCCCGGAGAAGGCGATACCCGCCTGGTCCAGCCGGAAATACTGGCCCGCCAGGAAAAAGGAGACCACCCGCTGCCCGTCGGACTCCTGGATCTCATAGAAGGGCGCCGACAGGAGCTTGGCCCCGGCCAGGGTGGCGTAGTAATCGATGGCGTCGGTGACGGCCCCGTGGACCCTCACGTCCTTCAGCACGCGATTCTCTCCCGCGCGCCGATTCTATCAGAAGTGGCAAGGCGGTCGGCGGCGGTCCTCCCCCCGCCCCCGACGCGCAGAGGCGGCCAGGATGGACGGGGGGCCAAAAGGCTACTTCGCTCCGGCGGCCCCCGCCGCCGCTTCGAGGTCCGTCACGAGCCCCCGGACCTGCTCCCTCGTTCGTGGATCCAGGGGGCAGTCCAGCGCCTTCCGGAAGTAGGGAAGGGCCTCTGCGGGCCGCTTGGACTGGAGGCGCCGGGCCCCCAAGGCGAGGAAGTTGGGGGCGTAGGCCGGGTATCGGCGGGTTCCCTCCAGGTAGAGGCGCTCTCCGGCTTCGTCCATTTGGAGGTCTATGTAAATGTCCGCCGCTTCTTTGAGGGTCTTTTCGGGCTGCGCGCTCCTGGCCACGGCGGCCTGAAAATCCGCTTCGGCCTCGGGGCCACGGTCTTGGGACAACCGGATCTGGCCCCGAAGCAGATGGGTGATGGAGTCCGCGATGCCCGTCGTCACCGCTCGATCGAGGAGGAAGAGCGCCCGGTCCGCCTGGTCCGTCTCCAAGTAGAAAGCGGCCAGGGCGTCCAGCGCCGCTGTGTAGTCGGGCTGGAGCAACAGGGCTTTCTCGTAACAACGTGCCGCCTCTCCGCCCCGGCCCTGCGCCACCAGGGCGTGGCCCTTGGAGGTCCATGCTTGGTACACCTCGGGTGCGATGGCGAGGGCCCGCTCCAGGGCCGAGACGGCCTCGACGGGCTTTCCCGCCCGGCGAAGGGTCTCGCCGTATTCGAACCAGACGGAGGGGTTTCCCGGGTCCCGTCCGGAGGCTTTCTTGAATCGGGCCACGGCCGCGTCGAACCGGCCGTTGGCCCGCTCCAGTCTGCCCTGATCGATGTCCTGGAGGATGAAGGCCCGGTCGTGGGGATCGGGCAGAGACGCCGGATCGAGCCGGCCGCCCGGGGCTGGTGCGTACCCGAGCCCGAGAAGGGCGGGATCCACCCTTCCCTCGGAGGGCGAAGCCTCCGGAGGAGAGGGGAGTCTCTTCTTTAGCGTCAGGGCCTGGGTGGGAGGCTCTGCGGCCAGGTCGCGAATCTCGCCCGGGTCGGCGGACAGATCGTAGAGGCGGTCGACGCGTCCACGGATCCACTTGTACCGACCGTCGGTTACGCCGAAAAGGGGGCGCCATCGGAACTGAGAGAAGGGGGGCCAGGCCTCCATGGGGAACACCCTGGACGGATTCGCGCCTGCGGTGCACAGCGTCCGCAGGTCCAGTCCCTCGCCCTGAAGGGTGGAGGACGGTGCCCCGGCGGAGAGGACCAGGGTTTTCGCCACATCGGCCAAGGAGGTGGGGGTGGCACACCTCTTCCCGCTTGGGACTCCTGGGCCCTTCAGCATGCAGACGACCCGCATGGTGCATTGGAAAAGGAACACGCCGTGGGTCGGTTCCCCGTGGTCGCCCAGGCCCTCCCCGTGGTCGGAGACCACCGCCACGACGGTGTTGGACGGGAGGGCTTTGAGCAATCGGCCCACCTCCGCATCCACATAGGCCGCGGCCCCGTCGTAGGGAACCTTCTCGAACCGGCGGGCGAAGGCGGGGGGCGAGGCGTAGGGGAAGTGGGTGTCGAAATAGTGGACGAACAGGAAAAAGGGCGACCTGCGAAGGGTTCGGATCCGGGACAGAGCGCGGTCCGTGACCTCCTGCGCCGTCCGCGAAACGGCCGACCCCAGCGCATCGTCGTAGGACGAAAAGCCCCTCGAAAGACCGTACCGCGCGTCCAGCACGGGCGCGGCCACGACGCCGACGGTCTCGTATCCCTTCCCGCGCAGGACTTCCGCCACGGTGGGAACCCCCGAGGAGAGGCGGCCGAACCCGTTGTCTCGGAGCCCGGAGGCATCGGGGAAAGCGCCGGTCAGGAGGGTGGCGTGGGAAGGCAGGGTCAGGGGCGCGGGGGCGAAGCACTCCGTGTAGGCCGTTCCTCCCGCGGCCAGGGCGTTGAGGTTCGGGGCCAGGTCCGGGGAGGCGCCCCAGGGGGCGAGGCGATCGGGGCGAAAGGTGTCCAGGCTGATGAGAACCAGGTTGGGACTCTCCGCCATCGCCCCCCAGGAAGCGAGGAGCGCGAGGGCTGTCGCGGTCAGGAAGGGGCGGCACTTCACGGAGGAACCTCCTTAAAGGCCCACAGGTTAGCACAGCCCCCAGCCCATTCCCGCATGGCGAGCGGTTGCCTCGAAGGTCCGTTTCCTCTATAATTCAAGGTCAGCCACTTGCGCGGAGAGATGTCCGAGTGGCCGAAGGAGCACGCTTGGAAAGCGTGTGTGGGGGAAACTCCACCGGGGGTTCGAATCCCCCTCTCTCCGCCAAAGGCCGTCTTGCAGCGCATCCCACAAAGGACGTGGTTGGAGGGGGATTCGAAGGGCGGGGGTGCGTCCGTCGTTTTCAAGGCTCGGCGCCAACGGCTTGGCGCTGAGCCGTAGAAAACAAGGAAGGGGACCCGCCCAGGGAACCGTAGGCGGCCTTGAAACGCAGGGGCCTCTGGCCCCGAGGCTTCTAGGCCGCGTAGGTTCGAATCCAACCTCTGCTCTCTCCGCCAAAGGCCGTCTTGCAGCGCATCCCACAAAGGACGTGGTTGGGGGGAGTTTCGAAGGGCCGTTCCTTTGGCCGGTTTGACCCGGGGGAAAGGTGTTCCCGAGGAGACGCCCAAGACACGGGGAGGCCCCTCCGAAGAGGGGCCTCCTGGGGGATCCCGCCTCGGCGGGGATGCGGTCCTATTCGTTGGGCTTCCAGACCTTCCACACGTTGCCGGCGAGGTCGGGGCTCACCTTGAGGGTGGGCTTCCCGGGCTCCCATCCGGCGGGGCACACCTCCGCCCCCTTGGTCTTGCGCACGTGCTGGAAGGCCTTCAGCTGGCGGATGGACTCGGCGACCTTTCGCCCCACGGGCGGGGTGAGGATCTCGATGGCCTGGACGACCCCGTCGGGATCGATGATGAAGCGGCCGCGCACGTCCACGCCGCCGGCCTCGTCGTAGATCCCGTACACCGAGCCGATCTTCCCGCCCGCGTCGGACAGCATGGGGAAGGGGAATCCTCCCTTGACCATCTTGGAGAGTTCCTGCTCCTGCCAAATCTTGTGGACAAACCGGCTGTCCGTGCTGCAGGACAGGACCTGGACGCCCAGCTTCTTGAACTCGCCGGCCTTGTCGGCGACCGCCGACAGTTCGGTGGGTCAGACGAAGGTGAAGTCGCCAGGGTAGAAGCAGAGAAAGACCCACTTCCCCCGGAAGTCCGAGAGCCGGACGTTCTTGAACCCGCCCTCGTGGTACGCGGAGGCTTCGAAGTCCGGGGCCTCCTTGCCGACGCTCACGTGCATGCGCAACCCCTCCCCTTGGCGAGGGGGCGGAGCGCCCTGCGCTCCCCCCGATTCGGATTTCTGTGCCGCCGGCCCCGCGGCCGCCGACACGCACCCTTCCGGCTTCTTCGGTGTCATGGCACCTCCTTTCGAGTGCGCTTCACCTCCGGAGCGCCGCCTTACCGGCCGCTCCTCTGGGCCATCAGATCGAGGTCCTCCCGAAGGCTCTGGAGGTCCTCCTCGTGTTCCACCTCCTGCTGGAGGATGGACAAGGCCACGTTGTAGGTGACGGGGTCGGCCTCCCGCGTGGCGTCCATCAGTTCCTTGTAGGTCGAAATGGCGCACTGCTCGCCGGCGATGTTCTGGTCGAGCAAGACGGCCACGTAAGGGTCCTCGGGCGCGTCGTACGCGCAGGGGCTGAGCCGGGCCCATCCCTCGGGAGTCAGAACCGGTCTCCCGCCGAGTTGGAGGATGCGGTCGGCCAACAGGACGGCGTGGGCCAGCTCCTCTGTGGCGTGCAGGTTCAGCTCGGCGGCCACGGCGTCCTTCATGGGGCCCTTGATGACCTTCGCGCCGAGCCAGTACTGGTAGTAGGCCAGCCACTCGCTCGCGTAGGCCCGGTTGAGCATGTGGAGCAGCTTGTCCACGTCCATGCCGATGATCTCGCGTCCCCTTGTTCCCATCGCAACCCTCCTCTCGACGATGCGAAGGCGGGCGCGAGCCGGCCCCGCCGGACCGCCCGCACCACGCCCAGGATCTAACCCCCCGTCAGGACCTGGCGAGGTCGAACCGGTCCAGGTTCATCACCTTGTTCCAAGCCGAGACGAAATCACGGACGAACTTCTCGCTTCCGTCTCCGCACGCGTACACTTCCGCCAGGGCCCTGAGCTGGGAGTTGGAGCCGAAAACCAAATCGACCCGCGTTCCGGTCCACTTCCGCTCGCCCGTCTTGCGGTCCCGCCCCTCGAAGACGTCCCCGGTGTCCGAGAGGACTTTCCACTCGGTTCCCATGTCCAACAGGTTTACGAAGAAGTCGCTGGTGAGGGCCTGGGGCCTCGTCGTGAAGACGCCGTGTGGAGAATCGCCGAAGTTGGCGCCCAGGACGCGCAGGCCGCCCACGAGCACCGTCATCTCGGGCGCCGTCAGCGTCAGGAGCTGCGCCTTGTCCACCAGCAGGTGCTCTGCCGCCGCACCGTGGGGGCCCCGGAGGTAGTTGCGGAAGCCGTCCGCCTTCGGCTCGAGCACGGCGAAGGAAGCCGCGTCGGTCTGCTCTTGCGTCGCGTCCGCGCGCCCCGGTGTGAAGGGGACCGCCGCGTCGAAGCCTGCGTCCTTCGCCGCCCTCTCGACGGCGGCGCAACCTCCCAGCACGATCAGGTCGGCGAGGGAGACCTTCTTCCCGCCGGACTGCGCGCCGTTGAACTCGCTCCGAATGCCCTCGAGGGATTTCAGGACCTTCGCCAGCCGCCCGGGCTGGTTGACCTCCCAGTCCTTTTGCGGGGCGAGGCGGATGCGGGCGCCGTTGGCGCCGCCGCGCATATCGGAGCCGCGGAAGGTGGAGGCCGAAGCCCAGGCGGTGGAGACCAGATCCGAGACGGAGAGGCCCGCCCCCAGGATCTTTTCCTTGAGCGCCGCGATGTCCTTCCCATTGACCAGCTCGTGGTCGACGGCCGGGACGGGGTCCTGCCAGATGAGCTCTTCCTTCGGGACCTCCGGTCCCAGGTAGCGCGCGCGAGGCCCCATGTCGCGGTGGGTCAGCTTGAACCACGCCCGGGCGAAGGCCTCCGCGAACTCGTCGGGGTTCGCCAGATAACGCCGGGCGATCTTTTCGTAGGCGGGATCGAACCTCAGAGAGAGGTCGGCGGTGGTCATGATGGGCGCGTGCTTCCTGGACGGGTCATGGGCGTCGGCCACCATGTCCTCTTCCGCCACGTCTTTGGCCGCCCACTGGTTGGCTCCGGCGGGGCTCTTGACCAGTTCCCACTCGTACTGGAAGAGCACCCTGAGGTAGCCCATGTCCCACCGGGTGGGGTTGGGCTTCCAGGCGCCCTCGATGCCGCTGGTGATGGCGTCGCCGCCCTTGCCCCTTCCGAAGCCGCTTTTCCAGCCGAGGCCCTGCTCCTCCAGGGGGGCGGCCTCGGGCTCGGGCCCCACGTGGGAGGCTGGGCCGGCGCCGTGGCACTTGCCAAAGGTGTGGCCGCCGGCGACGAGGGCCACGGTCTCCTCGTCGTTCATGGCCATGCGGGCGAAGGTCTCGCGGACATCCCGGCCGGAGGCGACGGGGTCGGGGTTTCCGTTGGGGCCTTCGGGGTTCACGTAGATCAGGCCCATCTGCACGGCGGCGAGCGGGTTCTCGAGGTCGCGTGCTCCGGAGTAGCGCTTGTCTCCCAGCCAGGTGGTCTCGGCGCCCCAGTAGACGTCCTGGTCGGGCTCCCAGACGTCCTCGCGCCCGCCGCCGAAGCCGAAGGTCTTGAAGCCCATGGACTCCAGCGCCACGTTGCCCGCCAGGATCATCAGGTCTGCCCAGGAGAGCTTGCGGCCGTATTTCTGCTTGATGGGCCAGAGCAGCCTTCGGGCCTTGTCGAGGTTCGCGTTGTCGGGCCAGCTGTTGACGGGGGCGAAGCGCTGCTGGCCCCTCCCGGCCCCGCCGCGGCCGTCGCCCACGCGGTACGTGCCCGCGCTGTGCCACGCCATCCGGATGAAGAGCCCGCCGTAGTGGCCCCAGTCCGCGGGCCACCAGTCCTGCGAATCGGTCATCAGCGCCGTGAGGTCCTTCTTTACGGCCGCCAGGTCGAGGCCCTGAAACTCCATGGCGTAGTGGAAGTCCTTGCCCATGGGGTTGGACTTGCATGGATGCTGGTGGAGGAGGTCGAGCCGCAGCTGGTTCGGCCACCAGTCCCGGTTCGACGTGCCGCCTCCGGATCCTTGAAAGGATCTCCCGCCCGTCACCGGGCACTTGCTCTCGTCACTCATGGTCTACTCTCCTTTCGACGGGGTTGGGTCGAGGGATTATGCCTCCGGCCGGAGCCTTGCGGAGGTTTCCTCCCTATGGGAGGCGTCGGCCCGGTCTCCCCGAGACAATCCCGACATCGACCATAGAACTCCACCGTGTGGCGGCTGACCTCGTGCCCCGTGACCCGACGGACCGCCCGTTCGAGGCGGGGATCGTGGGGGAGGGGAAGGTCGTAAATCCGGCGGCAGGTTTCGCAGACGAAATGGTAGTGCCTCTCCTCCCGGACGAGCCCGAACCTCGCCTCGCTGGATCCGAAAGGGAGT
>JBFLVU010000048.1:10983-14490 GCA_040758175.1 Acidobacteriota bacterium | reverse complement strand
GGGTGCCCCCTCCCCCCGGGCACCCGCACGCCGCCTCCGGCGGGATCTCGGTCCACAAGAGAAAGCCGCGCGAGGCCGAATTCACTTCGGCCGGAGCGCTAACCCTTCCGGGTGGGGGGATCAGCGGAGCGACCGCAGGGAGTGAAGCGCAAAGGGGTGGAGGGCCGGAGGCCCTCCCCCCTTGATCTCCTCATCCCCCTGAGGCCACCTCGCGGCAATGGAGCTTCTGGTGCTGGGTCTCCAGGGGGCATCCGCCGCCGCAGAGGCGGAGGTGCTCGCAGGCTTCGCATTCGGGGAGGGGGGTCTGGGGCTTGCGGAGGGACGTGCAGAGAGGGTGGTTCCAGATCGTCTCCCAGGGGTCAGTCAGGAGGTTGCCCACGCCCTCGTAGTAGGACTGGCACGGAAGAACCGTGCCGTCGGGCTCCACGGCCATGGACAGCCGGGCGGCGGTGCACTGCTTGACGCCGAGGGCCATCTCTACGGGGTTGAGTTCGCAGTAGCGGGTGGGCGTGTACCACACGAAGCGCAGGCCCTTTTCCCGGGCCCGCTCGGCGAGCCGCTCGAGCAGGGGCACGACTTCCGGAGCCGTCAGCTCGAGGCCGCTCTGCTTGCCTTTTCCCGAGTAGATCATGCCGTTGACGGCGAAGGTCTTGAGGCCCTCGGCGGCCACCAGGTCCACCAGCGCCTCGATGCCGGGCGCGTTGACCCGGGTGAGCGTGGTGTTCGTCAGGCAGTAGATCCCCGCATCCCGGCAGGCGCGGAGTCCGGCCAGGGTCTCCTCAAAGGATTCGGAGCGGGTCAGGGCGTCGTGAAGGGACGGGTCCGCCGATTCAAGGGTGACCTGAACGTGATCGAGGCCCGCCTCCCTCAGGCGCTCCGTGTAGGCCCGATCCGAGAGGCGTCGGCCGTTCGTGTTGAGGCCCGTCACGAGACCCGATTCCTCGGCGTAGGCCACGAGGTCGGGCAGGTCGTCGCGCAGGGTGGGTTCTCCGCCGGTGAACACCACGTGGGGGATCCCGGCGGATTGGATCCGGTCCAGAGCCCTCCTCCAGGAGGCCGTGTCCATCTCGGCCACGTGGCGCGAGGGCTCGTTGTAGCAGTGGCTGCAGCGGTTCTGGCAGCGGTAGGTGAGGGCCAAGTCCATGCGGAGCGGCGCCGACAGGTCGGAGCTGTAAGGCTCCACCAGCTCGACCCCGAGGTCGGACTCGGGGCACACGCGATCCGTGTCCGAGAGCGCCGCCACCGTTTGCCTCACCTTTCGCACGTCCTCGGCCAGGGCGCTCCGGCGCGTCCGGTACCGTCGGCCCATGGCCTTCACGGTCTCCTCCTCCGAAAGCCCGTCGAGGAGGAGCTTGACGATCTCGGCGGCGGTGCCGTTGAGGTGGAGGATCCGGCTTGCGTCCACCGTGAGGACGGCGCGCCCCGAGGGTTCGAGGCGAAGGTGCGCCCGGTGGGACGCGGTCTCGGATTGGATGCGGCCCACGTACAGGCCCGGGGAGATGGGCTGCTCGTTCTTGAGCCAATCGAGGAATCTCATGGCCGTTTCACCTCCCACCGCCGGCGCACGCGCAGGCGCATCCGGCACAGGCGCACGCGCAGGCGCACCCGCCGCCCGAATGGCCCCCGCCCGAGGAAACGGGAACCGGATTGGTTTTCTCGGTCACTTTGCCAGCGAGACCCGGAACGCTCCCCACCAGGTCGTTGGCGAAGCCTTCGACTCCGCTCACGATTCCGCTGGCCCCGGCCTTCAGGTCGGAGAAAGCCCCCGAGAGGTCCGTCCCCCCCGTCCCCCCCGCGCCCGACGGAGAGGAGCGGTGGCCGTGGCCGTACAGGGGCCCCCACCAGACGGGCAGGGGAATGGGGTTGGTCCCGTACCGCTGGGAGGCGGTCTTTTCGAAGTCCCGGTCCAGGATCATCCACTCGAAGGCCTGGGAGTAGTCTTCCGTCCCCACCTGCTTCCACGCCTGGTCCATGATCTGCTTGTAGTAGGCGAGGGTCTTTCGGCGGCTGTAGCCCTTCATCTTCTCCTCGACCTTCTTGACGAGGTCGATGAGCACACGAGCCCCCTCGGTTTCGTCCAGCTTGCCGTCGCCCTGCACGGCCTTGAGGAAGGACTCCTCGTAGGGGAAGTCGGCCTTCTTCTCGGCAACGACCTCCAGCCGGATCGGGCTGCGGCCGGCCACCTTCACCAGACCCTTCCGGATCATGCCGAAGAGGAGGAGGGCCACCACCCGGTTCACGGGCTGCTCCTGGAGGACGGCCACCTCGGGGACCGTGAGGCCCCGTCGGACCTCGACCCCCTCCATGCCCACCGAAGGCGAGAGGTACTGCATCCGCCGCTTCCGGTTCTTGACGATGCCGAAAATGAAGGTCGACAGGATGATCCCGATCCAGAGGCAGGGAATGGAGCCCTTGAGGAGCCCGAAGAGCCCGCGAAGGAGCAGGGCCAGCGGCCCGGGCCCCTTGGGTTTTTCCAGGACGCGCTCCATGACGCGCGCGGGAAAGGAGGCGCCGAAGGTGTATTGGGAGGAGGGCGAAGCCTCCCCGATCTCCCACCGGTAGATCACGCGGCCGTTTTCGACCCGCGCGGAGGTGAAGGGGGCCTCGCGATGGTACCGGGGGTCGTCGGGCCCCACGCCCTCCGGGAAGACAAACTCGCAGACGAGATGGGTGCTCCCTCTCGTGAAGTCGGCGCCGTACCAGGTGGGGCTGAAGACCACGCTGGCATACGCCTTGTCCTCATCGTCCCGGAAGACACGGTCCCGGACCACGGCCGTGAGGTGGAGCGTCGCCGAACTCCCCGCGGGGATCTCGGTGCCCTGAAGGTGCACTTCCACGCCGTTCTTCACGTATTCCGAGGGCCGGATGTCCCCGAGGGCCGTCCGGCCGTCGAGGTCCGCCCGCACCGAGGAGAGGTCGTACTCCCCGCTGGGGAGGCCCACGTCGATGACGTCGATGGGCTGGCCCTGGTTGGCGAAGGTGATGGCGTACTCGATGGCCAGGGAGGCGTCGGGGTTTACCGTCACCCGGCTGAGGTTCTCCGGCACCTGGAAGCGGTACTGCGCCCGGACCGCAAGGACGGGCGCCGCCAAGCAAAGAACCGCCGCGGCCAGGCCCGTCCATAGGCGCCTCCGGCGGGGCCTCCCCGGGCAGGAGGGGGCGCCGTCCGCTCGAACCCCCGGCGCCCCATGCCCCGCTTTCCCAAATCCGAAATCCCAAATCCAAAATCCCAAATCCCCACTCCCCAATCCCCGTTCCCCAATCCGAAATCCCAAATCCCAAATCCCAAACCTCGCCCCTCTCCCCCTCACCATTTCGGGTCCTCCTGAACGAGGAAGGCGCCCTTGCAGTAAGCGCACGTCACCGAGAGCGTGCCCTCTGGGTTGAGTGTGGCCGACGCGGGGTCCACCTGGCCCCCGCAGTGCGGACAGGTCAGTTTCTTGAGGGAGAGCGCGCCGGGCGGCTCCTGGCCCGAAACCGTCCGGGCACCGCCGCCGCTCCCGGCCC
>JBFLVU010000048.1:0-10883 GCA_040758175.1 Acidobacteriota bacterium | reverse complement strand
GGGTTGAGTGTGGCCGACGCGGGGTCCACCTGGCCCCCGCAGTGCGGACAGGTCAGTTTCTTGAGGGAGAGCGCGCCGGGCGGCTCCTGGCCCGAAACCGTCCGGGCACCGCCGCCGCTCCCGGCCCCCGGGGTCTCGCGCGGGCCGCCCATGCGCCAGGCGAAGACCAGGAGAACGAATCCGCCGAGGACGAGGCCGCCTCCCACGACGCCGCGGGAGAGGCTCTTGCCCTGCGCCACCGCGTCCGGAGCCGCCGCCGCCAGGAGGAACAGGCCGCCCAGGAGCCACAGAAAGATCGCCAAGAAAATCCCGAGAACCCGCATGGCCGGCCCTCCCCGATGTCCCCATGATAGCGTCGAAGAACCGCTTCATCCAGTCGGAGACCCCCTCCCAGCACAGCGCGTGCCCGTGAAGGTCCCGTGTCACCCCGGCCTCCCGATCCGGAGCCTGTGGCGCGGCAGCGAAAGCGGCTTGTATCTCGGAGCAAACCCGGCTTAGGATGATGGGGCCAATCCGCCAGGAGGAAGGCATGGGCGCCGGGGAAGCGGCAAATCGCTCGTCGGTGGAAGGACTCGGCAGGGGCCTTCGGCTTCTCCTTTCGGCCGCCGTCCTCCTGGCGCTCCTCCTGGGCGGGTTTGCCTTCTGGCGCTTCCTTCTCGCCGAGCGGCGGCAAGCCTTGGAGGCGTGGCGGGTTCGCCTGTCGGCCATGGCGGACGACCGCAAGGCCGCCATCGACGTCTGGCTGGCGGACGCCCAGTCCGACGCCCAAGTCCTCCTGGACTTTCCCACCCTCCAGGTGATCCTCGGGGAGACCCGGCCCGCGGAAGGCGAGGTCCCGTATCCCGAAAGGACCGGAGCGGCGGCCCACCTGGATGCCCTTCTCGGGGGCTTCGCGGGAGCCGAGGGCTACCTGGGCATCTACCTCCTGGATGCCGGGGGGCGGACGCTGGCCTCCACGCCGGGGGCCCCGCCCCTGCCCGATGCCTGCCGCACCTGGATGGCCGATCCGGCGTGGCGGGGCGTGGGCGCGAGGTTTTTCGCCGCCACCGACCGGGGGGCGCTCATCGTCCACGCCCGGCCCGCCCATCCTCCTGGAGAATCGGGAGGTGCGCCCTCCGTCCTTCTGGTCCGTGATCCCGCCCACTGGCTCTATCCCCTGCTGTCGCGGGAGCCGGCGGCGACGAAGACGGGGGAAGTCCTCCTCATGCGCCGGGAGGGCGAATGGGTCCAGTTCCTGGCTCCTCTTCGCTTCAGCGCCTCGCCCCTGCTGAGCGTGACCCGATCCATCGATGCCCAGGGCCTAGCCGCCCGGCACGCGCTGGAGGGACGGGAGGCCTTCGGAGAATACCGGGACTACCGGGACGCGCCCATCCTGGCGGCCACCCGCCGGATCGCGGGCACAAAATGGGGGCTGGTGGCCAAGGTGGACCGGGAGGAGGCCCTGGCGCCGTACCGTTCCCGGGTGGTCTGGACGGGAATCGTCTGGCTTCTCCTCCTCCTCCTGGTCGGAACGGCCCTCTGGACCTACGCCCGGCGCCAGCGCCTGCTCCACCTGGAAGCCCTGAGCCACCGGGACGAACGGTACCGGCTTCTGAGAGAGGAGGCCGGCGACCCGTTGCTCTTCGTCCGCCCCGACGGGATCATCCTGGAGGCCAACCGCGCGGCGGAGGAGACCTACGGCTACGGGCCGGGCCAGATGGCCGGCCTCTCCGTGGCCCAGATCCGCGCGCCGGAAGAACGGGCACAAGCGCCCGCCCAGCTCCAGAAGGCCCTCTCCGGAGAAGCCTTTTTCGAGACCCTTCACCTGAAACGGGACGGCACGGCCTTCCCCGTGGAGGTCCGCTCCCGGCCCGCCCGGCTCGGCGGCCACATGCTTCTCGTTTCCACCGTGCGGGACGTGAGCGAACGAAAGCGGGCCGAGAAGGCCTTGGAGGAGAGCGAGGCGCGGTACCGATCGACCTTGGATTCCATGATGGAGGGCTGTCAGATCGTCGGCTTCGACTGGAGGTACCTGTACGTCAATCCGGCGGCCGAGGTCCACAACCGGAGGCCCAAGGAGGAGATCCTCGGCCGGACCGTGACGGAATGCTGGCCTGGAATCGAAGGCACGCCCGTTTTTCATCTGGAGCGCCGGTGCATGGAGGAACGGACCTCACAACGGTCCGAAAACGAGTTCGTCTTCCCGGACGGCCACAAGGGCTGGTTTCGGATCATCCTCCTGCCCGTGCCGGAGGGGATGGCCATCTTCTCCGAAGACGTAACGGAGGAGAAAAGGGCCCAGGAGGCCCAGCGGCAGAGCGAGGAGCGCCTCCGGCAAGCCCACGGCCGGCTTAGGCGCTTCGTCGATTCCAACGTCATCGGAGTGGTGCTGGCCACGGCCGAGGGCCGGATCCTTGAAGCCAACGACTACTACCTGAACCTCATCGGATATACGCGGGAGGAATTCGAGGAGGGCCGAGTGAACTGGCGGTCTCTCACGCCTCCCGAGTGGCTATCCGCCGACGAGGCAGCCGTGGAAGAGCTCAAGCGCAGGGGGGTCTGCACGCCCTACGAAAAGGAGTACCGGAGAAGGGACGGTAGCCGAGTCGCCGTCCTCCTTTCGGACGCCCTGCTCCCCGGCCCCGAGCAGGAAATCGCGGCCTTCGTCGTGGACATCACCGAACGAAGGCGGGTGGAAGAGGCCTTGCGCGGGGAGCGGGACTTCACGGCCGCGGTCCTCGACAGCCTTCCCGGCGTGGTCTACTGCTACGACGAGTCCTTCCGGTTCCGGCGCTGGAACCGGGATCTCGAGCGGGCGACCGGCTACGGGGCCGGGGAGATCGCCTCCATGAGCCCGCTGGACCTCTTCGCCGAGGACCAGAAGGGCCTCCTTCGGGACCGCATCGGCGAGGTCTTCGAGAGGGGCGCCTCCTCTGTGGAAGCCGATTTCCTCTCCAAGGACGGGGCGCGCACGCCCTACTATTTCACGGGCGTGGCCGTCCCCATCGAGGGCCGGCCCCACCTCGTGGGGGTCGGGATCGATCTCACGGAGCGCAAGCGCGCCGAAGAGGAGATCCTGCGCCTCAACGCCCGCCTGGAACAGCTCATCGCGGCGGTGAGCGCCCTCGCCGGGGCCCGGGACTTGGCGGCTGTCTTCAAAACCGTGCGCAAGGCGGCGAGGGCGATGGCCGGCGCCGACGGCGCCACCGTCGTCCTGAGGGACGGGGAGGAGTGCCACTACGTGGACGAGGACGCCATCTCCCCCCTTTGGAAGGGCCGGCGCTTTCCCCTCAGCGCCTGCATCAGCGGATGGTCCATGCTGAACCGAGAGACCGTCGTCATCGAGGACATCTACGCCGACCCGCGCATTCCAGTGGAGGCCTACCGCCCCACCTTCGTACAGAGCCTCGCCATGGTCCCCATCGGCCGGGACGCCCCCGTGGGGGCCATCGGAAACTACTGGGCCCGGAACCACGTCCCCGACGCCCAGGAACTCCGGCTCCTGGAGACCCTCGCCGAGGCCGCCGCCGTGACCATCCACGCGGTCCGTGCCTTCGAAAACCTGGAACAGAAGGTCAGGGAGAGGACGCGCGATCTTCGGGAAAGCCTGAAACGTCTGGCGGACTCGGCGGAGGAAATCCGTCTGGGGAACGACCTCCTCCAGGAGAAGGAGGCGCTGCTCCGGCTCACCTTGGAAGGAGCGGGCGCCGGCACCTGGGAGTGGGATCCAGCAACGGGTCAGGTGACCCTGTCCGGATTGGCCCAGCGGACTCTCTCCGTTGCCGCTGAAGGGAACTTGACCGTCCAGATGTTTCTCGAGAGGTTTTCTCCAGCCGAGCAAGACGGACTATACAGGCAAATGGGAGAGGCCCTGATCCATGGCGAGATTCTCTCGATCGAAGTGGAAGTGGGGGCCGAGAACGCTCGCCGTTGGGTCCTTCTCCGGGGAAAAGGCCTCAGGCGCGAAGGGAACAGTGAAACACGCCTCCTGGGCATCGTTCTGGACGTCACCGACCGCAAGGAGGCCGAAGAGGCTCTTCGAAGACAGGCCGAGGAGATCGCGGCCTTGAACTTAGACCTTCGGGCCTCCAACGCCGAGCTGGAGGCCTTCTCCTACTCCGTGAGCCACGACCTGAGGGCGCCCCTGCGGGGGATCGACGGCTTCTCCCTCGCCCTCGCGGAGGACTTCGGCGGCAGGCTCGGCCCCGAGGGCGAGGACTACATCCGCCGCATCCGGGCCGGGGCCCAGCGCATGGCCCAGCTCATCGAGGACCTGCTCACCCTCTCCCGGGTGGCCCGCGCCGAGATGGCGCACGAGGAGGTGGACCTGGGCGCGCTCGCCGCCGAGGTGGTCCGCGAGCTCAGGCGCCACGCCCCGGAGCGCGCCGTCACGGTGGAGATCGAGCCGGGCCTCGCGGCGCGGGGCGACCCGAGGCTTCTGCGCCTGGTCCTCGAGAACCTCCTGGGCAACGCCTGGAAGTTCACGGCGAAGAAGGCCGCGGCGCGCATCCGTTTCGGGAGGGAGGGGGAGGGGTTCGTGGTCCAGGACGACGGGGCGGGCTTCGACTCCCGCTACACGGGGAAACTCTTCGCCCCCTTCCAGCGCCTCCATACGGGCGCGGAGTTTCCCGGCACGGGGGTGGGCCTGGCCATCGTTCAGCGCATCGTCCGCCGCCACGGGGGCGAGGTGTGGGCCAGCGGGGAGGTGGACCGGGGCGCCCGATTCGGGTTTACACTGGATCCGGAAACGTCCCGAGGTCCAGGGGAGGATGGCCCATGGAAACCCGCGTGATCCTGCTGGTGGAAGACAACCCCGACGACGAGGCCCTCACCCTGAGGGCCCTCAAGAAGAACAACATTTCCAACCCCGTCACCGTGGCCCGGGACGGCCAGGAGGCCCTCGACTACCTCTTCGGGGAGGGGGCCCACGCGGGGCGCGACGTCTTCGAATCCCCCGCCGTGGTCCTCCTGGACCTCAAGCTCCCCAAGGTGGACGGCCTGGAGGTCTTGAGGCGCCTGCGGGCCGACGAGCGCACGCGCCTGGTGCCCGTGGTCATCCTCACCTCCTCCAACGAGGAGCGGGACCGGAGCGACGGATACTCCCTCGGCGCCAACTCCTACGTGCGGAAACCCGTGGACTTCAACGATTTCATCGAGGCCGTGCGGCAGTTGGGCCTCTACTGGCTGATCCTGAACGAGGCGCCCCCCCCGGCCCGGAGAGGTGGATGAAGAAGCCCCTGCGCCTGCTCGTGGTGGAGGATTCGGAGGACGACACCCTCCTTCTCCTGCGCGTCCTCCGCAAGGGCGGGTTCGACCCGGAGCACCGGCGCGTGGAGACGCCCCAGGCCATGGCCGGGGCCCTGGCGTCCCAGGACTGGGACCTGGTGATCTCGGACTACATGATGCCCTCCTTCAACGCCGTGGAGGCCCTCTCGGTCCTCCAGTCCTCCGGACGCGACCTTCCCCTCCTGGTGGTCTCGGGCTCCATCGGGGAGACGCGGGCCGTCGAGATCATGCAGATGGGGGCCAGGGACTACATCTTCAAGGACAACCTGACGCGGCTGGTGCCCGCCGTGGTGCGCGAACTGAGGGAGGCGGAGGCCCGCGCCCGCGGCAAGGAGGCGGAGGCCCGCCTCAAGACCAACGAGGCCACGTTCCGCCTGCTCTTCCAGAGCCACCCCCAGCCCATGTGGGTGTACGACCGGGAGTCTCTGGCCTTCCTCGAGGTGAACGACGCCGCCGTTGCGAAGTACGGGTACGGCCGGGAGGAGTTCCTCCGCATGAGCCTCCGGGACATCCGCCCCCCCGAAGACCTTCCGCGGCTGGAGGAGGACGTGCGGCGGGAGCGGTCCGCCCTCCAGGTGTCGGGCCCCTGGGTTCACCTCTTGAAGGACGGCCGGCGGATCGAAGTGGAGATCCACTCCCACACCCTGACCTTCCAGGGGCGCCCCGCCGCCCTCGTGGTAGCCGAGGACGTGACCGACAAGCTCGCCGCCGAGCGGGCCCTCCAGGCCTCCGAGCGGCGCCTGCGGACCCTCATGGAGGCCGCCCAGGAGGGCATCTGGGCCATCGACGCCGAGTCGCGCACGACCTTCGTCAACCGGGCCATGGCCGAGATGCTGGGGACCACCGTGGAGGCCATGGCGGGGTCCTCCCTCTTCGACTTCACGGACGCCGAAGGGAGGGCGGAAGCGGCCCGGAACGTGGAGCGGCGGCGCCAGGGCATCGCCGAGAGCCACGCCTTCACCTTCCGGAGGGTTGACGGGAGCCCGCTGGAAACCTTCCTGAGCACCGCGCCCCTCTTCGACGAGGGGGGGGCCTTCTCGGGCGCCGTGGCCATGGTGATGGACCTCACGGACTGGAAGAAGATGGAGGGCGAACTGGCGCGGGCCCGCACCCTGGAGACCATCGGGCTCATCGCCGGCGGCGTGGCCCACGAGGTGCGGAACCCCCTCTTCGCCATCCAGACCGTCTCGGCGGCCCTGCACAAGAAGCTGGGAGGGGCGGAGGAGTTCGCCGAATACCTCCAGCACATCCGCGAGCAGGTGGAGCGCCTGAACGCCCTCATGAAGGACCTCCTGATCCTCGGACGCCCCATCGATCCCGCCACGTTCGGGCCCGTCCTGCTTCGGGAGGTCATCGAGGAGACCGTGCGGAACCTGGCGCCGCGCCATCCCGGAGCGGCGGAGGCGGTGGAGACGTGCCTCCCGGCCGAACCCGCGTGCGCCCGGGGAGCCCGGGACAAGCTCGCCCAGGTGGTGGAAAACCTCCTCTCCAACGCCCTCCATTTCACTCCCGCGGGAGGGAGCGTGCGCGTGAGCGTGGGCCGGGAAGGCGAAGGCCGGGTGAAGCTGGAGGTGGCCGACGCCGGGCCGGGCATCGCCCCCGAACTGCTTCCCCGCCTCTTCGAGCCCTTCCAGAGCCGCCGCAAGGGCGGCACGGGCCTGGGCCTCGCCATCGTCCACAAGATCGTGGAGGCCCACGGAGGCACGGTGGAAGCCCGCAACAACGACCCCGGCCCCGGCGCCACCTTCACCGTGACCCTCCCCCTGGAGGGGTCAGGTCTTTAGTGTTAGCGTGACCTTGCCCCTGTGCGAGGGAGAGGGCGGTCCAGAAGGCGGGGCTGCGAAGAACGGAGGCCGGACGGCGGCCGACCCTCCTTGGGGAATGCAGAGTTCCCCGTACGCCCCGCCGTGGCGTGCCGAGACTCCTCCGGCCGGAACTTGGCTTCCCGACGCAGGGGAAGGCCTCCCGCAACGGGTCGGATCTCGATCCGGTCTGCCCGACTTCCCCTTGTGCAGGGAACGAAGACGGGCCATCCTGGTCCCATCGAAGCAGGTGCGCGTGGAGGGGAAGGGCATGGGCCGAAGGGGCTGGGCCACGGCGTTGCTGGTCTTTGGCGCGGCGGCGTGGGGCGGCGGGCCGCTTCCGCCCTCCCCTCCGGCGGCGACGCCGGCGGCGGCCTCCTCCCAGAGCCTTTCGCGCAGGGGCGCTTCGGCCCGCTCCCGCGCGGGGGGGACGGGGCCCCTTGCGGCCCTCCCGGATGCGGCGGCAAGGCATCCAGCGGCGGCGGACCCGGTGGCCCTAAGCCTCTCGAAGACCTGGAACGCGGGAACGGGCGCCTGGGACCTGACCCTGGACTGGAGCGGGGGTACGGCGCCCTTCACCGTGTCGCGGTGCGGGGAACCCTCCTTTGAAGCATCGCCCGCCACGCTGGCCCAGGGCCTCGACGGGGCGCCCTTCGAGGCTGGGGAAGACCCAAGCGCCCCCCTCGAGTGCTTCGCCGTCACCGACGGGGAGGGGGTCAGCCCCGCCGTGGAGGCGATCGGCTACGATCCGGCCCCGCGGCCCGAACCGCCGGTGCTCTCCGCCAACGGGCTGTGGTGGGGGGACACGGTGACCCTCCAGAGCCGCTACCTCGACGCCCTTCCCGAGGGGAACCTCCTGTTCCTGTCGGTGCGCGAGGCCCAGGCCGCGTCGGTGGTGGACGGGGGCGGAGGCTTCGCCGTGGAGGCCGCCTTCGAGATCCCCGACGACGCCCGGGGCGCCCAGGCCTTCGTTTCGTCTCGGGGCCTAGTTCCCACCCAGGCCCCCTTCCTGGAACTGCACCCGAGGGGGCTGCCCCACTATGCCGGACTGCGGGCCGTGGTCTATGCGCCGCAGACGGGCCATATTTGGGTGGCGGCCGACGGGAGGGTGGACGAGGTGGACCTCTTTCAGCGCGATCCGGTGGTGCTCCGCTCCCTCACGGCCTACGCGAGGCCCTGCCTTTCCCGCGTGACGACGGCGGGGAGCCTGCTGGTGGTGGACGGTGTCGCCGGGGTGTCGCAGGTGGACGAGATCGACGTGCAGACGGGGGCCGTCACGAAGTACGCCGACACCCACGCCGGGGCCTTCACCCGCGACGTCCTGCCCGTAGGGCTGGCCGCCGATCCCGACGGAAGCGCCTGCGTGATCGCCGACGCCCTCTACGGGGCGGGGGCCGGCCGGCTGGTGAAGGTGCCCCGGGCCAACGCCACGGCCATCCGGGACGCCTACGGGAACTGGACCGCGTGGGCCTTTCCCGACCCCTGCGGGCTGGAGGTGGGGCTGGGCCACGTGGTGCGGGCCGGGTCCGCGGACGGCTGGATCGGGTATTGCCCCGACGCCACCCACACCTACCTGGACACGTACACCGACGGGGCGCCATGCAGTCTGGAGGTGGACCGGGACGTCTCCCTCCTCACCTACGACCGCTATTACTACTACGGCGACCCGGGCGCCTGCATGGCCTTCAACGGGAACGACCTGGCCTCGGCTCCGGCCTCCGCACCGCCGAGCCACCTCGGCGCCGTGGTGTACGCCGAGGAGGGCCACCTCTGCGTTCAGCCCCTGTGGGCCTATCGGGTGGAAGGGGAGGCCCCGCTTCGCGTGATCCTGAACAACGGGGGGCAGGACGCCCCCTACCCGGCCGCCGAGCAGGTGGCGGACGGGCTCTTGCAGCTTCGCGTGCGCGGTTGGAACGGCGTGCCCCTCACACTGCGCCTGGAGGACCCGCCGGACACGGCTCCCTACGTCCCCTGGGGGAGCTGGACGGCCAAGCCGGGCAAGACGGCGGCCTTGCCGTACGTGGCCAACGACAACGAGGTGTGGACCGAGGACCCCCTGCCGGCCTTCGGCCTGTCGGCCTATTCGAGCGGGCCCTTCGCGGAGGAGGTCACGGTGACGCCGTCGGGAAACCATACGGCGGTTTTCTACCTGAAGCTGCCGCCGCGCTACGCCGGGGACAATTGGCGCGTGGCGGTGTACAAGATCGACCCCAAGACGGGCCAGGAGGTGCCCGACAAGGTGCCCTCCCGCTCGCCCGTCTACACCGGGTGGAAGCGGGTCTTCGTCGAGAAGGATAGGATGTTTCGGAGGGGGAATTTGTTGGATGCGGACGTCAGCGCCCCTCCTGCGGGGCAGCTTCATTTGGCCCGGTGGGACGACACCACACCAGCCGGAGACGCCGGCAAGTACGTGCAGGCCGGCGATCGGGTGGTGGTTTTTGACAGCGACCACCCTTACCCTGGGCCGAGTGCCTTGCCGTACGAGACGGCGATTATCGCAGCCGACCCGGCTCCTGCCTTCTTTGAAGCCCCCAAACCCGGGGGTGGCACCAAGAGCGTACTTCGGGTTTATCTGGATCTCAATCTGACCCAAACTTATACCCCGAGTCCCACAGACTTCAGCTCCGGGAAATGCGCCGCCGTGGGGGTTATTTCCGGCTGCGACCCTTCGACGAACCAGCTCAACGGCCCGGGCTCGTGCTTTTACGACGCCGACCTGCGAGACGTGGAAGAGCCCTTCACGGACGCGTACGTGGAGGTGTGGGGAAGAAGGGACGGGAGCGGCGCGGTGCCGTATTTGCCGGAGGCTTGGTTTGATTGGGCGAATGGTGATCCTGGTCGGTTGCCGATGCTTCACGCCTTTTCCAACCTCTGGTTTGCCAACAAGCAACTCGGCGCCTCGCCGCCAGATCTGGTTCCAAAGAATTACTTTCATCTGGTAGGTGCATCCTCTTCTTCCAGCATGTACGGAGGCACCTTTTACCTGAACGATTGGAGCTTCTTGTATCAAGGAAGGATCGAAGCGGATTTTCCCAACGTCGAGGAGCGCGGGTACGTGCAGCAGTGGGTGTGCGCGCACGAGTTGGCCCACCAATTCAATCTGAATCCGGAGCTCTGCACCCACCACGACGTTCGGTTGGCCTGGTGTGAGAGTCAGGCGCACTGCACGGCCGGAGGAAGCGTGACGGCCAAGTGCCTGTTGAACGTGGATCCGATTGACTATGAAGCGCGGATGAAATCGGGTATCGCGCGGTTCTGCGAAGAGGATCTGCTCAAAGGGAAAGAGCCTTCCGCGGGGTCCATTACCTGCGGTGGGGTGGAAGAGCCTTGGGAGAAGCACGACGGCAGCCTCCGCACCGCGACGGACCCTCAATAGGAGGAACGAATGGTCAACAAGCTGATTAGTCTTGGTCTAGTGATGGGGTTCAGCCTGGCGACCTTTTCTGGGAGTGGATCCCAGGATGGAAACTTCCTAATCCGTCCTCGTTCCTCGGATCTCGTCAAGGGCGAAGAGGTTTGGTTGACCTTTGAGGTCCAATGGGCAAAAGATGTGCGGCTTCCGATGCTGCCCTGCGGAGCAGACCCGGACATCTGGACAGAGGTGGTTTATCCGGACGGTGGTGCTCGGGAGTGGATGAACGGCATGGCCCCGCTGCCCTTGCCGAAGCGTCCCCCTGTGGACTGGAAAGCGGTGGAACCGCTTAAAGGAGAGCTTTCGGTCTTGCGCTTGTGCGAGCCTGGAGAGTATCGGATACGTCTTCACTACCGTCTTCATCCGGACTGGCCGGATCCGGAGCAGTACTGGAGCGGAAAGAT
>JBFLVU010000047.1:0-14560 GCA_040758175.1 Acidobacteriota bacterium | reverse complement strand
CCCGGGACCTTCGAGCACTGGAACGTGTTCCTCACGGACGTGGACAAGGCGGGGACGCTGGGCTGGATCGCCGACGGCGGGCTCCTCTCGCAGATCCAGGCGCGGGTCTCGGAGGCACGCCAGGCGGCTCTGGCGCAGGACCTGCCCACGGTGAACGCCAGACTGGACGCGGCCATCGCCCTTGCCGAGGGCGCCACGCCCGCGCAGATGCGCCGCGAGGCCCACGACCTCGTCGTCCTCAACGCCCGCTACCTGAAGGCCCACCTCCCCTGGCCCTGCGAGCCGAAGCTGGTGCTGGATCCGCCCGCGTCTTTCCGCTCCGTGGGGGAGGCGGCCGTGGTGACGGCCACGCTGACGAATTCGGCCACGGGCACACCCATTGCCGGAAACAGCCTGACCCTGGAGGTGATCGAGGGCCCCCACGCCGGGACGAAGGGGGAGGGGACCACCGACGCCCAGGGACGCCTGAGCCTGACCTACGCGGGAGCGCGCCTGGGGACGGATCGGATCACGGCCCGCACGCCCTTCGGCACCGCCCCCACGCCGGCCGGGGGCGCCTCCGACCGGCCGGGAAGAGGGGGCGGGGCGACGCCTCCCCCCACCGGAACCGCCGAGGCCTGCGAGGCCTGGGACCTGATCTCGGAGCCCGCGACGGTGTCCTGGGAGGGCGGGCCGGACCTTCTGGTGCGCTTCTTCGTGCCGCCGGTGCTGAGGAGTGCGCCGGGGAACGTCTTCTACATCACCGAGACCACGGCCAACGAAGGGAACCGGACGGCGGGCCCGAGCGTGACGCGGTATACCTTGTCCGCCTCCAAGCCGGTGGACCCGCAGACGGCCCTCGTGGTGGGGGAACGTCAGGTGGCGCCCCTGGGCCCGGGAGAGACGAGCGAGGTCGTCGAAATGCCCTTCACGGTGCCCTCGGGCCTGCCCGCGGGGACCTACCACCTGGACGCCTGCGCCGACGCCACCGGGGTCGTGGCCGAGACCAACGAAGGGAACAATTGCGCCTCGAGCCGCCTGAGTCTCGCCGTGGGGCTCATGCCCGAGAACGCCCCACCGGACTGCACGCGAGCGGCGGCCTCCCCCGCCCGCCTCTGGCCCCCGAACCACAAGCTGCGAGGGGTGACGGTCGGAGGGGTCACGGACCCCGATGGGGACCCCGTGACGCTGGCGGTGACGGCCATCACGCAGGACGAGCCCACGAACGGCCTAGCAGGCGGCTGAGAAACCCCTTGTGGGTCGCGTTGCCAGCGCCACGGCCCCGAATGCAAGGCGTCGCGACGCCGTCGATGCCTTTGCGCATCGTCTAGGAGCGACAACGCCGCAGGCGGGGCCGTGCCGCGGCAACCCCACGGGCGCAAGGGATTGGGGACCATCTGCTTTGTTGCGGCTCGTCGGCGATGCTCCCTGCATGTTCCTCCTCGCCGCGCCTCGCATCTGGCCCCCAAGCCTCTTGCGCGCGGCCCGCAAGGGTTTTTCAGCAGCCTGCTAGGCGACGGCGACGAGGCCCCCGACGGCTTCGGGGTGGGGACGGCCTCGCCGCAGGTGCGCGCCGAGCGATCTGGGACGGGCAACGGACGGGTGTACCGCATCGCCTTCACGGCGAGCGACGGCCAGGGCGACTCCTGTTCGGGAACCGTCGCCGTGGGCGTGCCTCACGATGCGAAGGACATCCCAGTGGACGACGGGCAGACCTTCGACTCCACCCGGTAACGCCGCCTCCCACGGAGCGAGGAGGCGATCCGGCGGGACCTCTCCGCCCGCTCGGCCCTGAGTCGTCCGCTGTCGGCACGGCACGCGTGGCGGGGGCCGCCGGCAGGGAACGCCCCCCTTCAGAGGCCCCTGCTCAGGACGGATTCGGGCCAGCGCACACCGCAACCGGCTCTTCTCAATGTCTCGGCCCGAAGTGCCGAATCTCACACTCTCCAATCCTCCAGCCCCCGGTCGTGACGCCCGTCACGGTCGGGGGGTGGACAATATCCTAGCAAGTCGCTACTAATTGGCGCGCGCTCGAAATCGGATCGGCGCCACTGGACCCTCATCTTCTTCAGGAGGACCCTACCCATGGCAACCCACATCACCCGAAAAGCGCTGCGGTTCCTGGGGATCGCGGCCCTCGCCTTCGTCGCCGCCGCCACGTGGACGGCCCAGGCGGAGGCGCCCGGACCTTCCGGCGCCAGGCCGTCCGTCCACGGTCTGGTTCTGCCCTCGTCGCCCCAGGTGGGGGAGGACGGCTCCATCTTCGTGACCGCCGAGGTGCCCGTCGGCCCCGGCGCATCGCGCCGGGCTCTGCTGAAATTCGACCCCGTCTGGAGCGTCCTTGAGCGTTCCGACGGGCCGGCGCTCGTGGTGGACGCGGGGGAGCGGGGCACCGCTCGGCTTCCGTCCGGGGATGCCCTCCTTGCGGATCGCGAGTCCGGAGAGATCGTGCGGATCCGTCCCGACGGCCGCTCAGAGAAGGTGGCGGGCGGTTTCGAACGCCCCGAGTTCCTCGCCTTCGACGCGTCGGACGGCTTCGTTTACGTATTGGATGTCCCGACCCCGGGGGTCCCTCCCTCGGCGGGCGGCCGCAACGTCCTGAAGCGCGTGGACCTCGAGGGCGGCCCCGTGGAGACCGTCGCCTGGGCGAGTTCTCTCCCGCTGGGGCTCGCGCTGGCCGGGGAGAAGGCCTTTTGGGTGGATGGAGACAGCGGCGTTCTCTTTTCCGCCGATCTCGGAGAGAAAAAGAAGAAGGACAACAAGGAGAAGTTCGACGCCCTCCTCAGCGGGGCCAGCGAAGTGCCCCCGGTCAACACGACGACGACGGGCACGGTCCGCCTCAAACTCAAACTCGAGGAGGAGGACGACGGCCTTCCGGCAGGGGCCGAATCGGCGCGCTTGGAGGACAAGGAAAGCCGGCTGGAATTTCATCTCAAGGTTCGGCGCATCGTGGGCGCCACGGCGGGCCACATCCACTTGGGGGCGCCGGGGGTCAACGGACCCGTGGTGGCCGAACTGTTCTCCTCTTCCAGGCCCTCCCCGAGGCCCAGAGAGCTGGAGAGGGAAGACAAGATCTACGAAGAGGACCTCGTGGGGCCCCTGGCGGGCGATTGGGATGGATTCGTCTCGGCCCTGCGGGCGGGACAGCTCTACGTGAACGTTCACACCCAACTGTTTCCCTCCGGAGAGATCCGTGGCCAGATCCTCCCCGAGGGCGGCGTGTCCAACCGGGCGCCCGACGGCACCATCCTGGCCCCCGCCGGAGACGTCACGATCTCGGAGGGAGAAAGCGTCTCCTTCGCCGGAGCCGTCAGCGACCCCGACGGCGACACGGTGAGCGTCTTGTGGGATTTCGGCGACGGGTCTTCCTCCACGGACCTCAACCCAGGGGATCACCTCTACGCCAGTGCCGGCACCTACACGGTGACCTTCACGGCGACGGACGACGGGGGGCTTTCGGATCCCACCCCCGATACGCGCACCATCACGGTGGAGAGTCCCCTGAACGCCCCCCCCGAAGGGGCAATCGTCGAGCCTCCGGGCGACGTGTCCATCCAGGCCGGGGAATCGGTGACCTTTTCGGGGAGCGCCACGGATCCCGACGGGGACACGGTCACGGTCCTGTGGGACTTCGGCGACGGCTCCACCTCTACCCTGCTCAACCCCGGCGCCCACGTGTACGCCGGCGCCGGCACCTACACGGTGACCTTCACGGCGACGGACGAGCACGGCTTGTCCGACCCCACCCCCGACACGCGCACCATCACGGTGAACGCGGCGGCCAACAACCCGCCCGAAGGCACCATCACGGCTCCCGCCGGGAACGTGACGATCACGGCGGGCCAGTCGGTGACCTTCTCGGGGAGCGCCACGGACCCTGACGGGGACGCGGTCACGGTCCTGTGGGACTTCGGCGACGGCTCCACCTCCACTCTGCTCAACCCCGGCGCCCACGTGTACGCCAGCGCCGGCACCTACTCCGTGACCTTTACGGCGACGGACGAGCACGGCTTGTCCGACCCCACCCCCGACACGCGCACCATCACTGTGAACGCGGCGGCCAACAACCCGCCCGAAGGCACCATCACGGCCCCCGTTGGGAACGTGACCATCACGGCGGGCCAGTCAGTGACCTTCTCGGGGAGCGCCACGGATCCCGACGGCGATGCGGTCACGGTTCTGTGGAACTTCGGGGACGGCTCCACCTCCACTCTGCTCAACCCCGGCGCCCACGTGTACGCCAGCGCGGGGAGCTACTCCGTGACCTTTACGGCGACGGACGAACACGGCCTGGCCGACCCCACCCCCGACACGCGCACCATCACCGTGAACCCGCCTCCGAACAATGCTCCCAATGGCACCATCACGGCCCCCGTTGGGAACGTGACCATCACGGCGGGCCAGTCGGTGACCTTCTCGGGGAGCGCCACGGACCCTGACGGGGACACGGTCACGGTTCTGTGGAACTTCGGGGACGGCTCCACCTCGACGATGCTCAGCCCCGGCGCCCACGTGTACGCCAGCGCGGGGAGCTACTCCGTGACCTTTACGGCGACGGACGAGCACGGCCTGTCCGACCCCACCCCCGACACGCGCACCATCACCGTGAACGCGGCGGCGCCCACCTTTACCTTCCTGCAGACGAGCATCTTCACGCCCAAGTGCATCAACTGCCATGCGGGTTCTGGCCCGGAGGCGGGCCTCGACCTCAGCGCGGGCCAAGCCTACGGAGAACTCGTCAACGTGCCCGCCGAGTCCCAGTCGGGGATCCGCGTCATCCCGGGCAATCCCAACAACAGCGTCCTCTACACCTTCCTCGCCGCGGGCCACCGGTCCAGCCAGGTGACGGCCGCCGACCGGCAAGCCATCTTCGACTGGATCGCCTCCGGCGCCCCGAACAACTGAACCGGAGCCCGACCCAGGAGGGCTCTGCGGGCCCGCCCCCGACGGGGCGGGCCCTTCGCGTTCCCGCCGTGCGAGAATGGCCCCGAAGGGAGGCGCCCGTGAGGCCCGAATTGTGTGCCGCCGTCCCGGAGGACGGACCCTCCGTGGCGGAGATCTACGCGCCCCTCGTGCGGGACACGGCCGCTTCCTTCGAGGAGGAGCCGCCCTCCGCGGCGGAGATGTCTCGCCGGATCGCGCGCATTCTCCCGATCTACCCGTGGATCGTCTGCCGCCGGTCCGGCGAGGTGTTGGGCTACGCCTACGCTGACGCGCACGGCGCGCGGGCCGCCTATCGGTGGTCGGCCAACTCGGCGGTGTACGTAAGGGACCGGTGCCGCGGCTGGGGCGTGGGGCGGGCTCTGTATCGGGCGCTCCTGAACATCCTCGCCTTCCAGGGCTTCTGCAATGTCTACGCGGGGATCACCCTGCCCAACCCCGCCAGCGTGGCGCTCCACGAGTCCTCGGGCTTTCGGCCCCTCTGCATCTACCGGGACGTGGGCTTCAAGCTGGGGGCGTGGCACGACGTGGGATGGTGGCACTGCATGCTCGGGGAGCGTCCCGCCCGTCCGGAGCCCCCGCGGGCCTTCTCGGACGTGGCCGAAACGGCGGAGGTGGAGGAGTCTCTCTTTGAGGGCGCTCGCCACCTCCGGCTCAGATAGGAGGTCTCATGAACGTGAGGGACCACAACCGGAGGGCGTGGGACCGCGAGGTGGAGCGGGGAAATCGGTGGACCGTGCCCGTGGGAGGGGATGCGGTCGCCGCGGCCCGGCGGGGCGAGGTTCAAGTCCTCCTGACGCCCTCCCTCCCCGTTCCCCGGGACTGGCTCCACCCGCTGCGGGGCCGCCGCATCCTTTGTCTCGCCTCGGGCGGAGGCCAGCAGGCGCCGCTCTTTGCCGCGGCAGGCGCCGAAGTCACGGTCCTCGACAACAGCCCCGCCCAGCTTGCGAGGGACCGCGAAGTGGCGGACCGGGAAGGGCTCATCTTGAAGCTGGTGGAAGGAGACATGCGCGACCTGTCCGTCTTTCACGGCGCCTCCTTCGACCTCGTCTTCCACCCCTGCTCCAACGGCTTCGTGCCCCAAGTCCTGCCCGTTTGGAGGGAGGCGCACCGGGTCCTCGCGCCGGGAGGCGTTCTCCTGGCGGGGATCGTCAACCCCCTCGTCTACCTCTTCGATCCCGACCTGAAGGAAGGCGATCGACTGGAGGTGAAGTTCCCCGTGCCCTACTCGGACCTTGAGCACCTCCCGCCGGAGGTTCTGAAGAGGCGGATGGAGGCGGGCGAGCCCCTGGAGTTCGGCCATACCCTCGAGGACCAGATCGGCGGGCAGATGACCGCGGGCTTCGTGCTGACGGGCTTCTATGAGGATCGGTGGCCCGGTTCCCCCTTCGAGAAGTGGATTCCCTCCACCTTCGCGACGCGGGCCGTGAAGGCTCCGTAGGCCCGTCCGCTGGAGGGTTAGTGCAAGCCGGGGGAGCGCCCGGAAGGAGTGTCCCCGCCTTGGCTCCGATCGCTTCCCAGGAGCGGGACCAGGAACAGGCCCAAGACAAATGCGGCCCCCAGGAATGCGAAGACGTCCAGAAACGACAGCGCATGGGCCTGTCTCTGCACACCCGCGGACAGGAGCCCCGCGGCGAGGTCAGGGAGGGAGGCGGGGGGGAGGCCCGAGGAGGATGCCAGAAGGCCGCCCGTGGCCTGCATCCCCTCCTGGACGAGAGGCGAGGTGGGGGCGACGTGCTGAGCCAGGACGTGGTGGTGGAATTGGCCCCGCTGGGCCAGAAGCGTGGTGGACACAGCGATACCAACGGAGCCGCCCTCGTTGCGCATGAGGTTGAAAAGGCCCGTGGCCGCCCCCATCTTCTCCGGCGGGATGTTGCGGACGGCCGTCACGCCGATGGGCACGAAGAAGAACCCCAGCCCCAAGCCGTGGTAGATCCACGCCTCCGTAAAGTGCGGGACGCCCGCCTCCAGCGTAGAACCCGCCAGGAGCCAGCAGGAATAGGCCATGCAGGAAAAGCCGGCCGCCACCAGGAGGCGGGTGTCCACCCGGCCCACAAGGCGCGCCGCGAGGGCCATGGAGGCCATGGTGGCGGCGCCCCCCGGGGAGAGGATGAGCCCCGCCCAGGTGGGCGTGTAGCCGAGCAGGTTCTGGACGAAGAGGGGAAGCAGGACGAAGGCGCCGTACATGCCGAAGCCCGCGAGGAACATGAGCGCGGCTCCGGATGCGAAGGACCGGTCCTTCAGTACGCGGAGGTCCACGAGTGGGTTCTCGGCGGTGAGGGAGCGCCAGACGAAGAGGGCCAGAAAGAGAGCGGCGGCTGCCGCCGCAGCCTGGATGAAGGGACTCTCGAACCAGTCGTTCCGCTCGCCCCGGTTCAAGAAAATCTCCAGGCTCCCCAGCCCCACGGCCACGAAGAGGAGGCTGGAGAAGTCGGTGCGGCCGGCCGGCCTCTCCAGGTAGGCGGGATCCTCCACGAAGAGGAAGGCCAGGACCAGGGCGAGGAGACCCACGGGGATGTTGATGTAGAATATCCAGGGCCAAGTCCAGTTGTCGGTGATCCATCCGCCCACGAGGGGGCCGAGGACGGGGGCCAGGACCACGCCAATCCCGAAGACCGCCATGGCCTTGCCGTGCTCCTCCCGGGGGAAGGTCTCGAGGAGGATGGCCTGGGACATGGGCACCATGGCGCCGCCCGACAGGCCCTGGAGGACGCGCATGAGGATCAGGAAGCCCAGGGAGGGCGCGGCGCCCGCCAGGAAGGAACTCGCCGTGAAAAGGGCGAGACAGGCCATGTAGACGCGCTTGCGGGAGAAGGCGGCGCCGAGGTAGCCCGAGAGGGGCAGGATCACCGCATTGGCCACGAGGTAGGACGTGAGGACCCAGGTGATCTCGTCCACGCCGGCGGCGTACGTGCCCTGGATGTGGGGAAGGGCCACGTTGGCCACGGAGGTGTCCAGGACCTCCATGAAGGTGCCCAACAGGGTCGTGATCGCGACGAACCATTTGCGGCATCCGTTGGCGGCGTTCATGGACGGATCATCCTGGGTTGGAGAGGCCGGGTCGTCCCGAGGGGAACGGGCCTACGGTGTCCCGCCGGAACGGGTGTCGATCTCACAGGTCACGGTGAGGCCAAGGCGGAGGCTGTGGCCGGGGTCGGTCCCGGGGTCCAGGACCACCTTGACGGGAACCCGCTGGACGACCTTCACCCAGTTGCCCGTGGCGTTCTCGGGCGGGAGAAGGGAGAAAACCGCGCCCGTGCCCGCGGCGATGCTGTCCACCGTTCCGGTGAACTTCCGCGACGGGTCCACGTCGGCTCGGATCGTGGCCTTCTGGCCGGGGCGAACCTTGCGAAGCTGGGTCTCCTTGTAGTTGGCCTCCACCCAGATCTCCCGAAGGTCCAACGGCACGACGGCGAAGAGGGGCTGGCCGGCGGCCACCACGTGCCCCACTTGGGCCGTCTTGCGGCTCACCACGCCCGAGGCCGGCGCCGTGAGGTCGCAGTAGGAGCGCTGGAGGCTCGCCGCTTCGAGGGCCGCCCGGGCCGACCGTATCTTCTCCTCGGAGACCTGGAGGCCGGCGTGGGCCGACGCCACCGTCTTCTGGGCGGCGGAGACCTGGGCCGAGGCCACCTCCAGGGCCGTGGAGGCCTGGTCGAACTTCTGCTTGGGCAGGGATTCCCTCCTGTACAGGGCCTCCACGCGGTCCTTCTCGGTCCGGGCCAGGGACAGCTGGCTCCGGGCCGCCGACTCCTGGGCGGAGGCCTGGGCGATGGCCGCGCGGGCGGCCTCGAGCCCCGCCTCCGCTTCGGCCAGGGAGGCCTCGGCCCGGGCCACGGCAGCGTCGAAATCCCGGGGATCGAGGGTGGCCACCACGTTGCCGGCCGTCACGGCCTGATTCTCCTCCACGGGAAGCGTCTGAATCTTCCCGGGCACCTTGGCCGCCACGGCAAAGATCCGGCCCGCCACGTAAGCGTTCTCCGTCCGGACGAAGACCTGGTTGTGGCGCCAGCGCGCGTACCCTACGGCGGCGCCGACCGTGGCGAGGGCCAGAAGGACGGAAAGGGCGATCCACTTCTTCTGCAGGGCCATGTCACTTCTCCTCGGAAGACACGGGGGTCTGGGCCCCGGCGAAGAAACTCCTCAGGTCCTCGCCCAGCGCCGCCAGGAGCTCGGCCTCCCGGGCGTAGGCGTGGTAGTGGGTCCGGGCGACCTGGAAGCGGCTTTCCGCCAGGAGCGACTCGGCGTCGAGAACGTCGGTGGTGCGCGCCATCCCTTCGCGGTACTGATCCTGCACGATCCGGAGGTTCTCCTGGGAGGCGGCCACGTTCAGCCGGGCCGTGACGGCTTCCTGCAAGGCGTCCGCGTACTCCCGGTAGGCCCGGGCGGCGGCGTTCTCCGCCTCCCTCCCGGCTTCAACGCGCTCGCGCCGGGCCTTTTCGACCTGGGTGCGGGTCTGGCGGACGCGCGCCGCCCGTGCCCCGCCGTCGTACACGCTCCAGGAAAGGCCCACGAAAAGGCGGTTCGCGCGGGGGTAGGCCATGTACCGGTTCTGCTCGTAGCCGTGCCCCGCCTCGGCGAGCAAGACGGGGGCGTAGTCCTTCTCCCTCAGGGCCAGGGCGGCCTCCAGGGCGACGATCCTCGCGTCGAGGGCCTTGAGGCCGTCGTTGCCCCGCACGGCTCGGGAGCGGATTTCGGCTTCCTCCCAGGGGACGGGCGGTGCGGGGCCGAGCCCGCCGGGAAGGGCCTGGGGCGTCGCGGGGTCAAGTCCGAGGGCCCGGTTCAGTTCCTCCACCGCCGTCGCGTAGGCGCTGGCGAGGGTCCGCTTCTGGTCTTCAACGGACCGCAGGGCCACCTCCGTGCGCAGGAGGTCGTTCCGGGCCACGACGCCCTGATCGAAAAGGTCCCGAACGGTGCGGAGGTGGTCCTCGAGTGCCCCCCGCCTCTGGTCCGCGACCTCCCCCTGGGCCTTGAAGGTGAGGGCGCCGACGTAGCGGGACACGACCTCGGCCTGGAGCCTTCGTACGGCATCGGCCCCGCCGCGGGCGGCGGCGCTCTCTCCGGCCCTCCCGGCGGCCAGCGCCTCTCTCCGGCGGCCGCCGTCCCAGAGAACCTGGCGCACGGAAAGGTCGTACTTCCAGTAGACCTGGTCCCCGGCGGGGAAGATCACCGGCCCGAACCGGAAGGCCGGGTCGTTGTCGAGGTTTACGTGGCCTCCCTCCACCACCACCTCCGGGAAGTAGAGCGCCCTGGCCGCCGCCGTCTCTTCGCGAGCCGCCGCCGAATCGAGGGCGGACGCCTCGGCCGCAAAGGAATTCCGAGACGCCAAGTCCAGGGCCCGGTCGAGGCTGAGGAACTCCTGCGCCGCGGCGGGGAAGGCCCCGGTCCCGAGGATCAGAAGCGCGGCCCAGGCCCTCATGGGGCCGGACTGAGGCCGGTAAAGAGGACTTGAAAGGCTCGGTTCACGCACGTCTCGATCTCCTCGGAAGGTTTGCAGCGGTGGCGGTACCAGAGGGCCGCGTGGATCGTGTCCATGCAGTGCTGGGTCATGTATTCCACGGGGAGCGGACCGAGGCGGCCCTGGGCCTGGATCTTCCCCAGGATCCGCGCCACGCGGGAGCGCTCTTCCCGGTAAATGGAGCGGACCTTTGCGCCGAGCCTGGACTCCATCTCCCAGTCGAAGCGCGCCTTCTCCATCAGGAAGACGGGAAGGAACATGGGGCTGTTCTCGAAGACCTCCATGTACACCCGGGCGAGGGCGCGAAGGGCCGCCAGGGGGTCCTTCTCTTCCTTGAGTACCTCGTCCACCCGTCGTCTCAGGTTCTCGACCCGCGTCACGACGACCTGGGCGTAGAGGTCGTCCTTGGAGGCGAAGTGCTCGTAAAGGCCCTGCATGCCGATCTGGGCCTCCGCCGCCACGTCCTGCATGGTGGCGACGTCGAAGGGCTTCCGTCCGAAGATCCGCTCGGCGGCCTCCAGGAGGAGGCGCCTCCTCTGCTCCCTCTCGATTTCCTTTCTGCTGGCTGCCATCGGCTCTCCATAATACAGATTCCGAATATAGAATCCATATTCTGAATTGTCAAGAGGCGGGAGAAGGGCGGGGATTTCTTGAAGAGGAGATCCGGAGACTTCGAGAGGAGGGGAGGCCGAGAAAAGGAGATTTCGAGAGGAGGAGAGGCAGGCTAGCCCATGGCCCCCAGTCCCCCGCTTCGTGGCCAACCTTTCCCGGCCCCCCGGCCTTCCCTTCCCATTTCGAATCCGAAATCCCAAATCCGAAATCCAAAATGCCCTTTCCCTCCCTTCCTGCCTGGATTACCCTGGGGCTCACGCGCGTTGGAAGACCGGAGGTAGTGCATGAAGACCGTCCTGCGATCGCTCCCCCTCGCCGCCCTGTTGGCCGCCGCGGCGCTGGCCGCCCGCGCCGCGCATGGAGAAGCGTCGGCCGCCCCGCCATCCCTCGGGGACCCGCGCGAGACTCGCCTGGCCAACGTCCGCCAGTTGACCTTCTCGGGGGAAAACGCCGAGGCCTACTTTTCCTTCGCCGGCGACCGCCTCATCTTCCAGTCCCGCGAACTGCGGGAGGGCTGCGACCAGATCTACACCATGGACCTTCGCGGGGAGGACCGCCGCCTCGTGAGCACCGGAAAGGGCCGGTGCACCTGCGCGTATTTCCTGAAGGGCGACGGAAGGGTGATCTTCTCCTCCACCCACGCCTCCTCTCCCGACTGTCCCACCCCTCCCGATTTCAGATACGGCTACGTCTGGCCCGTCTATCCCGGCTACGACGTGTACGAAGCCGCCGCCGACGGCACGGACCTCCAGCCTCTCATCGCCTCGCCGGGCTACGACGCCGAGGCCACCGTGAGCCCCGACGGCTCCAAGATCGTCTTCACCTCCGACCGCGACGGGGACCTGGAGCTCTACCTCTTCGACCTTTCGACGCGTTCCACCACGCGCCTGACGAACCTTCCCGGATATGACGGCGGAGCCTTCTTCTCGCCCGATTCGCAGAAGCTCGTCTTCCGCGGATGGCACCCCACGGACCCCGACGAGTTGGACGAGTACCGGTCCCCCCTGCGGGACCACCTGGTGCGCCCTTCTCACATGGAGATTTTCACTATCCGCGCCGACGGAACCGGCTTGAGGCAGGTCACCTCCAACGGGGCGGCCAATTTCTGCCCCTACTGGCACCCCGACGGGAAACGCATCCTCTTCGCCTCCAACATGGGGGACGAGAAAAGGAGAAACTTCGACCTCTACCTCGTGAACGAGGACGGAACGGGCCTCGAACAAGTCACCTTCGAGGCCAGCTTCGACGGCTTCCCCATGTTCAGCCCCGACGGGCGCCTCCTCGTCTGGGGGGGCAACCGCCACGCGGCGCGCCCCGGGGAAACCAACATTTTTCTGGCGGAGTGGGTGGAGGAGTTTTCGGGGGCGGCGGCCCTCTCCGAAGGGGCCCTCCGCCGCGACGTTTCCTACCTGGCCTCTCCGGGCCTCCAGGGGCGCCTGACGGGAACCCCTGAAGCCAGGGCGGCCGCCGAGTACGTGGCCGCCTCCTTCCGCTCGGCGGGGCTCCGGCCACCCCCGGGCCGGGATGGATACCTCGAGGCCTTCGCCTTCACCTCCGGCGTCCACCTGGGTGAGGGGAACGCGGCGCGCCTTCTCGGAGGCGGGGAGGCTCGCTCCCTTGCCGTCGGGGAGGAGATCCAGCCCCTCGGCATGTCCGAGGACGGCGACCTGGAGGCCCTGCCGGTGGTCTTCGCCGGGTACGGGATCCGGGCCCAGGACCGGAAGTGGGACGACTACGACGGCCTCGACGTGAAGGGCAAGGCCGTCATCGTGTACCGCTGGGGCCCCGAGGGCGACGATCCGAAGAGCCCCTACGCCCTGTACTACCCCATCCGCTACAAGGCCATGACGGCCCGGGAGATGGGCGCCAAGGCCCTGATCGTCCTAGGGCCATCGGCCCAGGACGACGACCTCGTCTCCCTCTCCACGACCGCCCGGGGCGGGTCGTCGGGCCTCGCGGTGTTCAGCGCCCGGCGGGCGCCCTTCGCGTCGGCCTTCGAAGCCGTGGGCCGTTCGCTGCCGGACCCCGGAAACCCCCACGGGACGCCCCTGCGCTTCGAGGTACCCGGTGTCGCGTTTTCCGCCGCCGTGCGCCTGAGGCGCGAGAAGGCCGAAGGGCTGAACGTCCTGGGATGGCTCCCCGCCACCCGGCCCACCGACGAGACGGTGATCCTCGGGGCCCACTACGACCACCTGGGCCTGGGGGTGGAAGGCTCCCTGGCCGAAAAGAAGGGGGAGGTCCATCCGGGCGCCGACGACAACGCCTCGGGCACGGCGGGGCTCATGGCCCTCGCCCGCCGCTTCGCCGCAGAACCCGAGCGGGGGAGGAACCTCCTCTTCGTCTCCTTCGGCGGAGAGGAGCTGGGCACCCTCGGTTCCTCGCAGGTCGTGAAGGCTCCTCCCGTTCCCCTGGAAAAGGCCGTCGCCATGCTGAACTTCGACATGATCGGCCGCCTGCGGGAAAACAAGCTGGTGGTGGGCGGAGCGGGAACTTCGCCCGTCTGGAAGGACCTCCTGGCTCGAGCCAACACGGAGAACCTGGGCCTCTCCCTCGGGGAGGACGGCTACGGGGCCTCCGACCACTCGGTCTTCTATGCCCAGGGCATCCCCGTCCTGTTCTTTTTCACGGGGGCCCACGAGGACTACCACCGGCCCGGCGACACCGCCGACAAGGTGCTCTACGACGGGGAGGCGAAGGTTCTGCGCCTGGCCGCCCGCGTCACGCAAGAGCTCCTGGGTCTCCCCGAACGCCCGGCCTACGTCCGGGTGGCGCCGCCGCCCGGCGAAACGGCGGGCCGGGGCTTCCGCGTCTACCTGGGCACCATCCCCGACTACACGGGGGACGTGAAGGGCGTGAAGCTCATGGGCGTCCGCGCCGGGAGCCCCGCCGAACAGGGAGGGCTCCGAAAGGGCGACATTATCGTCGGTTTCGCGGGGAAGTCCATCGAGAACGTCTACGACTACACCTACGCCCTCCAGGACCACAAGCCCGGCGAAACCGTCACCGTCACCGTCCTTCGGGAAGGGAACCGCATGGACCTGACGGTGCTCTTGGGCCGCCGTTCGGGCAAGGATTGAGAGTGGGGCACCGGTCCTGAGGGTTCGGACCGGCGCAGTAACAAGGAGGGGACGGGCCGTCTCAAGGCTCGCCCCCTCTTTTCACGCCGTCCGATTCTGCAGATCGAAGAGCCGTCTACTCCAGACGCTCACCACGTGTATCGGACGGTGTAGGTGATTTTCAATTCGCCGTCGGCGGGGACCGTGACGGGGAAGACGACGGTCTGGCTGTCCACCTTCTCGTGCTTGGCGCTCTCCTGTCGGATTTCCCAGTCGCTCCAGCGGTAGAGCACTTCGGCCACGCGGACGGCCACGGGCGTCTTCTTGTGGTTTCTCAGGACGATCTCGAAGGACTCGTCGTAGACGTGGCCCGAGACGACGACCTTGAAGGAGGTCTGCTTGCGCTCGCCCACCACGTCGAAGGCCTCACCGAGTTTGATGCGCAGGTGCTCGTCCTTGGGCGTGTGGTCGATGGAGTCCTCGCCGATGAACTGGGCCGAGCCGTCGGAGTCCTTCT
>JBFLVU010000046.1:0-14661 GCA_040758175.1 Acidobacteriota bacterium | reverse complement strand
GGTCGGTCGTGGAAGGGACAGTGGCCGCAATCCTCCATGATCACGAGGCGCGCTCCGGCGGAGCGGAGCATGGCCAGGGAGCGGGGGCTCGCTCCCTTTGGAGAAGCGGCCAGGAAGCAGGCGGGGAGGGGCAGCGCGGCCATTCGTCGAGCCAGGTCGTTCCTCCGTGAGAGCGCCACGATCTCCCGGGCATGAAGGTAAAAGGCGCGAGGGTCGCACAGCCCGAGACCCCTCGCGAACACCACAACGCTCGGGTCGGACTGCGCCATGAGGGAGGCCTCGAGACGAATCTGATCCAGGCCCTCCCTCAGGAACTCGTCCGGGGAATAGGCCGTCACCGCCCGGCTCAGCGTGCAGTCGTCCTCACAGATGTTCCCCTCGACGTTCACGAGGATGGAGACGCATTCGGGATTCCTTTCGGCCAGGATCTGCCCGAGAACGCCTCCCATGGAATGGCCGACGACGGCCACGGGGGCCTTGCCCCGGGACCTCAGCCAAGACGCGAGAGCGTCCGCCAGGGAATCCAGTCCGGCAGGATCTCCCGCCAGGGGCGAGCGCCCGTACCCGGGGAGGTCGGGGATGAGCAGCCGAAACCGGCCGAGGGCGGGGTGCCCCACGAGGACCTCGAAGGTCTCGCCCCAGTCCCCCAAGCCATGGATGAAGAGGATCTTTCCCCGGGCTCCCCGAGAGGGCCCGTACCGGCGGATGAACATCCCGCCTTCAAAGGACTCTCGGCGCCTCATGCGGTCCTCCCGCCGACCGCCCCCGGACCCCCGAAAGGAGCTTCGTCGTCATGAACATAGGTTGGACCGCCCCTCATTTCCACCCGATGGCCGGTCGCGGGGGCCTGTTCGGTGAGGCTGGGCTTTGGTAAAGTAGCCCCCTAGCGGCGAACGGGCGCTCCTCGGGCCCGCCCCCCGGAAATCGAGGTGACCGTATGAAGGCTCGCGTCCACGTATTTCTCAAGTCCGCGGTCCTGGACCCGCAAGGGAAAGCCGTCCAGCAGGCCCTGAAGACTCTTGGATTCGAAGAGGTCGGCTCGGTCCGGCAGGGCAAGTTCTTCGACATTGAAACCGGAGAGCTTCCCGGGGGCGAGGACCCCAAGGTCCGGGTGGAGGCCTACTGCCGGAAGCTCTTGGCCAACCCCATCATCGAGGATTTCCGAGTGGAGGTCCTCGCGCCATGAACATCGCCGTCGTCGAATTCCTCGGGAGCAATTGCGACCACGACGCCGAGCAGTGGTCCCTTCGGCTTTCGGCGGCCCGAAGTCGTATGGTCTGGTACACGGAACGGGACCTCTCGTGGGCCGACCTCGTCATCCTGCCGGGTGGGTTCTCCTACGGCGACTACCTGCGCTGCGGGGCCATGGCGGCGCGGACGCCCGTGATGGAAGCCGTGATCGCCCACGCCGGAAAGGGGGGGCTCGTTCTCGGGATCTGCAACGGCTTCCAAATTCTGTGCGAGGTGGGCATCCTTCCGGGAGCGCTCCTCAGAAACCAGACCCTCACCTTCCTTTGCCAGGACGTCTACCTTCGGTGTGAGACCTCCGCCTCTCCCTTCACGTCGGGCATCGCCGAGGGCAGTCTTCTGAGGGTGCCGATTGCCCACGGGGACGGCAATTACTTCGCCGACCCGGAGACACTCCGGCGGCTGAACGGAGAGGGCCGCGTGGCCTTCCGGTACGCCGCTCCCGACGGGAGCCTGAGCCCGGAATGGAACCCCAACGGGTCCGCGGAGGCCATCGCGGGCATCCTCAACGAGGGCCGGAACGTGCTGGGGATGATGCCCCACCCGGAGCGGGCCAGCGAGCCCCTCATGGGCTCCTCCGACGGGGCCGCCCTCCTCCGCTCGGCCCTCCAGGCCCTCGGCTCGTGATCGCACAGGGTGGAATCCGGATCGGGCGGCGCTCCATCCGGGCGGTTCGGGCCGCTCGCGGGCGCCTGTACCGACGACACTCGCGGCCCCTGGCGGGCCTTGTTCGGAGTTGAACCGTGGCCGATCCCAAGGTGACGAGAGAACTGGCGTTTCAGCACGGGCTGACCGGCGAGGAGTGGGAGAGGATCCTGGCCATCCTGGGGAGGGAGCCCACCTACCCCGAGTTGGGCATCTTCTCCGTCATGTGGAGCGAGCACTGCTCCTACAAGTCCTCCCGGATCCACCTCCGCCGCTTCCCCACTGCAGGACCCCGCGTGCTCCAGGGGCCGGGGGAGAACGCGGGCGTGGTGGAGGTGGGGGAGGGATGGGCCGTCTGTTTCAAGATGGAGTCCCATAACCACCCCTCGTACATCGAACCCTACCAAGGGGCCGCCACCGGGGTGGGGGGCATCCTGCGGGACGTGTTCACCATGGGAGCCCGCCCCATCGCCAACCTCAACTCCCTGCACTTCGGGCGCCCCGACCACCCCAAGACCCGCCACCTCCTGCGGGGCGTCGTCGCCGGAATCGGGGACTACGGCAACTGCGTGGGTATCCCCACGGTGGGAGGCCAGGTGGTCTTTCACCCTTGTTACGACGGCAACATCCTCGTGAACGCCTTCACCCTCGGCCTCCTGCGGGCGGACCGGATCTTCCGGGGCTATGCCAGCGGCGTGGGAAACCCGGTCCTCTACGTGGGTTCCAAGACCGGGCGGGACGGCATCCACGGCGCCACCATGGCCAGCGCCGAATTTTCCGAAGGGACGGAGCAAAAGCGGCCCACCGTCCAGGTGGGGGATCCCTTCACCGAAAAACTCCTTTTAGAGGCTTGTCTGGAGCTCATGGAGGAGGACGTGATCGTGGGCATCCAGGACATGGGCGCGGCGGGGCTCACCTCTTCCTCCTTCGAGATGGCGGGCCGCGCCGGGTCGGGGATCCGACTCGACCTCGACCGCGTGCCCATGCGCGAGGAGGGGATGACCCCTTATGAACTGCTCCTCTCCGAATCCCAGGAGCGCATGCTCATCGTGGCCCAACGGGGACGAGAGGGCCGGGTCAAGGAGGTCTTTTCCAAGTGGGCCCTGGACGCCGTGGCCATCGGTGAGGTGACGGACACGGGCCGCGCGGAGATCTTCTGGCGAGGGGATAAGGTCGTGGACATGCCCGTGGGGCCCGTGAGCGACCAGGCGCCCGTCTACGACCGGCCGAGGGAGGCCCCGGCCGTACCGCGTGGCGCGCCCGTGCCCGGAGCGGAGGTCCTCGCCGCCGTCTCTCCCGAGGAGGCCCTCCTGGGCCTCATCGGCCATCCGGACCTCTGCTCCAGGAGGTGGGTCTACACGCAGTACGACCAGTCCGTGCGCACCAACACGGTCCTCGGGCCCGGCGGCGACGCCGCCGTCGTGCGGATCAAAGGGACGAAGCGGGCCGTGGCCCTGTCTCTCGACGTGAATCCCCGGTGGTGCCATCTGGACCCGTACCTAGGCGGGGCTCACGCCGTGGCGGAAGGGGCGCGCAACGTGGCGTGCGCGGGGGCGAAACCCATCGCGGTCACGGACTGCCTCAACTTCGGGAACCCCGAGCGACCCGACGTCATGTGGGAGTTTTCCCGCTGCGTAGACGGGGTTTCCGAAGCATGCAGGGTCCTCGATACGCCCGTGGTTTCCGGCAACGTCTCCTTTTACAACGAAACCAACGGAGCGGGGATCTACCCCACTCCCACCATCGGCATGGTGGGGTTGGTGGAGGATGTGGACCGCCGCCTGGAGCCCTGGTTCAGGACGGAGGGGGATGCGGTGGTCCTCCTGGGCGAGACGAGGGGCCACCTGGGCGGATCTTCCTACCTTTGGCTCCTCCACTCCGTGGAAGCCGCGCCCGTTCCGCCCTTGGACCTCGCGCGAGAGCGTGCCCTGCAGGACCTCCTCCAGCACCTCGCGCGCGAGCGGATCGCGCGTTCGGCCCACGACTGCTCCGAAGGAGGCCTCGCCGTGGCCGCCGCGGAGGCCTGCCTCGCCCCCCGGACGGACGCCGGCGCGCGCCTCAGATTGGCCTCGGGGGGGCTGGAACCGGCGGCCCTTCTCTTCGGCGAAGACGCCTCGCGCGCCCTCGTCACCTGCCGGCCGGAGGACCTGCCCCGGGTTCTGGAGGCCGCCGGCCGGGCGTTCGTTCCCGCAGCGGTGGTGGGCAGGGTTACGCCGGGGAGGCTCACCGTGGAGGTGGACGGGAAGACCCTCGTGGATCTGGCGGTTTCACGGATCCGGGAGGTCTGGCACGGCGGTTTGGACCCCGTGGCGGGGTAAGTGCCAGCGGAGGACGGAGTCGTCTCCAGGGAGGCCCTCCATGTGCGGGATCTTCGGTCTCTTCAACCATCCCGATGCGGCCCGGATCGCGGTCTACGGCCTCTACGGCCTTCAGCACCGCGGCCAGGAATCGGCCGGGGTGGCCACCTCGGATGGGACCGACCTGCACGTCCACAGGGGGATGGGCCTCGTGTCGGACGTCTTTGGGGGCAACGACCTGTCAGGGCTCCCGGGCCGGGCGGCGGTGGGCCACGTGCGGTACTCCACATCCGGGAGCTCCCAACTGCGGAACGCCGGTCCCATCGTGGCGCGCACCCAGCACGGGGAAGTGGCCCTCTGCCACAACGGGAACCTCGTGAACGGCCTGAGCCTGAGGGAAGAACTCGAGCGCCACGGGGCGATCTTCGCCTCCACGACGGATTCGGAAGTCATCCTCCACCTCTTCGCCCGCTCCGGACAGCAGGATCCCATCGACGCCCTGGTGGACAGCCTGCGGTCCCTCAAGGGGGCCTTCAGCCTCCTCGTCCTGTTCCGGGACTCCATGGTGGCCGTCCGCGACCCGTGGGGATTTCGGCCGCTGGTGCTGGGGGAACTCGAGGGAAGCCCCGTGTTCGCCTCCGAGACATGCGCCCTGGATCTTCTGAAGGCCCGCTACGTCCGGGAGGTGGAGCCCGGCGAGATGGTCGTCGTCACGGAAGAAGGACAGAGGTCCATCTTCCCCTTCCGGCGGGGCGCGGCGGTTCCCTGCATCTTCGAGTACGTCTACTTCGCGCGGCCGGATTCGGACCTGTTCGGGAAAGTCGTCTTCCCTGTCCGTACGGAGCTCGGCCGAAGATTGGCGGAGGAGCAGCCCGCCGACGCCGACATCGTCGTTCCGGTGCCCGACTCGGGAATCCCCGCCGGAGTCGGCTTCTCGGAGCGGAGCGGCCTGCCGCTGGTCATGGGGCTCATCCGGAATCACTACGTGGGCCGCACCTTCATCGCCCCCAGGCAGTCCATGAGGGACTTCTCGACCCGGCTCAAGCTCAACGCCGTCCCCGGCCTCCTGGAAGGCAAGCGGGTGGTGCTGGTGGACGACTCCCTCGTGCGCGGGACCACCTCGCGAAAGATCGTCCGGCTCGTCAAGGACGCGGGTGCCTCCGAGGTCCACCTACGCCTCTCCAGCCCTCCCATCGTGAATCCCTGCGTGTACGGCATTGACACGCCGGAGCGTTCGGAACTTCTGGCGGCCAACATGGACGTTCCGGCCATCCGGGACTTCGTGGGCGCAGACAGCCTCGGATACCTCAGCCCGGAGGGCCTCCACGAGGCGGCGGGACGGGCCCTTGGGAAGGCTTGCTACGCTTGTTTCGGCGGGCCCTACCCCGTGGCCTGGAAGCCGCCGCGGGGGGCCCAGCGCACCCTGTTCGAGAAGGAGCGGGGCTGATTCCAGTTCCCGATAGAGGTCCAACGCGCCTCGCCCCCAGCCTCCTCCTTCCCGAATTCCCCTTCCCGCCGCCCCCCTGCGTTTGCTCTTGCGAGTCCCCGCGGCCGGCGGGTACACTGGGGCCACCCGGTCCACAGTCGAGGTCCGGCGCCCAGGGGGTGTCGAAATGTCGGGTTGGACCAGCCGTTCACAGAAGTTTCTGTACGATCTCCTGCCCATCCTCTTCGCCCTTTTCGTCGCCGTTGTCTACTTCCTTACGGTGGTGCCCAACACACGGCCCTACTGGGAAAAGTACCTTCTGGTGGTACTGGTCCTTCTGGTCGTGGACCGGATTCTGATCACCTGGTATATGCGGGTCAAGCTCCTTCCTCCCATCCTGGCCTACAAGAGGGGCAAAAGGGCCGGAAAGGCCTTCTCTCGGCAGGAGCTGGAGGCGTTTTACAGGGCCCTCGCCTCCCACGTCCTGAGGCACCAGGTCGTCAGCGGGATCGCCTGGGCCGTGGCGGGGCTGGTGCTCGCCGCCATCGTGTTTCTCTACCTTCAGCGCACGTGGGTCGCCTTCCTGGGCGTTCTTTTCACGGGCGCCATCGCGGCGTCCATTTCACTCGGCTTCACGTATTTCCTTCTCCAGAGGCAGACCCGCCCGCTCATCGAGGAAATCCAGACCGGTCTCGACCGTCTGCCGGACGTGGCCAGATGGCGTCTCTCCTTCGGTGGAAAGGTGGGGGCGTCCATCGTTCTGCTGACCGTCCTCGCCTTCCTCGCCTTCGGAGTGCTCATCTACTCCAGGCTTTCCATGGGACTGGCCGATTTCGCGGTGCGGGCGGGCATGGGTCCCGGCGGTTCCCTCGCGGCCCAGCTCCGCGCCGCCGACGCCGCCGAGTGGCCCCGGATCCTCTCGTCCCGGCCCGACAGCCTCTGGACCCTCGTGGCCGTCCAGGCCGACGGGGCCGTCCTGGGCCAGACGGAGGGGGACTTTCGGGTCGAATCCCTGGCGGCGGGTCTGGAGGCGGGCCGCGGGGTGACCGAAAGCCGGGTGCTTCCCACGAACTGGGGCCCCGTCGCCGTGTTCCCGCTCGGAGGGGACCGGACGGCGGTGCTGCTGCCCCAGCGGTCGTCCCTCCGCTCGGTCCTGCGGGACTTGAGCGCCACTTCGGCGGGCTTCCTCGTGGGGACCCTCCTGGTCCTCGGAGGGTACATCATCTGGCTCAGCCGGGACACGGGCCGGGCCCTGTCCCGGACGGCGGAGTTCAGCCGCCGGCTCGCCTCCGGGGACCTGACGAAGGTCCCGGCCATCTGGTCCGACGACGAGATGGGACACATGGCGGACAACCTCCGCTCCACCTTCCAGGGGCTCCGGAAGATGACCCACGAGGTTGCGGGCGCTTCCTCGGCCGTTGAGGTGGAGGTGTCGAAAACCGCGGAGGTCGTCGGGGGCCTCCACCAGATGGTGGCCTCCCAGACCCAGTCCGCAGGCAGGACCACCGACGCCGTGAAAGCCATGGAGGCCCGGATGGTCCAGGTATCGGGTTCCATGGACCAGGTGGCGAGCTCCACCCAGGAGGTGTCCTCCGCCATCCTGGAAATGCAGGCCAGCGTGGAGGAGATCGCCCGCAACGCGGACGTCCTCATCCGGTCCGTCGAGGCCACCGTTTCCTCATCCAACGAGATCGCATCCAGCGCCGACGAGGTCAAGGAGGCGACGGACCGTCTCCACGGCTCCGGGCAGGAGGCCGTCTCCTTCCTCACCCAGCTGGATGCCTCCCTGGAGGAGACCCGCAGGAACTCCCAGGCCCTTGCGGACGCCTCGGGCAAGGTCACCCAGGACGCGGAGGCCGGCTTCTCCTCGGTGGCCGCCGTGGAGGACGGGATCCTGAAGACCCGAAACGCCAGCGAGGAAAGCCGGGGCACCCTCCGGGAGCTCATGGACTCCATCGAAAAGATTGGTAGGATCGTGGGCGTCATCCAGGAGGTGACGGAGCAGACCAACCTTCTCTCCCTCAACGCGTCCATCATCGCCGCCGGGGCGGGCGAACACGGAAAGCCCTTTGCCGTGGTCGCCACTCAGATCCGCGAACTCTCCTCGCGCACGGCGGGCCACGCAAAGGAAATCCGCGCGGTTATCACGAAACTGACGGAAAGCGGGGGCGAGATGGCCGCCTCCATGGATCACACCTTTCGCGTGGTGGACGCGAGCACGGTCCTGAGCCGCCAGGCTGGAGTGGCGCTCCGGACCATCCTCGAATCCGCCTCCACGCAGGAGGAGATGAGCAAGCGGATCGCCTCCGCGACGGAGGAGTTGGCCCACGGGGGCCAATCGGCCAGCCGGGCCATGCACGAAATCTTCGAGAGGATGGAGGGCATCGCCCGCGCCACCCAGGAACAGGCCGCCTCCACCCGATTCCTGAACGTCGAGGCGGAGCGCGTGCGCGAAGTGGCGGGACAGCTCCGAAACGCCACGGAGGAGCAGGCGAAGGGCTCGCGGGTCATCAGCGAAGCTGTGACGAGGATCATGGAGGACAGCCGCAAGACCAACCAGGCCATCCAGGCCCAGGCCCACGAGGCTAAGGCCATCAGCGAAGCCATGCGGCAGGTGGCGGGCGCCGCTCAGACCATCGAGAAGGCCTTCGTGGACCTTGCCGCGGCCGCTTCCACGCTCCAACAGAGCGCCAACGTTCTCCGGCGGGAGATCCGGGCGTTTCGAGTCTGAAGGGCGATCTCGGGTCCTGCGGTCCCCCGGACGGGAGCGCATCGGAGCCGGGGCGTTCCTCTCGGGTGAGGCATGAAAGACACAGGGCTGACCTACAAATCCAGCGGCGTGGACATCGATGCCCAGGACAGAGGGCTGGAGGGTGTCCGAAGGCTCGCCAAGTCCACCTTCACGGCGGGGGTTCTCTCGGACATCGGCCTCTTCGGGGGTCTGTTCGCCCTGGACCCCTCCGATCCTTCGGGGCCCGTGCTCGTGGCCTCGGCCGACGGCGTCGGCACCAAGCTCAAGGTCGCCGAGATGGCCGGACGGTTCGACACGGTGGGCCGCGACCTTGTAAACCACTGCGTGAACGACATTCTCGTGCAGGGAGCGGAGCCGCTCTTCTTCCTGGACTACTTCGCCGCAGGAAAACTCGACCCCGCCCGGCTCGTGGAGGTCGTTTCCGGGCTTGCCGAGGGATGCCGGGAGAACGGCTGCGCCCTCCTGGGCGGAGAAACCGCCGAGATGCCCGGCCTCTACCAGGGCGGGGACTTCGATCTGGCTGGATTCATCGTGGGCAGGGTTTCCAAAGACAACCTCTTTCCGCGAGGGGTCGCGCCGGGTCAGGTCCTCGTGGGTCTTCCCTCCACCGGGCTCCACACGAACGGCTATTCCCTGGCCCGCAAGCTCCTCTTCGAGGTGAAGGGATTTCGTGCGGAGACACGTCTGGAGGAACTTGGGACGACCGTAGGAGAGGCCCTGCTGGCCGTTCACAGGTCTTACCTGCCCGCTCTCCGTCCCCTCCTGGAGCCGGGTTCGGGCCTCAGGGGGATGGCCCACATCACGGGAGGAGGGATCCCCGACAACCTCCCTCGAGTCCTTCCTCAAGGAGTGGAGGCGCTCGTGCGCCCGGCCGGATGGAAGGAGCCGCCGATCTTCGGCTACATCCGCCGGGAGGGCAGGGTGCCCGAGGAGGACATGCGCAGGACCTTCAATCTGGGCGTGGGCATGCTCCTATTGGTCGAGAGGGACCGGGCCGACACCCTCATGGCCAGGTTGCGGGCCCGCGGGGAGGCGCCGTTTCTGGCCGGGGAACTCCGCCGAGGCGAAAGGGGCGTGGTCTACGGGGATTGACGTCGCGTCCCCGGCGGCAAATGTTCCAGTTCACCGCGCGATCCTAGGGCAGATCGAAAAGGAGGACCTCCGCGTCCTCGAGGGACCGCAGCGAAAGAATCGCCTCGTCGGAGACGGCCGCGCCGTCCCCGGCGGAAAGAAGGGTCCCGTTCAGTAACACGGTTCCCCGGGCCACCTGCAACCAGGCGTGGCGGCGGGCGGGAATTTCGTGGGAGAGCGCGTCCCCGGATTCAAACCGACCTGCGAAGACGCTCGCATCCTGGGCGATCGCGACGGAGCCCCGGGCGCCATCCGGCGAGGCCACCAGCCGCAGCCCGCCCCGTCCCTCGTCGTCCCGGAAGGTCTCTTGGGAGTACGACGGCGTCAGGCCCTTCCGGGCAGGGTGAATCCAGATCTGCAGGAAATGGACGGGCTCCGTCGAGCTCGCGTTGAATTCGCTGTGGGAGACGCCGGTGCCCGCGCCCATCCGCTGGATCTCCCCCGGTCGGATTACGGAGCCGTTGCCCAGGCTGTCGCGGTGTTCCAGGGCCCCGGAAAGGACCCACGTGAGGATTTCCATGTCCCTGTGAGAGTGCATGGGGAACCCCTCGCCCGGGCGCACCCGGTCTTCGTTCAAGACCCTCAGCACCCGAAAGCCCATGTGCTCGGGGTCGTGGTAGTCCCCAAAGGAGAAGGTGTGGCGGGTTTCCAGCCACCCGAAGTCGAAGGAGCCCCGGTCTTTCGATTTCCTTACGCGGATCATGGCGACCTCCCGAGAGGAAGGCGAACCGGCGGAGTGGGGCGGGTATTCCTCCAGGGGCGCCTCCCTTCAGGGAGGGGCCCTGGCACCCGTCGAGGGGTCGATGGCCCGCGTGCCCGGTGTCGTGAGGACCGCGGTCGATGGGGTGTGCCGAGGGAGGAGGGGTCAGGCGGCGGTGGGGCGGTTCCGGAGGTAAGCCTCCAGGGCGTTCCGGACCTTCCCGCGCGCGCGGTGAAGGCGCATCTTTACGACGTCCTTGTTGAGCCCGAGGACGCTGGCCACCGAATCCGTGTCGAGCCCTTCGAGGTCCCTCAGGACCAGCACCGACCTGTACCCGTCCGGGAGGTCCAGGATGGCTTGGCGCAGGCGCTCGCGGAGCTCCGCGTCCAGAACGGCCTGATCCGGGAGGCGGTTCCAAGGCAGGGGTTGGGCTGTCGCCTTCGGGTCGGGCAGGGCCTCATCCAGCTCCACTTCCTCCTTGAGGAACTTGGAGCGCCGCCGCCGCATCAGGCACGCGTTGTGGGCGATCCGATAGAGCCACCCCGCGAAGGCTCCGGGGTTCTTGAGGGTCCCGATGGACTCAAAGGTCTTGAGGAGGGTTTCCTGGAGGACCTCCCGGGCGTCCTCGCGGTCCCCACACATCCGCAGGCCGAAGTTGAGGAGGCGGTCCCCGTACTGGCCGAAGAACTCCTCGAAGGCTCCCGGATCGCGGCTCTTCATGCGCTCGATGAGTTCGCTGGGGACGTCCAAACGGTTCCTCCCCCTGAAGAAGTCCGAGTATAGGCGATAATCCAGCCTCCCTCAAGGAACGGGGGTTCGCGGTTCTCCGCAGACGTACGTCCTGTGCGGGCGCGGCCTTGCCGGTGCCGAACTCCGCGCTTATGATCATGGAAGGGCAGGAGGCTGCGGGCTCCCCGATCCGGGCCGCCGAGCCGCGTCGGTCCGCGGGCGCCACTTGGCCGCGGATCCTTGGGAGGTGGCCTTGCGCTCCTTGATCCTCCGGCTTCCCACTTGGCTTCTCGAACTGCTGCCCGTGGTCGCGGGAGTTGTTACCGCCTTCGGCTACTTTATCGTGGTCCTTCCGGCCACCCTCCCTTTTACTGGAGAGTACTTTCTGGCCGCCTTCGCAATTTACGGGGTAACCCGGATTCCAGCCACCTGGTATTTCAAGAGGCACCTGTTGCCCCCGCTTCGGAACTACCTTGCGGCCCGCCGGGCGGGGCGGACGCTCTCCCAGGCCGAACTGAGGGACACCTACGCCGCGCTCTCGGCGCACCTGTCGCGCTCGACGCGTGCGAATTTGCTGCTGTGGGCGTTCAGCGCCGTGCTCCTGCTGGCCGCCGATCAGATATGGCTCGTCGGGACGGCCCTCTCCATGGTCACCCTCCTGTTCACGACGAGCATCATCGTCATGATCGCGCTGGTCCTCTCCTACTACATCAACAAGGCCCGCCTGGAACCCGTAATGGAGGAGGTCCAGCTCCAACTCGATCGGACCCCCGACGTGTCCTCCCTCCGCGTCCCCCTCTCCAGAAAATTGATGATCGTGGTATTCGGGATGAACTCCCTGGTTTTTCTCGCCTTCGGCGTGCTCCTCTACGCCCAGATGGCCCGAGCGATCCAGTCGGGCGTCCTTCGGAGTTCGGAGCCCCGGATACGGGGGCTCCTCGACCGGCTGGAGGAGGCTCCACGGGATGGCTGGGTCGAAATCCTCCGTGCGGGAACTCCCGAGGGATGCGAATCCGCAATCGTGGATGAGACCGGGGCTTTCGTGGCGGAGCACCCGAAAGGCGCCTTCGGGCGGGCCTCGGGGATGCGCAAATGGCTTCGGCGCTCGGGGATGGTGGGGAGGGACCATATCCAGGTCTCCACGCCCAAGGGCCAGGCGCGGCTTCTCCCCGGTCCGGCGGGAACGGGCCTCGTCGTCACGCCCTCGCCGAGCTTGACGGCGCCGAGAAAGATGTTCGGGATCTTCACCGTAGGTTTCGGCTATCTGCTGGCCGCGCTGGCCATCATGGGCGGGTACATCGGGCTGTTCGGAAGCGACCTGGGCCGGATCGGATCCAAGATCGCGGCCTTCAGCCACTCCCTTGCGGCCGGAGACCTCAGAAAGCCGACGGCCGGATGGTCCGACGACGAATTGGGCGCCGTGTCCGACAACCTGCGGACCCAATTCTCCGGGCTGAGGGCCCTGGCTACCGACGTCTCCCAATCGGTCTCCCTGGTGGAGGAGGAGATCGCCCGTCTGGCCAGAACAACGGCCTCCCTGGGAAAGGAATCGGAGGACCAGGCCCTGTCCATCGCCCGCACCCGCGAGGCGGTGCGCGGGGCCCAGGATTCCTCGGTGAGGGTCTCACGCTCCATGGAGGAGGTGGCCGCCTCGACCCAGGAGGTCTCCTCCACGGTCCTTCAGATGCAGGCAAACACAGAGGAAATCGCCGGAAACGCGGACGTGCTTACCCAGTCGGTGGAGCAGACAGCCGCCTCCTCGAACGAGATCGCGTGCGCGTCGGAGGAGATCGGGAGGTCCACGGCGGAGCTGGAGCGAAGCGGTCAAGAAACGGTTTCCTTTTTCACGGAACTGGACGCCACCCTGGAGGAGACACGGATCAACGCCGGCACTCTGCTCTCCACGGCCTCGGAGCTGAAACGGGACGCGTCGGAAGGCCACGAGGCCGTGCGGGAGGTGGAGGAGACGATCCAGGCGACCCAGCAAGCCATCGAAGGCAGCCGGAGGGATCTCCACGTGCTCCACGAGGTCCTCGGGCGCATCGGGTCCGTGACCGAGGTGATCCAGGAAATCAGCGAGCAGACCAACCTCCTGTCCCTGAACGCATCCATCATCGCGGCCGGAGCGGGCGAGCACGGCCGTCCCTTCGCGGTGGTGGCCCAGCAGATCCGTGAACTCTCCCGCCGCACCTCCGCCAACGTGAAGGAGATCCGGGGCCACGTCCAGTCCGTTCACGAGGGGCGGGAGAGAATGGTCGGGTCGGTGGGTCTTTCGGCGGATGCGGCGGAGAAGAGCACCCGCCTGTCCCGCCGGGCAGGGGAAGCCCTGAGGACGATCCTTCGCTCCGCGGGGCGCCAGGAGGAGGTATGCAGAACCATCGCTTCTGCGGCGGAAGAGGTGGCCCACGGCGGGAGTCACGCGGGGCTCGCCCTTCAGCGCATCTTCTCCCAGATCCAGGAAATCTCGAGGGCCGTTGAGCAGGAGATTCGAGCCACGAGGCTCCTCCACGAGGAGTCGGAACGCGTGAGGGAAGTGGCCTCGCAGGTGCGCGCGGCGACGGGCGAACAGGCCCGGGGGGCCGTCCTTATGAGCCAGGCCGCCACCCGCATTTCGGACCAGACCCAGCAGACATCGGGGGCGGCGCGGTCTCAGGCCGACGCCGCATCCTCCATCCTGAGCGCCGTGGAGAGGATCAACGCCGCGGCCGGCGGGCTCCGGGAGGCCTGCGGGGAACTCTCGGGGTCCACCCGGAGGCTGCAGGAAGGCGCGGGTAGACTGAGCCGGAGCGTCCAGGCCATCCGGCTCTGAGGAGAGGCCTGCCCCGGAGAGAGGTCATCTTCCCCGGCGGAAGAACTCCATCCAGTCCTGAACGTCGACCCCCGTGGGGGAGGGCTTTTCCGCGTCGGCGCCTCGTCTGGGGCGGAGCCCCGACAAGAACCGGTCCGGCGTGACGACCTTCCCCTGCCGGTCCTTGCACCTCAAGGTGAGTTCGCGGTCGGCGGTCACGACGGTGTCGCCAGGTCGCACCAGGGCGTGGATCAGATCGTCTGCGGACCTGCGTCCGGAGTAGGTCACGGCGACGCGCCCCCTCCGCTCTCCGCCGGGGTGGCCAGCGGGAGCGGGACCGTCGAACACCACCGTGAGGGGAAGGGGCGAACGGCTGGACGCAATCCGTTGAAGGAGGCCCTCCCGTCCCGGATCCCGTCCCTCGCGGGCGGCGATGAACCCCAGGACGTTGTTTCCGTCCAGAATCCAGCCCACGGCTCAGGGTGCTCCAGGTCGCTTCCAGGAGGCCACGCGGGGGCTCGCGTGCTGCTTGAAAAAGTCGGGAAGCGATGCCAGCGCGGTCTCGGCCGAAGACCGGTCCGGGTAGAGGCCCCAGATCACCCTGTAGCAGTCGCGCCCCTTGAGATTGTAGGGAAGGACCATGAAGCGGGAGTCCCCTCCGGCGGCCGTGAGGCCTTTGACGAGCGTCTCGGGCTGGCAGGCCACCTCCACGTCGATGGTGAAGGGGGACGTTTCGTTCCTCAGAGCCGCGGCGTAGGCGCGCGCCGCCTCGGGAAATCTCCCGGCGGCCAGGAGCTCCCGGGCCGAGCCGCCCTTGTCGGAGGCCGGTGGGAGGGGGGGGGCGCCGGCCGCTGGAAGGGGTGGTGTGGCGGTCAAGGCCGGTGGCGAGGACGGCGCCGCGATGGGCGCCGCCGTTTCCTCTCGGGCCGGCTCCGGAGTGGGGAC
>JBFLVU010000045.1:0-14699 GCA_040758175.1 Acidobacteriota bacterium | reverse complement strand
TTGAGCCGGCGGGACAGAATCCTCCCCACGGTGCTCTTGCCCGAGCCCATGAACCCAACCAGGGTGACCGTGCGTCCGCCCATGCGCCCACCCTAGCACACCTCCCGCCTCGCGGACCTCCGTCCCCTTGACAGCCTCCCGGCGAGACCCGTAGAATGGACTTCTTGGGCGATTAACTCAGCGGAAGAGTACTATCCTCACACGGTAGGAGTCGCTGGTTCGAATCCAGCATCGCCCACCACCCGGAAGGCGAGGGGCCCCGCGGAGGCGGGGCCTTTCCGTTCTTTCCGTCCGGGTGCTTTCATCCCCGCCACCGGAGCCGTCTTCCATCGCCGTTGCCAGGAGCCCCCGGGTCCTCTACAATCAGGCTGAGCGGCGGCGTCGGCCGCCCCGCGCGAAGGAGACCCCAGCCCCCGCTCGGGGGTGGTCCGGTTCGAAGCGAATCTACCAATCTGCTCGGAGGCATCCATGGCGAACAACGTCATCCCCGTCCCCAAACCGCAAAATGAACCCGTGCTGGCCTACGGTCCCGGATCGTCCGAGAAGACGGCTCTCAAGGCCGAATTAAGCCGCCAGCTATCGGAGGAAATCGAAATCCCCCTGCTCATCGGGGGAAAGGAGGTCCGTACGGGCAACACGGCCAAGGCCGTCTGCCCCCACGACCACCGCCACGTCCTGGCCACGTACCATCAGGCCGGCGCAAAGGAGGTCGAGCAAGCCATCGCCGCTTCCCAGGTGGCTTGGAGGGATTGGTCCGAAATGCCCTGGGAGCACCGGGCGGCGATCTTCCTCAAGGCCGCGGAGCTTCTGGCCGGCCCCATGCGGGCGTCCGCCAACGCGGCCACCATGCTCAACCAGTCCAAGACGGCCTTCCAGGCGGAGATCGACTCGGCCTGCGAACTCATCGATTTCTACCGCTTCAACCCCTATTACATGCGCTTCGTTTACGAGCAGCAGCCCGACAGCGCCAAGGGGATCTGGGACTACGCCGAATACCGGGCCCTCGAGGGATTCGTCTTCGCCGTGACGCCCTTCAACTTCACCTCCATCGCCGGGAACCTCCCTACCTCGCCCGCCATGATGGGCAACACGGTTCTCTGGAAGCCCGCCTCCTCCGCGGTCTTCTCGGCCTATTACATCCTGAAGGTGCTGCGGGCCGCCGGCCTGCCCGACGGCGTCATCAACTTCGTCCCCGGACGCGGCGGTCAAGTGGGCGATCCGGTCCTGGCGAGCCCGCACTTCGCCGGGGTCCATTTCACCGGTTCCACGGCCGTCTTTCACGACATGTGGAAGACCATCGGCGCCCACATTGCGACGTACCGGGGGTACCCGCGCATCGTCGGCGAAACGGGCGGGAAGGACTTCGTCTTCGCCCATGCCAGCGCCGATCCCGTTGCCCTGGCAACGGCTCTGGTGCGCGGGGCCTTCGAATTCCAAGGGCAGAAGTGCTCCGCCGCATCCCGCGCTTACATCCCCAAGAGCCTCTGGCCCACCGTGAAGGACCACCTCCTCGGGCAGGTGGGCGAGATCAAGATGGGACCGCCCACGGATTTCCGGAACTTTTTCACGGCCGTCATCGACAAGGGCGCCTTCAAAGACCACAAGGGCTACATCGATTTCGCCAGATCTTGTCCCGAATGCACGATCCTGGCCGGCGGAGGCTGCGACGACAGCACGGGCTACTTCATCCAGCCAACGGTGGTTCAGACCACGGACCCCAGGTGCAAGATGATGGAGGAGGAGATCTTCGGCCCCGTGCTCACGCTCTACGTGTACGACGACGCCAAACTCGACGAAACGCTGGACCTGTGCGACACGACCAGCCCCTACGCCCTCACCGGGGCCGTTTTCTCCACCGACCGAAAGGCCACGGTAAAGATGATGAACCGCCTGCGCCACGCGTCGGGGAACTTCTACATCAACGACAAGCCCACGGGAGCCGTCGTGAGCCAGCAGCCCTTCGGCGGCGGAAGGGCCTCCGGCACCAACGACAAGGCGGGATCCTACTTGAACCTCGTCCGGTGGACGTCCATGCGGGCGGTGAAGGAAACCTTCGTACCCCCCACCCACTTCTCCTACCCCTTCATGTCGGAGGAGTAACCGCCTCACCGCCTCGGGCGAGGGAGTTTCGAGGGATCGGGGAAGAGGTCCGGCGATTGCCGGGCCTCTTTCGTTCTTTCGAGGGTTTCGGAGGGCCGGGACCTTACCCGCGGGGGCGAGGGTCGGTGGAACCCCCCGGCGGGCTTTCCGATGGGCGTCGGGGCTTGGTTCCGGGACCTGATGCCGCCACGGCGGCGACCAGGCGCCGCAACAGCACCCGGCCGTTTGCGGCGTCGTGGTTGAGGATCGTTCCCCCCACGGTCAGATCCAACGACGGAACGTGGAAGGCGAAGGTGTTCCAGAAGCCCTGGTGGCCGTAGGCGATCCACCCGTCGCACTCCACGACCATGAGCCCGAGACGGTAGGGCAGGGTCCCCCGTCCCGTCATTTCATGGAGGGTCGCCGGACGGTCCAGCACCCCTACGGTCAAGAGTCGCCTCACGAAGGCGGTGAGCTCCCGGGTGTCCGTGACGATGCCTCCCCCTCCGAAGAGGTCGAAGGAAGCCCGGAAGGCCGTGACGTCGGTGGGGCCGAGGTATTGGTGCGCCCGGGGGCCCGCCTCCGGCGGGGTGGGCTCCATGTATTCCCAGTGGGTGGCCTGGAGACCCAGCCGGTCGAATCGAAGGAGGTCCCGAACGGCGGGCCCCAGCCTCCGGCCCGTCCACCGTTCGAGGAGGGAACCCAGAAGGACGTACCCGCTGTCGCTGTAGGCGTATTTCTCCCCCGGCTTCCCGACGGGGTCCCGCCATTCCACGAGCAGGCGGAGCTGCTCCTCTGGAGTCCACGCGTATTGGGGATCGGCGAGGATGCGCTGCTCGAAGCGGGGGTCCTTGGTGTGGTCTCCGAAGCCGGCGGTGTGGCTGAGCACTTGGGCCAGGGTGATGGCGTCCACGTCGTACCCGTCGCTCCTCAGTAGATCCCTCTGGGCCGGCGTCAAATGGTCGCCCAGCCGATCGTCGAGATTCAGGCGCCCCATCTCGGACAGACGGAGGACCGAGGCCGCCACGTAGGTCTTGGTGTTGCTCGCGATTCGGAAGGTGTGTCGGGGCGTGAGGGCCGGCGAATCGCCCTTCGCCTCCTTTCCGGCGGCACCCGACCAGTCCAGGCCCCGGGAGGGGCTGAGAATCGTGGCGGCCACCCCGGGAGCCTGAGGGTTCTCCGCGAGGAAGGTGTCGAGGATCTCCTGGTACCGGTCCTTCGGATCGGCCGCGAAGGTGGCCTGCGCCGCCGAAAGAAACAGGAGAATGGTTGCCCGCCCGATGAGTCGCTTCATGGGGTCCCTTTCCCCGGGCGCCCGCCGGCGCCCGCTCGTCGCAGAGATTGAACCACGGGAAGGCGGTCCCAGGCCAGAATTTCCTCGCCCACGGGCCTCAGGCAGGCCGCCATCGGGAAGCCCGATGACCGATCCCGTTCAAACCTTTTGGCCGTCGCCGGCGTCTTAACGGGTGAAGAAAGAGGACGCGGTCTCCCTCCGGGAGGCGCGTCGGGAGGCGGAGGTTGGAGCAGGCGCTGGCGAACCGGGACGACATGGACGTCGCGGCGGCCCGAGAAGGGGACATGGTGGCCTTCGAGCGCCTGTACCGGGCCCACGCGGGCCGCGTCCTTTCCTTGTGCGCCCGCCTGACGGGGGACCGGTCGGGGGCCGAGGACCTCGCCCAGGAGACCTTCGTCAAGGCGTGGCAGGGCCTTCGCTCCTTCCGGGGGGAGAGCGCCTTTGCCTCGTGGCTCCATCGCGTGGCCGTGCGCGTCGTCTTGGACGAGGCCCGCACCAAGGACCGGCGGCCCAGGACGATGAGCCTGGTGCCCGGGCCGGCGGGGGCGGCGGCATCGGACCCGTCGGGGGCCGCGTCTCCCGAGCTGGACCTGGAACGGGCCGTGGCGGCACTCCCGGAGGGGGCTCGGAGGGTCTTCGTGCTTCACGACGTGGAGGGGTACAGCCATGAGGAGATCGGCCGGCTGTCCGGGCTGGCAACCGGGACCTCTAAGGCCCAGCTCCACCGCGCCCGGCAACTTCTGAGGGAGGCGCTGAGATGATGGACTGCTCCCGGGTCGAGGCACTTCTGGACGACCACGTGGACGGGTTGCTTTCCGAGGCGCTGGCCCGCGAGGTGGAGGCCCACATCGGCGCGTGCGCGTCCTGCGCCCGGTCGGAGGCCGAAATCCGATCCCTCCTGCGGCGCGTCGGCGACCTGCCCCGCGGCTTCGAACCCTCCCGGGACCTGTGGCCGGGAATCGAGGAGGGGATCCTGCGGCGGCCTGCCGGGCCCCCGCCAGGGGTGGGGGCGCCCTCCATCGGGTGGCTGGCCGCCGCCGCTGCGGCCCTCGTGATCCTGAGCAGCGCCGTCACCCTTTGGGTGGTGGGGGATCCCGCTCCCCCGGAGAGGGCGGTGGGGAGACCGTCTGCCGAGCTGGCTTCCCTGTCCGCCTCGGAGCCCGATTACCTCCGGGCCCGCGCCTCCCTTCTCGCGGCGCTGGACGATCGGCGCCCCTGCCTCTCACCGGAAACCCGGCGCGTGATCGAGGAGAACCTCGCCGCCATGGACGCCGCCCTCCGCTCCATGAAGTCCGCCCTCGAAAAGGACCCCGGGAACCGCGGCCTGGCCGAGCTTATCGAGGCGACGTACCGCGAAGAAATTCGTCTGCTCCTGCGGGCCGCGAGCCTGCCCGCCCACGCTTGATGAAGACAAAGGAGAACGCCATGTACAAGAAGCCCAGGATGATCGTTGTCGCCGCCGCCGCGTTGCTGACCCTTTCCTTAGCGGCCCAGCAGAAGATCGACGAGAAGCGCCCGGCCGCTCCCGCCGGACTCGTGACCGTGTCCAACCTCAGCGGGTCGGTCACGGTCAAGGGGTGGGCGCAGTCCGACGTGGCCGTCTCAGGCACCCTGGGCAAGGGGTCCGAGCGGCTGGAGTTCGAGGTCTCGGGGGACCGGACCACGATTCGCGTCATCCTGCCCGAGAACGCCCGCCGAGTGGAGGGATCGGACCTCGAAATTCGCGTCCCCCAGGCCAGCCGCCTGGATGTGGACACCGTGAGCGCCGACATTTCCGTCTCGGGCCTTTCGGGGAGCCTCTCGCTCCAGAGCGTCAGCGGTGGGGTCTCGGCTTCCGGTCCGGCGCCCGAGGTGTCCGCCCACTCGGTGAGCGGACCGGTTGTGGTGGAGACGGACTCGAGAAGGGTCCGCGCCAAGTCCGTAAGCGGGGAGGTCACCGTCCGGTCGAAGGGGGCTCAGGAGGTCCAAATGGAAAACGTCTCGGGGGACCTCACCTTCGAAGGTGCCCTCACGGCGGAGGGATCCCTGGAGGTTTCCACCGTGAGCGGGCGCGTCGAGGCCTCGATGCCAAAGGATCTGGCGGCCCATTTCTCCCTGGAGACCTTTAGCGGCGACATCTCCAGCGCTTTCGGAACGGCGGGGAAACCGGAGAAGGACGGGCCCGTGGGTAAGCACCTTCGCTTCAACACAGGGTCGGGCGGCACCCGCGTGGACATCCAGACCTTCAGCGGGGACATCGTCCTGATCGGACGCTGACGGGGCGCCGTCTGGCGGCATCGGGAGCGGCGGGGCTGCGCCCCCGCCGCTCTTTCGTCACTCGCCTCAGCAGACTCGACGCCTCAGGCGCCCCCCGCGAGCTTCAGCAAAGCCCGGCGCTGGGCTTGGTCGGCCAGTACCACGAGCACGTCGCCCGGAGCGAGCCTCCTGTCTCTCGGTGGGTTGAAAAGGAACTCCCCGCCCCGGCTTCGGAGCGCCACCACCAGCGCCCCGGTCCGGACTGACAGGTCTGCCTCGGCGAGGGTCCTTTCGAGGAGGGGGGAGTCCTCCTTGACCTCCGCTTCCTCCACCCGCAGGGACCCGTCGCCCCACCGCAGCATCTGGTCCAGGAAGGTGACGACGTTGGGCCGGAGCATCTCCGATGCCATTCTAAGGCCGCCGATGGTGTGGGGGAAGACCACCGCGTCGGCACCGGCCTTTAGGAGCTTGTCCCGCGTGCTCTCTTCGTCGGCCCGGGCGATGATCCGCAAGCCGGGATTCATGGAGCGCGCCGAGAGCACCACGAAGAGGTTGTCCTTGTCCTCCGAAAGTGCGGCGAGAAGCCCCTTGGCGCGCTGAATACCCGCGCGCTCCAGGACCGAGTCGTGGGTAGCGTCGCCCTCCACCGTCAGGAGTCCGGGGTTGCCCTGGAACTCTTCCTCCAGCAGGTGCATGTCGCGGTCCACGACCACGGCCTTCTGGCCCGTCCGCAGGAGTTCGGCGAGAATGACCGATCCCACGCGCCCGGCGCCGCAAATGATGTGGTGGTCCGCGAGCCGGGAGATGGCCTTGTCCATCTTTCCCCTCCTCAGGAGCGTGCGGAGTTCACCCTCCACGAAAAAGGCGGTCACGGAGGAAACGGCGTAGAGAATGGTCCCCATCCCGCCCAGGATGAGGGCCGTGGTGAACCAGCGGCCCAGGGGATCGAGGGGGCGCGTCTCCCCGTACCCCACGGTGGCCACGGTGATGACCGTCATGTAGGAGGCGTCCGGGAAGTCCCACCCCTGGAGGATCATGTAGCCCGCCACGCCCGCCGCGTAGACCACGGCCAGCAGGCTCAAAGGCAGGGCGAGGCGGCGGAGGATCAGCCGGAAGTCCATGGAGGCATTCTATCAGCCGGAAGCCCTGCGCTCCTAGTGTCCCGAATCGGAAATTCGCGCACGATTGGTCCGCCTCGGGACACTTCGCGGGGAAGGCCATGCGGTTTGCGGACGGCGGCCTCGGGCCGGGCCATCCGCCTGCCCTCCCCGCGCACCCTACCGGGGAAGGCGCGGCGGCGCCTCCCCCGGACCCCCACCCGCCGTGTGGCGAGGGCCCCTTCCTTATCGAACTTCTAACTCGCCACACGAGCAGGCTGGTGAAAAAAGCCGCGCGGTCCGCAGGGGGGTTCCCAACGGCCTGCAAGGGCGAAAGGGGGTGGCGGCAGGCTCCCTTTGGGGTGGTAGAATCTCCTGGAATCCATCCGGATGCCGCGGACGGCGGTGGAGGAGGACTTGCCGATGGAAACGGGCATGTGGCTCGCACTCGCCCAGAACGCGGCGCTCCTCCTGGCGCTCATCCTCCTCTACGACCTCCTGACCCTGCGGCCCAGGCGTCAGAAACCGACGTGGGATCAGGTCTTCACGGGCCTGGCAGTGGGGTTGGTCACGGTGGCCGTCATGGTGGCGAGCATCGAGCTCAGGCCGGGCCTGGTCTTCGACACGCGCTCCATCCTGCTGGCGGTCTCGGGGCTCTTCTTCGGGACCACCCCCACGGTCATCGCCGGCCTCCTGGCCGCGGCCTACCGGCTCCACATGGGCGGCGGCGGGACGGCCATGGGGCTGGCCGTCATCGCCAGTTCCTGCGCCATCGGCATCGCGTGGCGCCACCTTCGCAAGCGGGACCTCGCGTCGATCTCCTGGTGGGAGCTTTACCTCCTCGGCGTCGTGGTTCACGTCGTGATGCTCCTGTGCACGGTGTTTCTTCCCGGGGAGGAATCGCGGCGGACCCTTCCCGCCATCGGCCTTCCGGTGCTCCTGATCTACCCGGCCGCGACGGCCGCGCTGGGAGCCCTGCTCAGCCAGCGCCTGGAGCGAAAGCGCACCCTGGCCGCTCTCGCCGAGAGCGAGGGCCGATTCCGGGAGATCGTGGAGCACAGCACCAACCTCTTCTACCGCCACACGCCGGATCAGGTCCTCACCTACGTGAGCCCCCAATCCCGCCACTTCCTGGGTTGCGAGCCGGAGGAGGCCAGGATCCGCTGGACCGAATTCGTCACGGACCACCCCCTGAACCGCGCCGGCTACGAGGCCACCCTCCGGGCCATCGAGACGGGAAGGCCTCAGCCACCGTATCCGTTGGAGCTCCGGACGAAGGACGGGCGCCTCATCTGGGTGGAGGTCCACGAGGCGCCGGTGGTGGAGGAGGGCAAGACCGTCGCCGTCGTCGGGGCCCTGACGGACATCACGGACCGGAGGCGTGCGGAGGTGGCCCTTCGCGCGAGCGAGGAGAACTACCGGGAGATCTTCAACTCCACGAACGAAGCCATCTTCATCGACGAAGCCTCCACGGGCCGCATCGTGGACGTGAACGAGCCCATGCTGAAGATGTACGGGTGCGGCTCCAAGGAGGAGGTCCTGAAGGGGTCCATCGGGGACCTGAGCGCCAACGTGGAACCGTACACCGAGGCCGCCGCCCAAGAGCACATTCGAAAGACCCTGGAAGAGGGCCCTCAAACCTTCGAATGGCTGGCCAGAAGGAAGAACGGGGAGACCTTCTGGGCGGAGGTCTCCCTCCGGAGTTCGCAGATCGGCGGACAGGGCCGGATCCTCGCCGTGGTGCGGGACATCACGGAGCGGAAGGGCGCCGAGGAGGCCCTCAAGCGGTGGGAGAACCTCCTGGACCGGATCTTCGACACGCTTCCCGTGGGGCTCTGGATCGCGGACTCCGGGGGGCGTCTCCTGAGGAGCAACCCGGCCGGGCGCCGCATCTGGGGGGGCGAGCCGCTGGTGGGCCGGGAAGATTACGGGGTCTTCAAAGCCCGGAGACTGCCTTCGGGCGAGGAGGTCAAGCCCGAGGAGTGGGCCCTCGCGCGCACCGTGCAGGGGGGCGTGACGGTCCTGGGGGAGATGCTCGAAATCGACGCCTTCGACGGGAAGAAGCGGACCATCCTGAATTCGACGGCTCCGGTGTTCGACGAGGCGGGACGCGTGGAAGCGGCGGTCATCGTCAACTTGGACATCAGCGATCTGAGAAAGGCGGAGGAGGAGAAGGAGGCCCTCCAGGCCCAGCTCCTGCAGTCCCAGAAGATCGAGGCCATCGGCCGGCTGGCCGGAGGCGTGGCCCACGACTTCAACAACATGCTCAACATCATCACCATTTACGCCGAGCTGGCCTTGCGGAAGCTGGGACCCGACGAGCCCCTGCGTCGGGACATCGAGGAGATCCAAAAGGCGGCGCGAAGATCCGCCGGCCTCACCCGGCAGCTCCTGGGATTCGCCCGCAAGCAGCAAGCCATGCCCAGGGTCCTCGACCTCAACGAGTCCCTGCGGGAGATGGTCAGCATGCTGTCCCGCCTCATGGGGGAGGACGTGGAGTTCACCTTCCTTCCCGGGGAGGACCTCTGGCCCGTCCGCATCGATCCCGTGCAGGTGGACCAGATCCTCGCCAACCTGGCGGCCAACGCCCGCGACGCCATCGAGGGCGTGGGCAGGGTGTCGCTGGAGACGCACAACGTGCGTCTTGACGAGGCCTTTCGGGCCCAGCACCCCTTCGCCGAGCCGGGGGAGTACGTCCTGCTGACCTTCAGTGACTCGGGGCGGGGGATGGACGAGGAGACCGTCAGCCGCATCTTCGAGCCCTTCTTCTCCACCAAGGAGCACCTGGGGACCGGGCTTGGGCTGGCCACGGTCTACGGCATCGTCAAGCAGAACGAGGGGCTCATCTTCGTGGACAGCGCCCCGGGCCGCGGCGCCACCTTCCGCATTTACCTCCCCCGCTGGAAAGGAGGGTCGGACCACCCCTTGGAACCCGAGGCGCGGATGGGGCCCGGCGGCGTGGAAACCGTTCTCGTCGTCGAGGACGAGACGGCCATCCTGGAGTTAACCCGGAGGATCCTCTCCACCCACGGGTACACGGTCCTCGCGGCGCGGTCTCCTGGGGAGGCGATGGCCCTGGCGGAAAAGCACTCCGGAACGATCCACCTCCTCCTCACCGACGTGGTCATGCCCGGCCTGAACGGGAGGGAACTGGCCGATCGCCTCGGGGCCACTCGCCCGGGCCTGCGGGTCTTGTACATGTCCGGGTACACGGCGGACGCGGTGGCCCGGGAGGGGGTCATCGAGGAAGGGGTCCGGTTCATCGCGAAGCCCTTTACCATCGAAGGTCTCCTGTCCGAAGTCCGGCGGGCCCTGGATGCATGATCTGGCCGCCGCCACGAGGGAAGGGGCGGAAGGGGGATTCGGGCGGCCCGGCGCTCCGGCCCTCCCGCTGTGATCCGCCCCCTCCCGCCGGATGGCCACCCCTCCTTGCCTCCCGCCGCTCCCGCTGGTATCCTCGGCCCTTCGATCAGGAGGCCCCATGGCCGGCCCCGTCATCCGCCTCGCCCACAGCCCCGATTCCGACGACGCCTTCATGTTTTACGGCCTCGCCAAGGGCCTCTTGAATACGGAGGGAATCACCTTCCTCCACGAATTGCAGGACATTCAGAGCCTGAACGAGAGGGCGCTAAGGGCCGAGCTCGAAGTGACGGCCGTCTCGTTTCACGCCTACGCTTTCCTCGCGGACCGTTATCTCCTCCTCCCGCACGGGGCTTCCTTCGGGGACGGGTACGGCCCCATGGTGGTCTCGCGGGAGCCCCGGGACGTGCGCTCTCTGCGTGGCCTCAAGGTGGCGGTGCCGGGGCGGATGACCTCGGCCTTTCTGGCCCTGCGGCTGGTGGAACCGGACGTGGAGCCCGTCTTCATGGACTTCGACGCCATCCTGCCGGCGGTCAAGTCCGGCGAGGTCCCGGCCGGCCTGATCATCCACGAAGGTCAATTGACATATTCTCGCGAAGGGGTCCGCTTGGTGGTCGATCTGGGGGTCTGGTGGAAGGGGCGGACCGGTTTGCCGCTGCCCCTGGGCGGAAACGTCATCCGACGCGACTTGGGCCCGGACCTCGTGGCCCAGGTGAGCCGCCTCTTGAGGGCGAGCATCGCCTATTCGCTGAGCCACCGGGAGGAGGCCCTGGACTACGCCATGACCTTCGGCCGCGGGCTCTCCAGAAAGGACGCGGACACCTTCGTGGGCATGTACGTCAACGAATGGACCCTGGACTACGGAGAGGCCGGTCGGCGCGCCGTGCGGCTTTTCTTGGACGAGGCCTTCGAGAAGGGGCTGCTCCCCCACCGCCCTCTCGTGGAGTTCGCACCGTAGGCGGCGGTGAAGCCGCGACGGGGTCGACCCTCGGCCCCCGGGAGGCGCCCCTCACCGCTCGACCGTCCCCGGCTGGCGACTTCAGGACCGGCAGACTTCCTCACGCAGGGTGAGTGTCAAGTGACATTTTTTCCTGTCGTGGTGGCCACGACCCCCCCGTGCTTTACGCCGCGGGTGCTCAGAAGGGCGTCGGCCAGGCGGCGGATGACGGCGCTGGGGCCACGGAGGATGACGACTTCCAGGCAATTGTGCGCGTCCAGGTGGACGTGCGTGGCGCTCACCACCGCCCCGTGGTGGTGGTGCTGGAGGTCCGTCAGGGCGTCGGCGAGGTGATGCTCGTGGTGCTCGTACACCAGGCTCACGGTGGCGGCCACCTCCGCGCCGGGGTCCGCCCATTCCTCCCGGACCAGGTCACGGCGAACGAGGTCGCGCAGGGCCTCCGAGCGGGTCGCGTAGCCCCTTTCCCGGGCCAAGGCGTCGAAGCGCCTCAACAGTTCCTCCTCCATGGACACGCCGAAGCGGGCCACCTTGGCCATGGGGCACCTCCGGAAGCATTCTATCCCCCGCCGCCACCGTTGACAGCCTCCGCGCGGCCTCGCCATAATGGCCTCGGAGCGAGCGCATGAAAGCCAAGGTCCTGGTGGTGGAGGACAACAACGCCATGCGAAACCTCATTGCCACGGCGCTGGATCAGCACCTGGCCGTGGACGTGTACGAGGCCGAGAACGGGTTCGCCGCTCTGAAGCTCATCCCCGAGAACGACTTCCGCATGATCCTGACGGACATCAACATGCCCGACATCAACGGGCTCGAACTGATCTCGTTTCTCAGGCAGCACCCCGTGTACCGCGACGTCCCCATCCTCATCATCTCCACGGAGGCCGCCGAGGAGGACCGCCGCCGCGGGCTGGCCATCGGGGCCACCGGGTACCTGACCAAGCCCTTCACCGAAGGCGAGCTCATCGATCTCGTCCAGCGGCACCTTCCGTAACCGAGGCTTCATGGACAAGAACCGCGCGAAGGCCCTGCAGGAATTCGTGGCCGAAGCCGAGGACATCCTCGAAGCCCTTGCCGAGGACCTTGAATCCGCCCAATCGCAACACGAGGCGGGCGGCAAGGTCCGACCCGACCTAGTGAACAAGATCTTCCGGGAAATGCACTCCCTGAAGGGCCTCGCCTCCATGTTCGGCCTCCAGGAAATCACCACCCTGAGCCACGACCTCGAGAGCCTCCTGGACAAGATCCGCCTCGGGAAGGCCGCTCTCTCCCCGGATCTCTTCGCCCTTCTGCGGGAGAGCCGGACGCACCTGAGGGCGATGGTGGGAGAGGCGGGCGAAGGGGAGGTCCGGTCCGAGGCCGGAGATCTGCTCCGCCGCATTCACGCGGTGGGAGCGCCCCCGGAGCCGAAGCCCCAGGCCCGCGGGGGCCTCCTCTTGGACGAGCAGACCCTGAAGTCGCTCACGGAGTACGAGGAGCACCGCCTCAAGGAGAACATGACCGAGGGCAACCGGATCCTGGCGGTGCTGGTCCGCTTCGATTTCGCGGATTTCGACACCCGGCTGAGGGCCCTGACGGAGAGGCTCTCGGAGGCCGGCGAAGTGATCTCCACGCTGCCCGTCATGGACCCTTCCGGGGACGGTGGCTTGCGCTTCCGCCTCCTCTACGGGACGACCCAGGGGGTCGCCCAGGTGCAGTCCCTCGTGGCCGATTCGGGCGCGGAGGTTCAGGATCTTCTGCCTCCGTCGGCGGAGGCCGCTCCGGCGCCCAGGCCGGCGGAGGACGGCGGAGAAGCCTCCGTGGAAACCGCGGAGGCCGAATCCGAGGACCTGCGCGGGCTGGCCAAGACCGTCAAGGTGGACATCGAAAAACTGGACGGCGTCATGGGCATCGTGGGCGAGCTGAACCTCTTGAGGGCGGCTTTTCAGCGCATCGCGGAGGGCGTGGCCTCCATTCCGGGCCAGAGGGATCTCGCGGCGGATGCCAACAAGCAAATCCGAACCATGGAGAAGAAGCTCGGTGAGCTCCAGCGGGCCATCATCGACATCCGGCTGGTACCCATCAGCCAGATCTTCAATCGCCTGAACCGTACGGCCCGGCGGTTGGCCCGGGCCGCGGGCAAGGAGGTCTCGGTACAGCTCTACGGGGGGGACACGGAGCTGGACAAGACCATGATGGACGAACTGGTGACGCCCCTCATCCACACGATCCGGAACGCCATTGACCACGGGATCGAAACGCCCGGAGAGAGGGTTTCGGCGGGGAAGGGCCGGGAGGGCACGCTCGCCGTGAGCGCCTACCAGAAGGGCAACTCCATCGTCATCGAGGTCACCGACGACGGTCGGGGCCTTCAGGTGGATAAGATCTGGAATGCGGCTGTCCGGCTGGGCCTCGTGGGTGCGGACGAGGAAATGGACCGCGAGCGGTGCATGGAGATGATCTTCCGGTCGGGGTTCTCCTCCGCCGACGAAGTCACCGAGGTGAGCGGCCGGGGCGTGGGTCTGGACGCGGTCAAGGCGGCCATCGAACAGCTGAAGGGGACCCTCTCGGTCTGGTCCGAACCCAACGTCGGCACGACCTTCCAGTTCACGCTCCCCATCACCCTGGCCATCATCCAGTCCCTCATCGTCCGGTGCTGCGACCAGACCTTCGCCGTCCCCATCTCCTCGGTGCTCGAGACCCTGCGGACCGCGGAGTCGGAGATCCAGCTCGTGGACCAACGGGAGGTCTTCAGCCTCCGGGGAGTGACCCTTCCCCTGTTGCGGCTCGAGGAGCGCTTCCGGCTTCCCCGGACGCGCCCCCGGGAGGGCGAGCGCATCTTCATCGTGGTGGCCCGGCGGGGCGACAAGGCGGCCGGCATCGTCGTGGACGATATGCTCGGCGAGCAGGAAACGGTGGTCCACCCCATCGGGAAGACCTTCGGAAAGCTGCCGGGGCTTGCGGGGGCCACCGAGGTCGGGGAGAACCAGGTCATCCTCGTCATCGACACGGCCTCCCTCTTCAGCGCCATCGAACCGGCGCGGGGGCTCGCCTAGAGCGGGGGCCGTGCGCGCCCTGGAGGACGCGGCGTGTACAAAGCCTTTTACGGCCTGAGGGAAAGGCCCTTCGGGAAGACTCCAGACCCCCGCTTCCTCTTCATGGCCTCCCAGCACGAGGAGGCCCTGGCCCGCCTGGAATACGCGGTGGAGGAGCGGGAAATCGCCGTCCTCACGGGGGAGATCGGATCGGGCAAAACCACCCTATCCCGGGCCCTCATGGATCGGAACGATCGGGACCGCTTCGTCCTCGTCGTCAACCCTCGCCTCTCTCCCCTCCAGCTCCTGCGCGAGCTGGCCCTTCGGCTGGACGTGACGCCCTGCCACCACCGGGCGGACCTCCTGGACGCCCTGAGCGACCGGCTCCTCCAGCTTCACGAGGAGGGTGCCGGCGTGGTCCTGGTGGTGGACGAGGCCCAGCTCATCCCGGGGAAGGCCACCTTCGACGAGATCCGCCTCCTGTCCAACTTCCAGCTGGACACGGAGAACCTCATGGCCATCCTCCTCATCGGCCAGCCCGAACTGAGGCGGAGGCTGAGGCACCCCTCCTACCGCGCCCTCCGGCAGAGGGTGGGCATGTGGTACCACCTGGATTCCCTCTCCGAGGAGGAAACGGCCCAGTACGTCTGCCACCGCCTCGCGGT
>JBFLVU010000044.1:0-14950 GCA_040758175.1 Acidobacteriota bacterium | reverse complement strand
CCGTGATGGCGGCCGCCATGGGCCTCATGCCCATCATGTGGTCCGCCGGAGCGGGCGCGGATGTAATGAAGCGCGTTGCGGCACCCATGGTCGGAGGTCTCTTTACCTCGTTCCTGATGGAATTGCTTGTGTACCCAGCCGTTTACCTGCTCTGGAAGCGCCGAAGCAGTGCTATTACGGCGTGACCGGGCCACTTACCTGGAGGTACCGATGAAAAGGCCACAATGGGTTCTCCTCTCAGTCTTCTGGTTCGTCTCTCTGGCCCTCACGGGCTTCGCCCTCGCCGCCGATCCCGCGGGCGGGAATCCGCAGGTCGCCTGCCCCGTCTCCGGCCGGGCCGTGGACAAGGCCCAGCACCTTGACTGGCAGGGCCAGCGGATCTATTTCTGCTGCGGGGCCTGCCCCGGCAAGTTCACGGCCGACCCGGAGGCGTACTTCTCGAAGTTCGCCGCCGACGGCGTGGTTCTGGAGAACGTCCAGGGTGTCTGCCCCGTGAGCGGCGAGGCCCTCGAGGAACGCGGCTCTTTCGTTGATTTCAAAGGCCGGCGCGTGTTCTTTTGTTGCGACAAGTGCATCAAGGAATTCGAGAAGGACCCCGCGAAGTATTTGGCCAGACTTCCGGGCGAGCAAGGCGGGAAATGATCCGGAGGCGCCATGGCGGGTGAATTCGTCGGCGGGGGACGGTCGGTGGACCCGGTCTGCGGCATGACCGTGGACGCCTCCGCCCCCCGCGGCGGGTCCGCGGAGCACGGCGGAACGACCTACCACTTCTGCAACCCCAGCTGCAGGGAGAGGTTCCTCGCCGATCCCCACCGCTTCCTTGATCCTTCCTACGTGCCGGGGGCCATGGCTGGGGGGCCCGCTTCCATCGGAACCCGCCCCCGGCCGCTCCCCCTTTCCATTAAGACGCCCACCCCGCAGGGTTCGGGGGCATCCCCTTCCCGTACCGCCGCGCCCTCCGGGTACGTCTGTCCAATGTGCCCCGAGGTCCGATCTCCGGGGCCCGCGGCCTGTCCTTCCTGCGGGATGGCCCTGGAACCGGCGGCGCCCTCCCGCCTCCCCGCCGGAATCGAGTACACCTGTCCCATGCACCCCGAGGTGGTTCGGACCACGCCCGGCTTTTGTCCGATCTGCGGCATGGCCCTCGAAGCTCGTTCGCTGCCCTCCCCCGCAGAGGGCGATCCGGAACTGCGCGCCATGACGCGAAGATTCTGGTGGGCGCTCCTCCTCACCGCTCCGCTGTGGTTGCTGACCATGGGGGAGATGCTCCCCGGATTGCACCACGGCGGGCTCCTGCCCGCCCCGGTTTCGAGCTGGGTTCAAATGATTCTCGCCACGCCCGTCGTCCTGGGATCGGGATGGGTCCTTTTCGAACGCTTCGCCGCCTCCCTTCGCAACGGACGCGCGAACATGTTCACGCTCATCGGGCTGGGAGTCGGCGCTTCCTACGGATACAGCGTGGCGGCCACGCTGGCGCCGGACCTGTTCCCGGCCTCCTTCCGCCTTGCGGACGGAGCGGTGGCCGTCTACTTCGAGGCCGCCGCCGCCATCACCCTGCTCGTCCTCCTGGGACAGGTGCTCGAACTGCGCGCGAGGCTCCGGACTGGGGACTCCCTCCGGGCCCTCCTCTCCCTCTCCCCGGTCGTGGCGAGGAGGCTCGACGCCCGGGGCCACGAGCAGGACGTACCCCTGGAGGAGGTGCGCGTGGGGGACCTCCTGCGCGTCCGGCCCGGGGAGAAGGTGCCCGTGGACGGGAAGGTCGTCGAGGGGCGAAGCGCGGTGGATGAAAGCATGATCTCGGGTGAGCCCCTTCCCAAGGAAAAGGGTCCAGGCGACCCCGTCGTGGGAGCCACCCTCAACGGGACGGGCGGACTGGTGATCCGGGCGGAACGGGTGGGCGCGGACACCCTCCTTTCCCGCATCGTATCCCAGGTGGCCGAGGCGCAACGCACGCGCGCTCCCCTCCAGAAGGTCGCCGACCGCGTGGCCGCCGTCTTCGTCCCGGCCGTTCTGGCGGCCGCGGCGGCGGCTTTCGCCGGATGGGCCTACTGGGGGCCCGAACCCAGGCTCGCGCACGCACTCGTGGCGGCGGTCTCGGTCCTCATCATCGCGTGTCCCTGCGCCCTGGGCCTCGCCACCCCCATGTCCGTGACGGTCGCCATGGGCCGGGGGGCCCGCGAGGGGGTTCTCTTCCGAAACGCGGAGGCCCTCGAACTCCTGGCGCGGGTGGACACGCTCGTCCTGGACAAGACGGGAACCCTCACGTTGGGCAGGCCGCGCATCGTGGGAGTGACTGCGGCGCCGCCCTTCGAGGAGGATGAGGTCCTCCGGATCGCGGCGGGATTGGAGCAATCCAGCGAACATCCTCTGGCGGCGGCCGCGGTGGACGCCGCCTTGAGCAGGGGGCTCGCCCCGCCTCGACCCGAAGACTTCCAAGCGATTCCCGGCCGGGGGGTGACGGGACGGGTGGAGGGCCGCGCGGCGTCCGTGGGGACCGCGCGGCTCATGGCCGATCTGGGCGTCGACGTCTCCCCAATCAAGGCCGCCGCTGAGGAGCACCTGCGGGCGGCAAGGTCTGTCCTTTACGTGGCTGTGGATGGGCGTCCGGCCGCCCTCCTGGCGGCGGAGGATCCCCTCCGCCCGGACGCCGCCCGAGCCGTGGAGGCCCTGCGGGCCCAGGGCGTGCGTCTTCTCGTGGCTTCGGGAGACGGCCGGCCCACCGCCGACGCCGTCGCGTCGAGCCTGGGCATCGGCGAAGTGTGGGCCGACGTCCTCCCCACGGAGAAGGCCGCCGTCGTCTCGGCCCTCCGATCGGAGGGCCGGGTGGTCGCCTTCGCCGGAGACGGCATCAACGACGCCATCGCCCTCGCCCGCGCCGACGTGGGGATCGCCATGGGGACCGGCACGGACGTGGCCATCGAAAGCGCGCCCGTCGCCCTCGTGAAAGGAGATCTGCTCGGGATTCTTCGGGCCCGCAGGCTCTCCCGCGAGGCCGTGGCCAACATCCGCCAGAATCTCTTCTGGGCTTTCTTCTACAATGCCGTCGGAATCCCCGTCGCGGGAGGGCTCCTGTACCCCCTCCTGGGGATGGTGCTGAGCCCAATGGTCGCCGCGGCCGCCATGTCCTTTAGCTCCGTCACCGTCATCGGCAACGCCCTTCGTTTGAGGCGGCCCGCTCCCTGGAATTCCTCCCGGGCCGGAAACCGTTTACACTGAACGAGACCCAACTGTGGATTTTTTCCGCCCCGGCCCATCCGATCTAAGGAGGAAACATGATCCGAAAGACCCTCGTCCTGACCGCCGCATTGCTCTGCATCCTATTCGCCGTCTCCTGCGGAAATCCTGCGTCCGAAAAGGCGGAAGCAACTGGGGCTCCCTCCTCGGAGCCCGCGCCCGCCGCACCCGCCTCCGAACCGGCCGCGGCCCCCGCCAACGTACCCGCCGCCCATCCCTCCGACCGGGTGTACGTATGCGAAATGGGCTGCGAGATCGCCCATGAGCCCGGCCAGTGCCCCAAGTGCGGGATGACCATGAAGGAGGTGCAGGCCTCCGACATTTCCTACGAATGCGGCAAGTGCGGCGCCAGCTTCGACAAGCCCGGCACCTGCCAAAAATGCGACGTGGTCCTCAACTTCAAGATCAAGGGACAGGCCTGAAGCGGCGGCGGGCGGGAGGCCCCGGCGGCCCTCCCGCCCGCCCCGTTTCGGAATACCCCGCTTTTCGCCGGCGTTGGTTCAGAAGACTGACTCGTGCGGTAAGAATGTAGCCGGAGGGGTGTCCAATGTCACAGGTGAGGAGGCGGAGGGGCGGATGGGGCGTGGTCTGTCTCGCGGTTTTTCTGATCGCGGCCATGGCACAGATGGTGTCGTGCGCGGGAAACCCTGAGAAACGGGCCACCTACTACTGTCCCATGCATCCGCAAGTCACCTCCCACCGTAAGGGCGACTGCCAAATCTGCGGGATGCATCTGGTCGTGGCCGCGCAACAGGCGACCGGCGAGTCTGGCTCCTCCAAGAACGAGAAGGCTGAGGTCCATGTCTGCCCGATGCATCCTCAGGTTCAATCCCGGGGGCCTTCGGACTGCTCCATCTGCGGCATGCACCTTGTCCCTGTGCCGAAGGTGGAACAACGGGAGGCCGGGGCCGTCACCGGGCTCGCCCCCGTGTCCCTGGGCTCCGAGTCCATGCGGCGAATGGGATACGTGAGTTCTTCCGCCCAGCGGAGCCGGCTCGATCGAACCGTGCGACTGCCGGCCCGCATCGTCGCCGACCCCACCCGGGTGCGGCCCATCATCTCCCGCGTGGACGGCTTCGTCACCTCCCTGCACGTGTGGTCGGCGGGCCAGCGGGTCTCCCGGGGACAGCCGCTCATGGGGATTTACAGCCTCGGGATCCTGAGCATCCAACAGCAGTACCTCAACTCCTCCCCGGCCTATGGAGGCAAGCGGTTCTACCCCCCGTCCACGCGCACCCAGCCGGAGGCCGTGGAGGGCGCCACGGAAGGAGTGGACCGCTCCAAGCTCAGACTGAAGGACTGGGACTTCAGCGACGAGCAGATCGCGCGCATCGAGAGGACCGGGAGCGCAGAAGACACGCTGGAGATGGCTTCGCCGGTCTCCGGGTACATCACCTCCTACACGGTGGTCCTTGGGCAAAAGGTCGCCCCCGGAGATCCTCTTCTGACCATCACCGACCTGTCCAGGGTCTGGGCGGAGGTGGACGTGTTCGAGCGTGAGGTGCCTCTGCTCAAAGAAGGCCTGCCCGTCGTCCTCGAATTGCCCTCCCTCCCCGGGAGGACCTTTCGCGGGAAGGTGCGGACCTTTCAGCGCGCCCTGGACCCCCAGGTGCGAACCAGCCGGGTCATCGTGGAGCTTCCCAATCAGGATGCCCTGCTCGTGCCCGGCATGATTGCCTCGGCGGAGATCTCCTTCGACGGGGGAGACCGACTCTGCATCCCCTCCTCCGCCGTCATCCGCGACGGGGAACGTGCCTACGTTTTCGTGGAGACCTCGCCCGGCCAGGTCCGGCCCACCCTCATCGAACTCGGTCTGGAGGGCGGGGGGAAGTCCGAGGTCTTGGGCGGGCTCTCGGAGGGGGATCGCGTGGTGTCCTCCTCCACCTTCCTGATCGATTCCGAATCCTCACTCAGGGCCGCGCTCCAGGCGGCGGGAGAGGGGCAGTGATTTCGGGCCCACGTCGTTCGAGGCGAGGTCCGGCTTACAGGGGGGTTCCGTGATCCGGAGGATCGTCGAATTCAGCGCGAAAAACCGCGTGCTGGTCATCCTGGCCGTGGCCGCCGCCGTTCTCTACGCCCTCCACGTCCTCACGAGGATCCGCCTGGACGCCATCCCCGACCTATCGGATACCCAGGTGATCATCCTCTCGCGCTGGGACCGAAGCCCGGACATCCTCGAGGACCAGGTGACCTACCCCATCGTCTCGGCCCTCCTGGGAGCGCCGAAGGTCCGTGACATCCGGGGATTTTCCGATTTCGGCTTCTCCTTCGTGTACGTCATCTTCGAGGATGGGACCGACATTTACTGGGCCCGAAGCCGGGTTGTGGAGTACCTGGCAAAGATCCAGGGCCAGCTTCCATCGGGAGTCCGAACCGAGATCGGCCCCGACGCCACGGGAGTGGGCTGGGTCTTCCAGTACGCCCTGGTGGACCGGAGCGGCACGCACGACCTCGCGGACCTGCGCACCTATCAGGACTGGTACCTTCGGTACGCCCTTCAGAGCGTGGAGGGCGTCGCCGAGGTCGCCTCCATCGGGGGCTTCCAGAAGCAATACCAAGTGACCGTGGACCCCTTCCGTCTGCAAGGCTACGGCATCTCCGTGCTGGAGGTGGCCGAAGCCGTACGCAAGAGCAGCGGGGAGGTGGGAGGCCGCCTCATCGAGTGGAGCGGAAAGGAGTACATGGTCCGGGGGAGGGGGTACGTGAAGTCCCCGAAGGACCTGGAGTCCGTGGTCCTTCGGACCTCGGCGGGAGGGACGCCCGTCCTTCTCCGAGACGTGGCCCGCGTGGAGTTCGGCCCCCAGATTCGCCGCGGGGTGCTGGACTTGGACGGGGCCGGCGAGACCGTGGGCGGCATCGTCATCATGCGGCACGGGGAGAACGCCCTCAACGTCATCGAGCGCGTGAAGGAGAGGCTCCGCGATTTGAAGGCCTCGCTGCCCGAGGGCGTAGAGGTCCTGACCACCTACGACCGCTCCGGGCTCATCCGGGACGCCATCGGCACGCTGACGGGAGAACTGGTGCTTCAGATGGCGGTGGTGAGCCTCGTGATTCTCCTGTTCCTAAGGCACTTCCCCTCCGCCATCGTCCCCATCATCACCATTCCCGTCTCCGTCCTACTGGCTTTCATCCCCATGTACTATATGGGCATCACCTCGAACATCATGAGCCTCTCGGGCATCGCCATTTCCATCGGGGTGCTCGTGGACGGGGCCATCGTGGAGGTCGAGAACGCCTACAAGAAGATGGAGACTTGGCGGGGCGGAACCGACGAAGACCACTTGGCGCTGCGCATCGAGGCCCTGAAAGAGGTGGCGCCGTCGGTCTTCTTCTCGGTCCTGGTCATCGCCGTTTCTTTTCTCCCCGTCTTCGCCCTCGTGGGCCAGGAGGGCCGGCTCTTCCACCCGCTGGCCGCCACGAAGACCCTCACCATGATCCTGGCGGCGCTCCTCGCCGTGACCCTGGACCCCGCCGTCCGCATGCTCTTCACGCGGGTCCGACCCTTCTCATTCCCTTCTCCCATGCTGTCGCGCGCGGTCAACGGACTCCTCGTGGGCACCTACCGAAAGGAAGAGGAGCAGACGCTGAGCCGTCTCCTGCACCGGCTCTACGAGGGGCCTTGCCGGTGGACCCTCGACCACCCCTGGACCGTCCTGGCCGCGGCCTCCCTTCTTGTTCTGACTACGATCCCAGCCTACTTCAGCCTCGGCCGGGAGTTCATGCCACCCCTCAACGAGGGAACGATCCTGTACATGCCGACGACGCTCCCGGGGATCTCCGTCACCGAGGCATCCAGGCTGCTGCAGGTCCAGGACCGAATCCTCAAGGAGTTCCCGGAGGTCGTGACGGTCTTCGGCAAGGCCGGGCGGGCGGAGACGTCCACCGACCCCGCCCCCTTCTCCATGATGGAGACCACGGTGGTCCTGAAGCCGCCCGGAGAGTGGCGCGAAAAGCCCCGGTGGTACTCCTCCTGGATGCCGGATCTCCTGAAGGCGCCTCTGCGTCTGGTCTGGCCGGACCGAATTGGCTGGGAGGAACTCATCGAGGAGATGGACCGGGCCATCCAGATCCCGGGCAACACGAACGCATGGACCATGCCCATCAAGGGGCGCATCGACATGATCACCACGGGAATCCGCACACCCGTGGGGGTCAAGATCCTGGGAAGCGACGCGAAGGTCATCGAGCGGCTTGGCGAGGAGGTGGAACGGGCCCTCCGCGGCGTCCCCGGCACGCGGAGCGTCTTTTCCGAGAGGGCCGCGGGCGGATATTTCGTCGACATAACGCCCCGGAGGGAGGACCTGGCGCGGTACGGAATCCCCCTGGAGGATCTCCAGGCGGTCATCTCCACAGCCTTGGGCGGCGAATCCCTGGCCACCGTCGTCGAGGGTCGCGAGCGATACTCCGTCAATCTCCGCTACCCCCGGGACCTCCGCGACGATCTAGACACCCTCGGCCGGATCCTGGTGGGAGCCTCCGGGGGCCTCCAAGTCCCCCTCGAACAAGTGGCGGCCCTCTCGGTCTCCACGGGGCCCTCCATGATCCGCGACGAGAACGGGCGCCTGGCCGGGTACGTCTACGTGGACGTCGCGGGCCGCGACGTGGGTTCCTTCGTGGACGAGGCGAAGGACGCCGTGTCCAGGGCCGTCGCGCTTCCCCCGGGAACCCACCTCGTCTGGAGCGGCCAAGTGGAGAACATGACGAGGGCCCGCCAACGGCTGGGCCTCATCGTGCCGGTGACCCTCGTCCTCATCGTCTTTCTGCTCTACATGAACACCCGTTCGGCCTTCATGACCTTCGTCGTGATCCTGGCGGTTCCCTTTTCCCTCGTGGGAGCCGTCTGGCTGATGGTCGCCCTCGATTACAACGTCTCCGTGGCCACGTGGGTGGGGATGATCGCGCTGATGGGTCTGGACGCCGAGACGGGCGTCTTCATGCTCCTCTTCCTGAACCTTTCCCACCAGAACGCCGCAAGGGAGGGCCAGCTGCGAAACCTCGACGACCTCAAGGAAGCCGTCGTGCATGGGGCGGTCCGGCGCCTCCGCCCGAAGTTCATGACCGTGGCCACGTCCATCGTCGGCCTTCTGCCCATCATGGTTTCGATGGGAACCGGGGCGGATGTCATGAAACGGATCGCGGCCCCCCTCGTGGGGGGACTGGTGACGTCGTTCCTCCTTGAGCTCCTCGTTTATCCCGCGCTATTCTATTTGTGGAAACGTCGCGAACTGGCTGGTGCGGGGCCCGCCTGAGAGCGGTGGTGTGCCCGGAGGAGGGTCTTCGTACCCCCCCGGGCGGCCCCGGGGTTCGCGCACGGACTATCGGATCGGAGGGGAACATGGGTCTTCGCTCGGTTGCACTTGCCGCAGGGTTGTGTCTTTTCGTCTCCGTTACCGCCGTCTCGCTGACACCCGCCCCCGAGGCCCCCCCCGACCGGGCGGCCCTCGCTGGCCGGGTGGCGACGCCCGACGGGGTGGGGATTCCGGGGGCGACCGTGCAGGTGCGACCGCAGGCGGGGACCGAGGAGATCCGCGTGCAGACGGGAGAGGACGGGCTGTTCCGCGCGGGCGGCCTCACCCCAGGGGATTACGACGTGGAGGTCGCGCTCCACGGCTACCGCCGCGCCGCCGTCCCCGCCGTGCGCCTGACCGCGGGCGAGGTCCGGTCCCTGCGCTTCACCATGGATTTCGAGATCCCGGACAGCGAAGTGGACGTCGTCGCCTCGGACCCGCGCGACGGCCTTTCCGGGCTCGGGCTTCGCGAAAGCGGCGCTCCCGACGTGGGCGAAGCCCTGACCCGGCTCCCCGGCCTCTGGAACGTGCGAAAGGGAGGAATCGCGGGCGACGTGGTCCTTCGGGGGCACCAGGGGGACAACGTGAACGTTCTCATCGACGGGGTTCACGTCCAGGGAGCCTGCCCCAACAACATGGATCCCGCCGCGTTTCACGTGGATCTTTCGGAGGTGGAGCGCATCGAACTCGGGAAGGGGCCCTTCGACGTGAAAAACGGGGGAAGCCTCGGCGGCGTCGTCAACATCGTAACGCGCACGCCGGAGCCAGGGTTGCATGGAACCGCCGTGGTCTCGGGCGGGTCCTTCGGCCACATCAACCCCTCCGCCACTCTGTCCTTCGGGGGTGACTCGGTGGGCTTCCTGGCCGGGGCCTCCTACCGCTCCTCGGACCCCTTCGCAGACGGGAACGGAGTTCGATTCACGGAGGACGCCGGGTACCGGAAATCGGCGGAGAACTCCCAAGCCTACCGGGTGCGAACGGGGTGGGCGGGGATGTGGTTCCGCCCGTCTCCGGATCACCAGGTGGGCGTGTCCGTCTCCCGCCAGGAGGCGGATCACGTCCTGTACCCGTACCTCCTCATGGACGGAGTTTGGGATAACACGGACCGGCTCCACGCCGATTACGCGTACACACCGTCCGGTCCCGAGGGACCCGTGGTCGAGGCCCAGGCCTACGTATCGCACGTATCGCACTGGATGACCGACGGCTACCGCACCTCCTCCCTCTCCCCCATGGCGCCCCGCGGGTACACCATGGGAACGTACGGCCGCACCAAGGCCGAAGGGGCCCGAACCGAGATCCGGTTCGGGGACACGGCCGTGGGCGTCGAGCTGGCCAGGAGGCACTGGTACGCCGTCACCCGGTTTGCCATGGCCATGTACATGCCCCAGTACTCCCTCCCGTCTGTGGACGCCCACAACATGGGCCTTTACGCCTCCCAGGCCTTCCGCCTCTCCGACCGATTCACCCTGGACGCCGGCGCACGCCTGGACGCCAGCCGCTCGACCGCCGACGCGCGACTTTCCAACACGGACCTTTATTGGGCCTACAAGGACACCCGCTCCAGGACCCGGAAGGACACCTATCCCTCCGGGAACCTTCGCCTCACCGCCTCCCTCCCGGGCGGTGTCGAAGTCCGAGCGGGTGTGGGTTCCTCGTCGCGCTTTCCAGATCCTCAGGAGCTCTTCTTCGCCCTCCGCAGGATGGGGGCGGACTGGGTGGGGAACCCCGCCCTGGAGGTGCCCAGGAACACGGGCGTGAACCTCGGCTTCACCGTGCGCCGTTCCGCCTTTTACGCCAGCGCCAACCTCTTCCGAGACCGGGTGGACTCGTTTATAACCGTCCACAACCAGGCACGCCTGAACATGGTGCCGGGGTACATGAACGCGGTCGCGCGAAGCTATGCAAACGTGGACGCCAGGTTCTGGGGCGGGGAACTGAGCCTCTCTGCCGTGGCCGGCAACCGCGTCTTCCTGAGTCTCGACGCCGCCTCCGTCCGGGCGACAAAGGACACGGCCCCGGCCCTGGGGATCCGCTCCTCCGCCGTGGCGGAGATCCCGCCTCTCTGGGCGCGCGCCGCCGTTCGGTACGATACGGGACGCTGGTTCGCGGAGGTGGAGGGGGTCTTCGCCGACCGCCAGGACAGCGTGGACGAGGATCTCCGCGAGCGCCCGACGCCGGGGTACGGAATCGCCAATGCGCGGGCCGGCGTCACCTGGAACGGGATCCAGGCGACGCTGATCCTCCGGAACCTCTTCGACCGCGCCTACCGCGACCACCTCTCCTACCAGCGGGACCCTTTCCGCTCGGGTCACCGTGTGTGGGAGCCCGGCCGGACCCTGGTGGTGAACCTGTCCTATCGGTTCTGATCCCCGGCTCGGCCCAGCGCCTGAGCCCGCCCAACAAGCCGTTACTGAAGGTAACGATATTTGATCGCTCGGGCCTCCGGTCTGCAACTGGCCAGCGGCACCGGTTGCATTTCGAAGGGTCCCCGGGCGACGGCGTTCTGGCACGGCTTTTGAAGTAATCCCCGGCGGGAGGACTCCAGATGGACCCGAAATGTCCGATCTGCGGGAGCCCCGTCGAGGATCGCCCGGGGGTTCCGGCCGCAGGCCACGACGGGAAGGAGTTCCTCTTTTGCAGTGAGGAATGCCGAGGCGTTTTCCTCAGCTACCCGGAGGCGTATTCGGACGAGCAGGTGGCCGAGGTGAAACTCGTGGAGGACTCTGGGTTCTGACCTCCCCGACGGACGCCGGCGCTCCTCATCGCTCCCGCTCCGCCGCCGGCCCGGCCTCGGCGAAGGCCTGGAGAGCCATCCAGGCCTTTCCCGACTTTACCTGATCGAACCAAAGCCAGATCCAAAGGACGCGATCCGAGAGAGGCCTCATCCCCAAGAGGGGACGTTCCGGAACCGATCCGTCCGCCCGCCCCTGCCACGCGTCGCCGGAGAATCGGTCGATGGTTCCGGAGGCCGCGGCCGAAGTGCCGATGACCTGTTCGGCCTCGAGCGCGTCGGCCACCTCCAGATGGCAAGACAGGACCGTGCCGTGAAAGACCGGAACCTCCACGGCCGTCCAGGTAAACGCGGGAGTCCATCCCAGCAGGTCGCCCACCTGACGGCCAAAAGGGCTGTCCTCCGTCCCTCCGCCGCCCGGGACGAGGCTGAAGGCCAGCCGGAGCCCAAACGCCTCCGTGGACACCGGACGGAAATTGAGGAGGTCGGTGGATTGGCGCAGCAGCTCTCGTACCCCCGGTTCTCCGCGGATCGAGGAGGGCTGGAGCAGGAAGCAATCGAGCCGGGCCACCTGCTCGGGAGCTAGGCCGCCCAGGAGGGTGGCCAGGAAGAAGCTCTCGGGTTCGGGGAAAGCCAGGGGCCCTCCCCGCGCCTGCGCCGGTTCTTCGCTCCGGGAGGGGTTCCAGAGCCCGCCCGGCGATCCGGGCGGACACGTCAGGTCGAAGAGCGCAACGTCGTTGGATGCGGCCCAGGCTCGGACGAAGTCTCTCGCCCCTGGGTCGCGGGCGCACAAAAAGACCGCCTCGCAAGGAGCCAAATACTCCTCCTGCAAGGGCAGAAAGACCTCGGCTCCCTCATCCTCCACATCGAGTTCCCATCCCCCAAGCTTTTCCCCGAGGGCGACGATCTCTTCCTTTTCCCACCCTCTCGCGGCGAGCCCTTCGAGAATCTCCCGCCCCTCCAGGCTACCCGCGCCGACGATGGCCACGGGGCGCCGGCTCGGGCTCATGGCCCGTCCTCCCCGTCCTCCTCGGCTTCCGGCCGGGCCTCTTCTTCCGCAACGGCCTGCTTGGGCCGGCGGGCCTTCTCCCAGGCGAACACCACAGGTCCCGAGGAGGCGTACACGACGGCCACGGTGAGGAGGACAATGGGCGGGTGCCACGCCACCAGGATCAGGAGGAGGGCCTGGAGGAAAATGACCTTTGGGGACCGCCTGGCCTTCAGGTCCAGCTCCTTGAAGGAGCGGTACTTCACGCGGCTCACCATGAGGAAGGAGATGAGGACGACGTATCCGAGGGCCAGGAGCTTGTAAGCCTCCGGCAGTCCGGCAGGCAGGAAGTACAGGGGCAGAACGGCGGCCGCCGCGGCGGCGGGGATGGGCAAACCGACGAAGTTTCTCTTGTCGGCCATCTCGGCCTGGACGTTGAACCTGGCCAGGCGCATGGCTCCCGCCACGGGAAGGAGGAAGGCGAAGAGCCACCCCGTTCGCCCCAGATCCTTGAAGCCCCAGTGGTACAGCACCAAAGCTGGCGCCAGGCCGAAGGAGAGGAAGTCGGACAAGGAGTCGAGTTCCTTGCCGAAATCGCTCGTGGTGCCCGTCATTCGGGCGATGCGCCCGTCGAGGCTGTCGAGGATTCCCGCGATAACGATGAGGGTCACCGCCCATTCGAAGGCGTGCTTGAAGCCCAGAATGATGGCGTAGTAGCCGCAAAACATGTTGGCCACGGTGAAGAGGGAGGGCAGGATGGCCACCCCCTTCCGGAAAGGGATTTGGCCGGCCGGCGCGACGAACTTCCGGAAGGACCGGGGGCTCACCGATCCCTCCAACGGGCGAGGGGAGTCACTCCCGCCCGGACTTGCTCTCCCTCCCGGCCGAGCAGATCCACTTCCCCCTCGGGGACGTAGAGGTCCACGCGCGAGCCGAACCGGATGAGGCCGATCCTGTCGCCCCTTGCGAACTCCCTGCCTTCGGCGACCCAGGAGACGATCCGGCGGGCGATGAGCCCCGCGATTTGCACGACCTCCAGGGGCCCTCGGGCCGTGTCCCACACCGTCCGCACCTGCTCGTTGTCCAGGGAGGCCTTGTCCTTCCACGCCGCCATGAACCGCCCGGGATGGTAGGTCACCGAAGCGACGCGTCCCGGCCAGGGGGCCCGGTTGACGTGGACGTTGAAAACCGACATGAATACGCTGAGCCTGACCCTCCCGCCCTCACGAACAACGGGCAGCAGGCGCCCGTCGGCCGGGGAGAGGATGAGGGCGTCCTGGGCGGGACCGGTTCTCTCCGGATCCCGGAAGAAGGCGCAAACGGCGGCCGCGGCGGCAAGGAATGCGGCCCCGGCGGCCCATGCACCGGCGGCCGCGCAAACCACACCGCTTACGGCAAGCGGGCCCGCAAAGGGGAAGGCTTCCTCACGGATGAACATGGCACCTCCGGGCTCTCATCATAGCGCAACGGGCGGACTTTGGGCACGTGGACTTGGGCCTAAGGACTGAATCATCCCGCCGGGACGTCCTTGACCAAAAGGGCCTAACTGTGCTATTATGAAACGCTTACGAGAGGTCTGCAGTGGACTGGATTCGCCTTTCGGACGTGATGGAACCCGTGGAACTCGACGTGGAGGTCGTCGGCCTCACGCTCGACCTTGGGTATCACTACTCGGTCCTCGTGGAGCCCGTTAGACTCCACCTGGGCGTCTCCCCCACGGCCCACGGTCACTCTCTGAAGGGGTCCTTCCCGTTCCGCGCCTCCCTCCCCTGCTCGCGCTGCCTGAAGCCCGTGACGCTGTCGGGAGACGCTTCGTTCCTTCTTGAATATCAGCCAGCCTCCATGGCCCCCGCCGAGGAGGAGGTGGAGGCCGGTGCCGAGACGCCGGAGATCGTGTATTACCAAGAAGATCGGATCGCCTTTCAGTTGCTCGTCGCCCAGCAGATGTACCTGGAGATTCCCGAGAAGGTTCTTTGCGACGAATCGTGCCGGGGCCTCTGCCCGCGCTGCGGGGCGGACTTGAACCTGGGAGAATGCCCGTGCCCCCCCGAGGCGGACCCGAGATGGGGCAACCTGAACCGACTTACATCCCCCCAATAAGATAGGAGAAGAACATGCCCAACCCGAGACGCCGCCACTCCAAGACCCGCCGCGACAAGCGCCGCACCGGCGACGCCCTCACCCCCATCGCCGCGACCGAGTGTCCCCAGTGCCACGAGCCCAAGCTCCCCCACACGGTCTGCAAGGCGTGCGGTTTCTATGACGGCAAGCGCGTCCTGAAGGTCGAGGAGGCCTGAGATCGAAATGCCGACCCGCATCGCTCTGGATGCGATGGGGGGGGACCGCGCCCCCCTCCCGGAGGTCGTGGGGGCCGTGGAGGCCTATCGCCGATTCGGCGTCCAAGTGGTTCTTGTGGGGGACGAAACGCGCCTCCGGCGTGAGCTCTCCCGCTGCAAGGCCGACGATCGTGGACTCCAGGTGGTCCACGCGGAAGAGGTCGTCACCATGGACGACCCCCCGATGACCGCCATCCGAAAGAAGCGGCGCAGCTCCCTCCGCATCGCTGCCGACCTCGTCAAGGCGGGGGAGGCGCAGGGGCTCGTGTCCGCCGGGAACACCGGGGCGGTCATGGCCACGGCCAAGCTCGTCATCGGCGGAATCGACGACGTCGAAAGACCCGCCCTCGCCACCTGGATCCCCCACGCC
>JBFLVU010000043.1:0-15223 GCA_040758175.1 Acidobacteriota bacterium | reverse complement strand
CATCCTTGTGGGGCTTCGCTTCAGGGGGGGGCTCCGCCCTGGGGGCGGCCGGCTTCCGGGCCGGCGCCTCGGGCGTCCGGACCTCGGCAGGAGCCGCCTGCCTCTCCGGCTCGCCGCGCAGGACGGGGCTGCCCTCGGGAGGGGGCGGAGCCGGATCTTCCACGGGGACGGGCTTCGCGACGCCTTTTCCGAGCCTTCCGACGACGACGAAGCCGAGGAGGCAGACGCCGACGAGGGCGGCCAGTGCCACGGTCAAGCCCACCATGAGCCCTCTCCGGCGCTTTGCCGGGGCGGGCCCCGAGGGGGCCGGACCTGGAACCGGCGGCGACACCCGGGCGGTGGTAGCCACCCGGACGGGTTCCCCGGGGGGGGTGACGGGGGGAGACGGTTCCGCTGAGACGGTTCCCGAAAGGACTCCGTCGATGGCCTCCGCCAGTTCCCCGCCCGACTGGAAGCGCCCGGCGGGGTCCTTGGCCAGGAGGCGGTCGAGAAGGAACCGGATGCCGGGCGAGAAGGACGTCTCCTCGGGCAGGGGCTTGGGCGGGGCGTGGACGATCTGGTAGCAGACCGAGGAAATGGTCTCTCCGTGAAAGGGCCTCTGCCCAGAAATCATGAGGTAGAGCACGACCCCCAGCGAGAAGAGGTCGCTCCGCCCGTCCACCTCCTGGCCCATGACCTGCTCGGGGCTCATGAAGTGCGGTGTCCCGAGGACTTCTCCGGTCCGAGTGAGGTCGCTCGCGGCGAGCCGGGCGACGCCGAAGTCGGTGAGAACGGCCCGTCCCTTTTCGTCCACCAGGATGTTGTCCGGCTTGATGTCGCGGTGCACCACCCCCAAACCGTGGGCGTAGTGGAGGGCGTCCGCCATCTGCCTCAGGATCGGAAGGGCCCGCTCCTGGGGAAGGGGGCCTGAGTCCTTGAGGAGCCGGGAGAGGCTCGTGCCCTCCACGAATTCCTGCGCCATGTAGGGGACCCCGTCCCACTCGCCCACGTCGTAGATGGTGACGATGCTGGGATGGTGCAATCCGCCCGCGGCCTGGGCTTCGCGGAAGAACCTCTCCCGGAACTCGCGCTTCTCTTCCTCCCCGAGGAGGGGCGACAGGGCCACGACCTTGATCGCTACGATGCGGCCGATGAGGGGATCGCGGGCCCGGTAAACCATGCCCATGGCCCCCCGTCCGGCCAGTTCGATGACCTCGTATCTTCCGATCGTTTTGGGCTGGTCCGCCATGGGGAGAGGATACTCCTGGGCCGGGCGCTCCACAATCCGGCCGGCCCGTCCGCCGGGCAGGACGGGGTTCCCTTCAGGGCTCCTCGGTGTAGCCCTGGACGGCGAACAGGACGGCGGCGTCGAAGAAGTTCACGATCTGCCGGTACAGGTTCAGGCCCTGGTAGAGGTTGGCCGTGGAATCGAAGATCCCCTCCTCGATCACGTACTGCCAGAGGACGATGCGCGCGATCTGGACCGCCCGCACGACCTGGTGGAGGGGAACGCCCTCGGCGCGGCGCCGGCGGCCCGTGTTGCGGAAGTGCTCCACGATCACCATGTGGCGCGGCTGGTCGAGGTAGGTGCCGATCTCCTCGTAGGCCGCCCGCACGTGCTGGAGGAGCTCGGCCTCGGGACGGAGGAGGTATCTCTCCATACCCTCCTCGCGGCGGAGGCGCTCCAGCCATTTCTTCGCCAGGGGCTCGGCGTGGGTTTCGGCGATGGCCACGATGGCGTTGATGTCCATGTTCACCGGCTCCGGGACGTCGGCAGGGGCTAGGCGCGGCCTGCCCTGCGCGAGAGTTCGATCAGGAGGGCGTCCTCGTTGGGGAATTGGCCCGTCTTCTTTTTCGAGTAGACGAGGGCCCCGTCCAGCGTCACCTCGAAGACGCCCCCGGAGGAGCGGACGAGCTCCGCGTCCGCACCGAAGTGTTCCTTGACTTTCGCGGCCAAACTGGCCGCCCTGGGCTCGTAGTTTCAGACGCCGCAGTATTCGATCGAAATGCGCATGGCGCTCTCCCGTGGCCAACTCCACACCGGAAACAACGCCCCGGCGCGCGGTTTATTACGCGACCAGGTGCCGGTCCCTGGCTTCCTTCTCCAGCATCTCCCGGAAATCGGGGTGGGCGATGGAGATGAGCGACCGGGCCCTTTCCTGCAGGTTCTTTCCCCACAGGTTGGCCACGCCGAATTCCGTCACGACGTAGTGAACGTCCGCTCGGGTGGTCACCACGCCCGACCCTTCCTTGAGCTTCGGCGTGATGCGGGTCATGGTGTTGCCCTTGGCGGTGGACGGGAGCGCGATGATGGGCTTGCCCCCCTTGCTGGCCGCCGCGCCCCGGATGAAGTCGAGCTGGCCGCCGAAGCCGCTGTAGATGTACGTCCCGATCGAATCGGAGCACACCTGGCCCGTGAGGTCCACCTCCAGGGCCGAATTGATGGCGATCATGTTGTCGTTCTGTGCGATCACGAAGGGGTTGTTGGTGTGCTCCACCGGGTGGAGTTCGAAGAGCGGGTTGTCGTGGACGAAGTCGTAGAGCTTCCGCGTGCCCAGGATGAAGGTCGCCACGACCTTACCCGGATGAAGGGTCTTGCGGTTGCCCGTGATGATCCCCTGCTCCATGGCGCGGACGAGGCCGTCGGAGATCATCTCCGTGTGGATGCCGAGGTCCCTCTTGCCTTCGAGGAGCGTGAGCACGGCATCGGGGATTCCCCCAATGCCCATCTGCAGGGTGGCGCCGTCGGGAATCATCTCCGCGATGAAGGCGCCGATGCGGCGCTCCACCTCCGACGCCGGCTTCCCTTGGAGCTCGAGGAGGGGCTGGGTGTGCTCCACCACGTGGGTGGCGCGCGAAACGTGGAGGAAGGAGTCGCCCAGGACCCGGGGCATCTGCTCGTTCACCTGAACGATCACGGTCTTGGCCGCTTCCACGGCGGCCTTGGTGGTCATGACCTCCACGCCGAGGCTCATGAACCCGTGGTCGTCCGGCGGCGAGCACTGGATCATGGCGACGTCCACGCGGCTCGCGCCGCTTCGGATGGCCTTGGGAATCATATGGAGGTGGATGGGGACGTAGGCCGACCGCCCGTCGTTGACCGAGGCGCGGTCACCCGGCCCCACGAAGAGCGAATTGTGTCGGAAGGCCTTTTCCATGCCCGGGCGGGAGAATGGGTCCTCTCCCATGAGCAGGACGTGGCTCAGGGTCACGTTCCGCAGTTCGTCGGCGCGCGCCGCCAGGGCTTGGAGGAGGGCGAAGGGCGCCGCCGCGTTTCCGCTGATCATGACCCAGTCGCCGGACATGACGGCCTTGGCCGCCTGCTCGGGACTGCAGAGTTTTTTCTTGTAGTCGTCCATCCAGGACATGGCTTACCCCTCCCCCAGGAGCTTCCTGAGGTCGGCCGGGGTCTTGCTGACGTACCGGCTCACGACCTCTCCTTCGTAGACGTAGCATCCTCGCTGCAGGTCTTTCCAGCCCGACAGGGCCAGGCGCATCCCTTTGTCCTGCATGCTCAGGAGGAAGGGGAGGAGCGCGTGGGTCAGCGCGTAACTCGACGTCCGCGCCACGTACGAGGGGCAGTTGGGGACCGCGAAGTGGAGGATTCCCTCCCGCACGAAGACGCCCCCGGTGGGCCCCTGGAGCCGCGTCGTCTCGACGCACCCGCCCTGGTCGAACGAGAAGTCCAAGATCACAGACCCGGGGCGCATCTTCTGGACCATGTCCCGGGTCACCACGATGGGCGCGATTTCGCCGGGGACCAGCACGGCCCCCACGAGGACCTCGGCGAAGGCAACGAACTTTTCGAGGTTCTCTTTGGTGGCGTGGGCCGTCACGACCCGGCCCCCCAGCCGCCGGTCGATCATTTCGAGCACCTTCTGGGACAGGTCCAGCACATAGACGCTGCATCCAAGGCCCAAGAAGGCCCTGGCCGTGTGGAAGCCCAGCGTGCCGCCCCCGATGATGACCACGTCCGCCGGCGGAATGCCGGGGGCGCCGCCGAGCAGGATCCCGATGCCTCCCGAGCCCGTTTCCAGGAGGCGTCCCGCGATCTGGGGGGCCATTTTGCCCGCGATCTCCGAGGAGATGCGGAGAATGGGCAGGGTCCCGTCGGCGTCCTGGATGATCTCGAGTCCGAGGGCCGTGATCCTGCGCTCCCTCATTTTGGCCAGATAGGCCTCCCCCGCCACCGCCAGGTGGAGGAAGGCTAGGACGGCCGAGCCGGGCTCCATGAGGTCGAGGTCGTGGAGGTTCGGCCGCCCCACCTTGACGAGGACCTCCGAGCGCCCGAAGACCTCCTCGTGGGAATAGACTACCTGAGCGCCGACCTTGCGGTAGGTCTCATCGGGGAACCCCGCCGCCGCGCCCGCACCCGTCTCCACGACGACTTCGGCCCCGGCTTCCACGAGTTCCCGGACTCCGGCCGGGGAAAGCCCCACGCGTTTTTCCTCGCAATTCGGCTGGAGGCCGCACTCCTTGGGTACTCCGAACCTCATGGTCCACCCCTTTCCGACGGGAGCCTGAACCCGGTTCCTGAATACGTTCCGGCGCAGGGCTTCATCGGTTCGCCCCGCCCGCTCTTCGGGACCGGATCTCGCGTTCCACCCTGAAAAGTATAGCATATCCCCACATGCGGCCATCGGCCCGCCCGAAGGCCGTTCGGCCGTGCGCCATTTTACGCAGGCCGGGGATACAATGCGGAACGGCCCTCAGGGGAGAGCGCATCATGGCCAGTTGGCCCGGGCATTCGCGGAACACGATCTTCCTGGGCGGAGTGGAGGCCTTCTGGGGCCTGGGGATGAACCTAGTCTCCCTGGGCGCGGTGATTCCGGTCTTCCTGGAAGGGCTCGGCGCCAGCAACGCCGTCATCGCCCTCCTGCCCGCCCTGAGCGCCCTCGGAGTAGGGCTTCCCCAGGTCTTCTCGGGGGCGCTGACCCGCCGGGGAGGGTCCCTCCGGGCCCGCGTGCTCTGGCTTCACGTGGCGGCGCCCCTCCCCCTGGCCCTCGTGGCCGCGGGACTCTGGTCGGGAAGCCGCTCACCGATCTGGCTCGTGCTCGGCGGATGGGCCCTCTTCTACGCCCTCGTGGGGACCGTCTTTCCCCTATGGCTCGACTTCATGGCCGGGATCCTGGACCCGGAGCGGCGGGGGCGCGCCTTCGGCTTCATTTTCTTCACCCAGACACTGGCCGGGGCCGCCGGAGTGACGGCGGCGGGGGCCGTCCTGGGCAGGAGCACGTCGCCCGCGGCCTATGCCGCGCTTTTCCTCTCGGCGGCCCTGCTCATGGCCGGAGGGTCCTTCCTCTTCCTGGGAACCGCCGGCGGCGCTCCGGACGAGCCGGCCCGGCCGGGGGGCGTGGACCAGCACGTGCGTGCCATGTGGGGAGCCTTGCGGCGGTGCCGCTGGATGCTCCCATACCTCTGCGGCCGGTGGGTCGTGCGAGGCGCCTATCCGCTGGTCCTCCACTTCTATGCGGTGTACGCGGTGGCGGACCGGGGCGTGTCTCCCTCCGCGGCGGCGCTCCTTGGAACCGCGGCGCTCCTGGGCCAGGCCTTTGCGGGAATCGGGGCCGGCTGGCTCGGAGACCGGTTCGGCCACAAGTCCGCCGTGCTCATCGGCCAGGGGGGCCTAGCGGCCGCGGCCCTTCTCCTGGTGGCGCCCGTGCCGGCCGCGGGTATCTACCTGGCGGCCGTCCTGACTGGGGCGTTCCTGGCCACCGAGTACACGAGCCAGACGAACTGGGTCATCGACCTGGCCGGGGCCGACGAGCGGCGCAGCGCCCTGGGTCTCGTCGGGTTCCTGCTCACGCCGGCGGCCGTGGCGGCTCCGCTCGCGGGGGGATGGATCATGGATGCGGTGGGATTCAGGCCCGTGTTCGGAGCGGTGGGGCTTCTCGTCCTCGGAGCCATGGCGATGGAGCTCCGCCTCGTGCCCACGGGCAGGGAAAGGGCCTGAGCCGCGCGGCTTCACCGGGAGCGGCCAGGGGCCTGAGACGGCGGGATGACTGGGTGCGGGGGTGCCGCGAATCAGGCGAAGCCCAGGGCCATCTTGGCCTCCAGGCTCATCATTTCGGGGGTCCAGGCGGGGGACCAGACGAGGTTGACTCGCGCCCGCTCCACGCCGGGGACCTTGAGGAGGGCGTTGTTGGCCTCGAGGAGGAGCTGTTCCGCCACGGGACAACCCGGCGAGGTCATGGTCATGTCCATCTCCACCTCACCGCCCTGCACGGCGAGCCGGTAGATAAGGCCCAGGCTCACCACGTCCAGCCCGAGCTCTGGGTCAACCACCTGCTCCAGCGCCGCGTAGCAGGCCCGCTCCTCCTCCCCCATCGCGTCCTCGCGAGAGACGTCCGTCATCCGTTCACCTCCCCTGTTTGGAACGCTTTCCCACCCTCGCCATTCCCGACCCGGTGGGGATGCGCCGTATGGTACCATGCCGCCGGGAGGTGAACTTGTCGGGCCTGTACTCGGTGGTGATCGTGGGCCGCCCGAACGTCGGAAAATCGACGCTCTTCAACCGCCTCCTGGGGCGTCGGAAGGCGCTCGTCCACGACCAGCCCGGGGTCACCCGCGACCTCAACATCGCGCTCCTGGAGCGGGACGGACTGTCGGTACAGCTCGTGGACACGGGCGGAATCTACGGGGAGCGCGAGGACGCCCTTCTTTCCCTCGTGGAGGAGCAGGTCCAGGTCGCCATGGCGGGTGGAGACCTGGTCCTCCTGCTCGTGGACGGGAAGGAGGGGCTCAACCCCGTGGACAAGGAGCTGGCCCGCCGGTTGATCAAGTCGGGGAGGCCGGCGGCCCTCGTCGTCAACAAGGTGGACGTGGAGGGTCACGCCCCGCGCTCGGCGGAGTTCTTCTCCCTCGGGCTCTCGCCCGTCTTCTCCGTGTCCGCCGAGCACGGGACCGGGGCGGAGGAGCTCTGGGACTTCGTCGGCGAAAAGGCCCGCGAGCATGGCGCCGAGGCGGCGGAGCCCCTCGCGGCGGAGGGTGCGATCCGGGTGGCCATCGTGGGCCGGCCCAACGTGGGCAAGTCCTCCCTGCTCAACCGCCTCCTGGGACAGTACCGCTCCCTGGTTTCCGAGATTCCCGGGACCACACGGGACCCCGTGGACGCCCCCCTTTCGGCGGGCGGGAGGGACTTCGTCCTCCTGGACACGGCCGGCATCCGCCGGAAGAGCAAGACCGAGAAGGGGGCGGAGATTCTCTCCGTGGTCCTCGCCCGGCGGAGCCTGGAGACGTGCCACGTGGCGCTCCTCGTCCTCGACGCCTCCCAGCCGCCCTCCCATCAGGATGCCCACATCGCGGGACTCATCGAGCGTTCCAGGCGCGCCGCCGTCGTCGTGCTGAACAAGTGGGACCTCCTGGGTGGCGAGGAGAGGGCCAAGGCCGCCGAGGAGGCCGTTCGGGAGAGGCTCCACTTCATGCCCTACCTGCCCCTCGTCCGTGCGTCGGCGAAGACGGGGCGCCACGTGGACCGGGTCCTCCCCATGACCTCGAGGGTCTACGACCGCTTCCGGCTCAAGATTCCGACCTCGGTCCTCAACAAGACGCTGGCGGATTTGGTGGCGAGGGTCTCCCCCCCCTCCATCCAGGGCAAGGAGCTGAAGATCCGGTACGCGACCCAGACCGGCGAGGCCCCGCCGATCCTCACCCTCTTCACGAATTCCAAACTGCCGCCCCCCGAGCCCTACGCCCGCTACCTCAAGAACGGTCTGAGGGACTCCTTCGATCTCGAAGGGTCACCGCTCATCATCAAGTTCCGGGCGGAATAGCCGAACGACCTTCGGGTCGGGGCAGGCCCGAAGAAGTTCGGCGGGCGTGCACCCCAGTTTCGGGTGCCTCCATCCGTGCGCGATCTCCGCGAGCGGCGCCAGGGCGCTCCGGCGCAGGGCGAGAGCCGGATGGGGGAGGATGAGCCTGGGGGTGGCGACGATCAGGTCTCCCCACGCCAGCAGGTCCACGTCCACCGTCCTCGGACCCTTCGGAGTTCGCCGGTGCCTGCCCAGGGCCCTCTCCGTCCAGAGGGCGAGGGAGAGGATGGCCAGGGGCCCCGCCTCGCATTGGGCCTCCAGCACGCGGTTCAGGTACCAGGGTTGGGGGCCGACGCCGGTGGGCTCCGTCTCGTAGACGTGCGAGCGCGCGGTCACCCGGACCCGCCCCGAACGTTCGAGGAGGCGCTCAGCGGCCTCGACGTACGCCAGGCGGTCTCCCAGGTTGCTCCCGAGGAGCAGGTAGGCGGTCTGCACGGAGTGGGGAGCGAGGGGCACGGTCAGAGCGAGAGAAGGAGGCCGTCGTAGGCGGTCGTAGCCTCGGGGAAGCGCTTCTGGGCCAGGCGCTCTTTCCTCTGCAGAGCGGCGTCGGAGTGGAAGGGGTCGTTGTGGTACAGGACGAGGTGCCCCACCTTGGCCTTTTTCGCCACGCGAACGCAGTCCCGCCACGTGGAGTGGCCCCACCCTTTCCTGTCGGCGGCCTCCTCCACGGAGTTGTTGGAGTCCATCACAAGCAGGTCCGCTCCCGATGCCCTCTCCTGGAGCAGAGCGTCCATCCGCCCCCCGTCGGGCTCGGTGTCGGTGGCGTAGACGATCTTCCGCCCCCGAACCTCCACGATGAAGCCGAAGCACCTCTGGGGGTGATGGACCTCGAAGGGCTCCACCCGGGCCTCGTCCACCTCCATCACGCCGCCGATCTGGACGTACTCGATGCGCGCCGCCAGCGCCTCCAGCGGGATGGGGGAGAAGGGCGCCAGGAGCTGGCCCGTGAAGACCTTCTCCACTCCGCTCCTGCCGTAGATCACCATTCGGGTCCTTCGGTCGTACGCGGGCTTGAAGAAAGGCAGGCCGTGGATGTGGTCCCAGTGGAAGTGGGACAGGAAAAGGTGGAGGGGGCCCGACTCCAGCAGGTCCGTCTTGTGAAGCTGGTTGCCGAGGGCGATGATGCCGGTGCCCGCATCGAAGACGATCCGTTCCCGGTGCCCCCAGCGGATTTCCACGCAGGAGGTGTTGGTTCCGAAGCGGACCTTGTCGCCCGAGAAGCAGGGGACACTTCCCCGGGTCCCCCAGAAACGGACCGATACCGAGTCCTTCATGGGGGAAGGGTCGCACAGGAAACCCGGAAAGGCAAGAGCGTCAACTCACCTTGCGGACGGCGGCCTCCAGGGCGTTTTCGAAGATCTCGAGGAACGCCTGGGCCTGGGTCCTGTCGATCACCAGGGGCGGGCAGATCCGCAGCGTGTTCGGGCCGCATCCCAGGATGAGGAGGCCGCGCAGGAAGCTCTGGGTCTCCATCTCGTCGCGCAGTTCGGGGAAGCGCTCCTTGGATTCGCGGTCTTTCACGAGTTCGACGCCGATCATGAGCCCCTTGCCCCGCACGTCCCCGATGACACCGAACTTGCCCATCATGTTCCGGAGGCCGTCCATCAAGAAGCTCCCCTGCTCCGCCGCGTTGGCCATGAGCGACTCTTCGAGGAGTTCGATGGTGGCCCTGGCGGCGGCGCACGCCACGGGGTTGCCGCCGAAGGTGGAGGCGTGGCTCCCGGGGGGCCAGTTCATGATGCGGTTCGAGGCCACGCACGCCGAGAGGGGCAGGCCCGAGGCGATGCCCTTGGCCAGGCAGGTGATGTCGCCGTGGACACCGAAATGCTCGATGGCGAGGAACTTCCCCGTGCGGCCCATCCCCGCCTGGACCTCGTCGTCCACCAGAAGGATCCCGTACTTGTCGCAGATGGACCGCAGGCCTTGGAGGAACTCCGGGGGCGGGACCACGTAGCCTCCCTCGCCCTGGATGGACTCCACGAACAGGGCCGCCACCTCCTGGGGCGGACAGATGGTCCGGAACACCGTGTCCTCGATGAAGGAGACGCACTCGAAACGGCACTTCCCGTAGGTCTGTCCGTAGGGACAGCGGTAGCAGTAGCCGTAAGGGACGTGGGTGACCCCGCCCATGAGCGGGAAGAATTTGTCCTTCTGCGTGGCCTTGCTGGCCGTGAGGCTCAGCGCCCCGGTGGTGCGCCCGTGAAAGGCGCCGAAGAAAGCGATAAAGCGCTTTCGCTCGGTGTGGTACTTGGCGAGCTTGATGGCGCATTCGATGGCCTCTGCGCCCGAATTCCCAAAGAAGACCCGGTTGGTATCCGCGCCGGGAACGTGCCTGGAGACGAGTTCGGCGGCCTCCACCTGCGGGGTGTAGTAGAAGTCGGTGCCACTGATGTGCATGAGGCGGCCGGCCTGGTCCCGAACGGCGGCGACCACCTTGGGGTGGCAGTGCCCGGTGGCCACTACCGCGATCCCCGCCGCGAAGTCGAGGAAATGGTTGCCGTCGGGGTCCCGCACGATGGCCCCGTGGGCCTCCTCGGCCACGAGGGGATAGCCGCGCGTGTAGGACGTGGAGACGTACCGGTCGTCCCGGGCGATGATCTCCTTGGCCCTGGGGCCGGGCAGATCGGTCTTCAAGCCGGGCAGGCGGGGGAAGTCGCTCATGGGTGTCCTCGCTTTCCTAGGTTCAACGCCGCCCGGGTGGTGGCGGCGGGAGAAGGTGAAGGGCCTCAAACGGCGCCCGCGATGTCCTTTCTGAAATGCATTCCTTCGAATCCGATCCGGGCGGCGGCGGCGTAAGCCCGATCCCGGGCGACGGCCACGGTGGAACCGAGGGCCGTCACGTTGAGGACGCGGCCCCCCGAGGTGACGGGCTGGCCGCCCTCGCGGCGGGTCCCCGCGTGGAACACGGTGACGCCCTCCAGCGACTCCGCCTCGGCGATCCCCCGGATGGGGCGCCCCTTGGGGTAGGACCCCGGATAGCCCTCGGAGCAGAGGACGACGGTGACGGCCGCCTCGGACCTCCACGCCAGCCGCACCCGCCGAAGGGAGCCGGTGGCGCATGCCCAGAGGACTTCCGCCAGGTCCGTTTCCAGCCGCGGAAGGACCACCTGCGTCTCCGGATCGCCGAAACGGCAGTTGAACTCGAGCACCTTGGGGCCGGACGGCCCCAGCATGAGGCCCGCGTAGAGCACGCCCCGAAAGGGCGTACCTTCCCGGCGCATGGCTTCGAGCGCGGGGGCGATGATCTCTCGCACGGACCGGTCCAGCAGGTCTGTGTCCAGGGCTCCAGCGGGACAGAACGCGCCCATCCCGCCCGTGTTGGGTCCCGTGTCGCCGTCCCCCACGCGCTTGAAATCCCGGGCCGGGGGCATGAGCGCGAAATCCTCTCCGTCCGTGAAGACCATCAGCGAAGCCTCTTCGCCCGGCAGGAACTCCTCCACCAGCATACGGTCTCCCGCGGCGCCGAAGGCTTTGCGGACCAGGATCTCCTCGGACCCGGCGAGGGCCTCTTCGCGGCTCGCGCAGACGAGGACCCCCTTGCCCGCCGCCAGACCGTCGGCCTTAAGAACCAGGGGGAAGGGGCCGGAGTAGGACTCCAGGTACTCCCGAGCCGCCCCGCCGTCCCCGAAGACGCGGAAGTCCCCTGTCGGAATCCGGTTTCGGACGCAGAACTCCTTGGCGAACACCTTGGAGGATTCGAGGCGCGCCGCTCCAGCCGTGGGCCCGAAACAGGCGATCCCCTCCCGGGCGAGGGCGTCGGCCAGCCCCATGGCGAGCGGCACTTCGGGGCCCACCGCCACGAGGTCCGCGCGCTCCTTTCCGGCGAGCGCCACCAGGCCGGACACGTCCTCCGCGGGTACATGGGCCGTGGGGACCTTCCCGTCGGCCCCGCCGTTCCCCGGCGCCCAGACCAGACGCTCCACACGCGGAGACCGGGATAGCGCCCAGGCCATCGCGTGCTCCCTGCCTCCGCCACCCACGAGAAGGACCCGCATCTGAACCCCCATTAAGGCTTCATTCTAAAGGGGAAACCGGTTGGCGGTCAAGGCGATTTCGGCCGGGGCCCGGGCGGTGGGGCACAAGGCCGAATGGGGGGCGGTAGCGGTCACCCGCCGGAGGCGGCCACCCGGTTCCTGCCCCGGTCCTTCGCCTGGTAGAGAGCGTCGTCGGCGCCCTTCAGGAGCGTCAGAAGGGAGCCGAAGGGACGAGGGAAAGACGCCACGCCCACGCTCACGGTGACCGGTGCGGGAAGGACCGACGCGCCCCCCCAAGGCAGGCTCTCCACCGACCGGCGGATGCGCTCGGCCACAGCCACGGCCTCCCCGGGCGGGCAGCCGGGGAGGATGGCCGAAAACTCCTCCCCCCCGTACCGGCACAGGAGGTCGATGTCCCTCAGCTCGGCCTGCATGCGGTGGGCCGCCTCCTTCAGGACCAGGTCCCCGGCCGGGTGCCCGTACGTGTCGTTGATCTTCTTGAAGTGGTCGAGGTCCACCATGAGGAGGGAAAGGGGCTTGCCCTCCCTTTGGGACCGGCTCAGCTCCTTGGGGAGCTCGGCGTCGAAATGCCTGCGGTTGTACAACCCGGTGAGGCCGTCCAGGGTGGCAAACCTCTCGTGGTGCTTCTGGAGAAGAGCCAGGTGGAGGAGGGCCGCCACCTGCTCGATGAAGCGTCCGGCGGCGCGGCGCCCCACTTCGGGGAAGGGCGTCGCTTCGCGCCCCACGACCCCGATGATGCCGAACTGCTCGTCGCCGGAGGAGAGGGGGTGGAGGTAGGCCACGGCGCCCGGGGGGAACGGCTCCCCGCGAAAGAGGACGGGCATGGCCGTGTCGCGGCTCGCGGCCCCCTCCAGGTACAGCGGCTCCCCGCCCTTCATCAGGACCCAGTAGGCCCACGTCTGGCGGTCCATGTACCGGAAGCTCTCCGGGACCTCGAACTTCTTGGTTTCGATGTAGGCGTACTGGAAGCGCGGGCTTCGGATGACGGTGAAGGCGTAGAGGGCGGGCAGAAGGTCGAAGAGGTGGTCCAGGACGCACCCGGCCATGGCGTCGGGCTCCTTCTGCCTCACGATCTGTTCGAGCCCCCGCGCCAGGCGTTCGCCCTCGTCGCTCCGCGAGGACACCGCGTGGAAGTGGGCCGCGAAGCCCTCCCAGGAGTCGTAGATCCGGGCCGCGCGGACGAGGAGCGCCACCTCCTCGGGCAGGAAGGGCTGCCCGGCCGTCCGGTGGAGGGAGAGAAGGGCCCTCGCCTTCCCGCGGTGAATCACGGGGGCCATAGCCCAGGACACCGCATCGGTCCGGCCGGGGAGATAGCCGACGACCTGGGGGTGGACCGACTCGGCCGTGACCTCCCTCTCTCCGTCCAGGGCGAGAACGGAAAGACCCTCCCTCCTGGCGACGACCTCGGACGCTTTCAACCCCGGGTTCGTCGCCGAAACCCTCCACCCTTCCCGGTCGGGCACGAGGCAAACGGCCCCCTCCGCCCCCGTGGCCTGCCGCACCAGGCCCAGGAACTGGCACGAGAGGGCCCTCCAGTCGGGCGGGCGGTGGCCATCCACCAGGGCCCCGTCGGGGGAAAACGGAGGCACGGCGACTTCCCGAGAGCGTTTGCGGAGGAACGCGGCGGCGCCGGCGGCGAATCCCAGGAGGAGCCCCACCGCACCCGCGAGGGCTGCGATCACCGCCGGAGCCATGTCCAGAGACCCCACGAGGAGACGCCGAGGAAGGCCCCCGCCGCATCGTGGGCCCAATCCATCGGATCGGGCATGCGGCCGGGCACGAAGGCCTGGTGGAACTCGTCGAGACCGCCCAGAAGTACGGCAAGGACCAGGGCGGAGGCGAGGACTGGAGGGGCCGCCTTCCCCTGCGCGCCGGCCTGGAGGGCCCGCGCCAGCAGGAGCCCGAGCAAGGCGTACTCCGGTACGTGGAGGAGGTTCGCCTCCAGGCCGGAGGGGAGCGGCGGGTGGGTCATGTGCGAGAGGAGCGTGATCAGGAGGACGTAGAGGAGGGGGGGGAGCCAATACCTCGCGAAGTGCCGTAAGGTCACGGCCCCGTCCAGAACATGAGGTAGGCGAAGGCAAGGGAACCGAGGATCATCCAGCCGAGGGTCTTGGCCACCGAAAGCAGAAAGCCCCGCCGGTCCCGGTGGTTGAGCGTGGCGAAGAAGAGGGCTGTGAGCGCGGAGAAGGCGAGCAGGGAAAAGAAGTGATCCCTCAGCATCACTCCTTCCTCCCCACGGCGATGTCGAAGGCGTCCATGATGAGGAGCATGTTCATCAGCCCCGCCGCGACGAGGAATGTGCTGCCGTACCCGAACATCACGTCGGTCACGGCCTCGGGCCGAAGGGCCCCCCAGCCCGCCAGCCGGCCGCCGAAATACAGTAGACCGAGGCCGGCCTGGGCGACACCCCCGAGCCGGTACAGCCAGTTTGGAGCGTCGAAGGGGAAGAGGGCGCCGCTGAGGTGCAGCCCGATGACGTAGGTCGCTCCCACGATCGCGAAGAAGGCCGCGGCCCGTCCCTTCCGGCCCAGGCAGAGGTGCGACAAGCCCGGGATGAGCAGGGTCGGAAGGGCACAGGCGTAGGCTTTCCAGCGCGGGAAGCTGGGACGCATCCTACTCTTCTTTGATCACGTGGAGGCGGACCTTGGGGGCCACCTCGTGGTGGAGACGCACGGGGATCTCGTACTCGCCGAGCTTCTTGATGGGCTCGTGGAGGAGGATCTTCCGCTTGTCCACGGTGAAGCCCTTCTCGCGGAGGAGGTCCGCCACGTCGGTGGGGGTCACGGACCCGTACAGAACGTCCTGGTCGCCCGCGCGCTTGAGCACGGTCAGCTCGACGGCCTGCATCTTTTCCGCCAGGGCGACCGCCTCCTCCTTTTCCTTGAGCTGGCGGGTCTCGTACATGCGGCGCTCCTGCTCCAGCACCTTGACGGCGCCGGGCGTGTACCGCATGGCCAGTCCCTTGGGGAGGAGGTAGTTGCGGGCGTAACCGTCCTTCACGTTGACGACGGCGCCCCGCTGTCCGAGGTTGTCGAGGTTCTCTTTCAGAATGACTTTCATGGGGCCCTCCTCCGTCAATCCTGGGTGAAGGGGAGCAGGGCGAGCAGACGGGCCCGTTTGATGGCCACGGTGAGCTGCCGCTGGTGGATGGCGCACGTGCCCGAGATGCGGCGCGGCACGATCTTCGCACGCTCGCGGAGGTACCCGGAGAGGAGTTTCACGTCCTTGTAGTCGATGAAGGCCACACCCGTGTCGCAGAACTTGCAGTACTTCTTCCGCTTGAACAGGTAGTCCTTCTTGTAGAAGCGCTTCTTCTTTCCGCCTTTGGCGTCGCGTCTAGGGTCGCCCATGGTCGGTCCTCACTCCATATCCTGGTCGTCTTCGGAGTAGCTGTCGCCCACGTCCAAGTCCTCTTCCCCGGCGTGCCGGCGCCGCTTG